>JAVEWF010000001.1:0-81636 GCA_034004665.1 Rhodocyclaceae bacterium | reverse complement strand
GCGGAGCTGGCGGAGCTGTCGGCGACTGCCGCGTAACGAGCATTGCGCCGAAATGTCGGCGACGGCGGGCTATGTTTCCTTGCCAGCCCTGCGAAATCGATTGGTTAGACCCAGTAGACCGAGGCCGGTAAGCATCAAAATGAAGGCAGGAGGAGAGGGGACTGGATTCGCGGCTACGCCGGTAAAGGATAGTTCGCCCACGGCGTACAAGCCATCCCCTCCTGTTGCATAAATTCGGGCGTAGCGCGCATTTGTTGCCTGAAAGTCGATACCTGCAATGTATTCGGTATTGCCTGAAATGCTGCTCATGGTATCCATGCCATTACCTATTTCGCCATCCCATTTCGTTATGGAAAACAGGTTTGACCAGAGACTATTGTCCATGGATGTCTGGACTGTGTACCAGTCGTTGTTATCCACCGATACCATGACGTCCTGAAGGATGTAGGTTTGATCGAAAGCAATGGTGAAGACAGGCGCAGTACCCCCCCACCAAACTGTATTGTTCTTGAAAAAGCCCCCTTCAGCAGGAAACACCCCGTCAATGATTGCAGAAAGGTCGTTTTCGTAGGCGCCGGTGGCGATGACCGAGGTGACGGTGATCGGAGCAGCAATGGCACCGAATGCCAAGCCAGCCAGAAGGGTTGCGATGGCAAGTTTCCGTTTCATGGTGTTCTCCCGAATGAGGATCAACAGGGATGAATTAACCGTAGCATCAATAGTGCCATTATCCCAGCATACTGATTTTTAGACATTCAGCATCTGCTATCAGTCGGCATGTGTAAATCATTTCGACATGCCTGGTTAACTCCTCAGTGTCGATAATCACCGTCCCGCCGGCGCCGACTTTTACGCCACGCCCTGGCTGGCGAGGTATTCCTCGTAGTTGCCGTGGTAGTCGACGATCTCGCCGGCGGACTTGATCTCGATGATGCGCGTCGCCAGCGATGAGACGAATTCGCGGTCGTGGGAGACGAAGATCAGCGTGCCGGGATATTTCTCCAGCGCGTTGTTGAGCGACTCGATGGATTCCATGTCGAGGTGGTTGGTCGGTTCGTCCATCAGCAGCACGTTGTTGCGCAGCAGGATCAGCTTGCCGAACAGCATGCGGCCCTGTTCGCCGCCGGAGATGACCTTGACCGATTTCCTCACCTCGTCGCCCGAGAACAGCAGCCGGCCGAGCGTGCCGCGAATCAGGGTTTCGACGTCCGAACCTTCGTAGCCGCCTTCGCGGACCCAGCGGCCCATCCAGTCGGTCAGGCTCATGTCCTCGGCGAAGTCGGCGGCGTGGTCCTGCGCGAAATAGCCGGGACGGGCCTTCTCCGCCCACTTGAGCTTGCCGTGTGACGGCGCGAGTCCGCCCAGGGCCTCGCCGGCCAGCAGGCGGAGCAGGGTGGTCTTGCCGACGCCGTTCTCGCCGATGATCGCCACCTTCTCGCCGGCCTCGATGGCGGTGAAGAAGTTGTTGATGACCGGCGTGCCGGGCACGTAGGCGAAGGACAGGTTCTCGGCTTCGACGGCGAGGCGGTGCAGCTTTTCCTTGTCGCTGTAGTCGAAGCCGATCCACGGGTACTGGCGCGAGGAGGGCTTGATGTCCTCGATCTTGATCTTCTCGATCTGCTTGGCCCGCGAAGTGGCCTGGCGCGCCTTCGAGGCGTTGGCCGAGAAGCGCCGTACGAAGGTCTGCAGTTCGGCCACTTTTTCCTTGGCCTTGGCGTTGGCGGCCGACTGCCTCGCGCGCGCCTGCGCCGAGGCTTCCATGAAGTCGTCGTAGTTGCCGGGATAGACGGTGATCCTGCCGTAATCCAGGTCGGCCATGTGGGTGCAGACCTGATTGAGGAAGTGGCGGTCGTGCGAGATGATGATCATCGTGCTGTCGCGCTCGTTGATCACGTTTTCCAGCCAGCGGATGGTGTTGATGTCGAGGTTGTTGGTCGGCTCGTCGAGCAGCAGGATGTCAGGGTTGGCGAACAGCGCCTGCACCAGCAGCACGCGCAGCTTCCAGCCCGGTGCGACCTCGCGCATCGGGCCGGTGTGCTGCTCGATGGGAATGCCGACGCCCATCAGCAGCTCGCCGGCGCGCGCCTCGGCGGTGTAGCCGTCGTATTCGGCGAAGTGGGATTCGAGCTCGGCGGCGCGCATGTAGTCGTCCTCGGTGGCGTCGGGATTCGCATAGATCGCATCCTTTTCCTGCATGCACTTCCACATGGCTTCGTGGCCCATCATCACGACATCGAGGACGCGCACGTCCTCGTAGGCGAACTGGTCCTGACGCAGGAAGGCCATGCGCTCGTGGGCGTCGAGGCTGACGTTGCCGGCGGAGGGCTCCAGCACGCCGGCGAGAATTTTCATGAAGGTGGTCTTGCCGGAGCCGTTGGCGCCGATCAGGCCGTAGCGGTTGCCTTCGCCGAACTTGACGGAAACGTTTTCGAACAGGGGCTTGGCCCCGAACTGCATGGTGATGTTGTTGGCGGCGAGCACAGGAAATCCTTCGGTAAATCCGGCAAAAGGGCGAAGAGTGTACTCGCAATGCCGCGCATTGCTTTAGAGTGCCGGCCATATGAAAAAACTCACTCTGGAAAAAATCCTGCAATCGCAGGGCTTCGGCACGAAGAAAAGCTGCCGCTATAGGGTGCTCGACGGACTGGTCGAAATCGGCGGCGAGGTGGTCGATGACGTGCATGCCGAGTTCGATCCCATGGCGAACGGAGGCCTCGAATTCACCGTCGATGGCGAAGCCTGGCAGTACCGCGAGAAGGTCTATCTGGCCCTCAACAAGCCGGCGGGCGTGGAATGTTCACGCCGGCCGGCGGTGCATCGCGGCGTGTTGAGCCTGCTGCCCGACCCATTCACCCTGCGCGACGTGCAGCCGGTGGGGCGTCTCGACCACGATACGACCGGCCTCCTGCTGCTTTCGGATGACGGTTCCTTCATCCATGCCCAGTCGCACCCCAAGCGCCATGTGCCGAAGACCTACGTGGCGACCACCCATGCACCGGTGACGCCGGAGTTGATCGACAGGCTGCAGGGCGGGGTGAAGTTGATCGACGAACCGGCGCCGCTCGACGCGCAGGCGCGCCAGGTCGGCGAATGCGAAGTCGAAATCGTGCTCGACATGGGGAAATACCACCAGGTGAAGCGCATGCTCGCCGCTGCCGGCAGCCATTGCGTAGCCCTGCGGCGCACGGCGATCGGCGGACTGAGTCTCGAAGCCCTCGGGCTGGCCGAGGGCGCATGGTGCTATCTGGACGAGGCGCAGTTGGGCCGGCTGTGAAAGTCGGCGCCGGCAGGACGGCACCCATGATCGAACTTCCCGCATATCCGACCGAACCCTCTCCCTGGATCGCCCGTTTCGCGTCCCTGATTCCCGAAAGCGGCGACGTGCTCGACCTCGCCTGCGGCGGCGGCCGGCATGCCCGCCTGCTGGCGGCCCTGGGGCATCGGGTCGAGGCGGTCGACCGCGATGCGGCGGCACTGGAATCGCTGGCCGGCCTGGATGGCGTGACCACGCGCTGCGCCGATCTCGAGAACGGGCCGTGGCCTTATCACGGGCGCGGCTTCGACGGCATCGTGGTCAGCCGCTATCTGTGGCGGCCGCTGTTTCCGCTGATGTTCGGCACGCTGCGCGAAGGCGGCATCCTGATCTACGAGACCTTCATGGCCGGACAGGAGCAGTACGGCAAGCCGCAAAACCCCGCCCACCTGCTGCGCGTCGGCGAATTGTTGGATCTGATGCACAAGCGCTTCACCGTGCTGGCCTTCGAGCAGGGCGAATTTGCGATAAATGAACCTCACAAGAAACTCGAAGGGCCGCCCCGAGAGTTTCTTGGCCCCCCGGGGGGAGGGGCGAGCGAAGCGAGAGCTACGGGGGGGGCTCAAGTGCTTCAGCGCATCTGCGTCCGCCGCGGCCGGCCGGTCAGGATGCCATGATCTTCCGGGCCACGTCCTCGATGCCGGCGGGCGTCAGCGCATCGGCCACGACGGCGGGGGCATCGGTGTAGCGGTAGTTCCTGCCCTGCGACTTTTCATACAGCGGATCGTAGTGCTTTTCCAGCAGTTCAGCGACGAGGCCGGGGTAATCACCCGCCTCGACCAGCTCGGTCCAGTGCGCCAGCGTCTCGTTGCTCTGCAGGCCGCGCAGGTGGCCGAGTTGTTCGATGAGCCAGGCCGGCCGGGCGAGGAAGTAGTCGTAGTCGCGCAGCAGAAAGTCGGCGCGGGCGGGACGGGGTGCGTCGATGCGCAGGCAGGGGGCGGCGCGGATGGCGGCGATAAGGGCGTCCGGGACCTGCAGGACGCCGATGCGGCGGCTTTCCGCCTCGACATAAACCGGCTGTGATGCGTCGCACTTTTCGAGCGTTGCCAGCAGGCGCGACTCGAACATCTTCTGCGAGGGTTGCGGTTCGTCCGGCAGCTTGCCGAGCACCGAACCCTTGTGGGCGGCGAGTTCCTCGAGATGGAGCACCTGCGCGCCCTGCCGGGCCATCGCTTCGAGGATGCGGCTCTTGGCGCTGCCGGTGGGGCCCGAGACGACCCGGAAATCGAAGCGCTGCGGCAGCTGGGCCAGTGCCGCCACGACATGCTGCCGCCAGGCCTTGTAGCCGCCGTCGAGGCGGTGGGCGTCCCAGCCGATCTCGCGCAGGATATGCGTGAAGGCGCCGGAACGCTTGCCGCCGCGCCAGCAGTAGACGAGCGGCCGCCAGTCCTTGGGCTTGTCGAGGAAGCGGGTCTCGATGTGGGTGGCGATGTTCTTCGCCACCAGCACCGCGCCGATCTTCTTGGCCTCGAAGGCGGACACCTGCTTGTAGAGGGTGCCGACGCGGGCGCGCTCGGCGTCCGAGAGCACGGGACAGCTCGTCGCGCCGGGCAGGTGGTCCTCGGCGAATTCGCCCGGCGAACGTGCGTCTAGAATGGCGTCGAAGGCATGCTCCGACACCAGTTGTGCTACCGTTGCGACCCCTTTTTGTCTCATGCTTTTCATATGTCCGTCAAACTGACCCAATTCTCCCATGGCGGTGGCTGTGGCTGCAAAATCGCGCCGGCCGTGCTCTCGCGCCTGCTGGCCGAGTCCCCCCTCAAGACCATTCCCGCCGACCTGCTGGTCGGCGTCGAGACCTCCGACGACGCGGCGGTCTATCGCTTCAACGACAGCCAGGCCGTGGTCGCGACCACCGATTTCTTCACGCCGATCGTCGACGATCCCTACGACTTCGGCTGCATCGCAGCGACCAATGCGCTGTCCGACGTGTACGCGATGGGCGGCAGGCCGATTTTCGCGCTGGCCGTCGTCGGCATGCCGCTCGACAAGCTGCCCGAGGACGTCATCCGCCAGATTCTCGCCGGCGGTGAGGCTGTCTGCGCCGCGGCCGGCATCCCGATCGCCGGAGGGCATTCGATCGACGTGCTGGAGCCGATCTACGGGCTGGTCGGGCTGGGCATCGTGCATCCCGACCACCTCAAGAAGAACGCGGGAGCGCAGGCGGGCGACGTGCTGGTGCTCGGCAAGCCGCTCGGCATCGGCATCCTCTCGGCCGCGCTGAAGAAGGGCGAATTGAGTGATGCGGGCTACGCGGAGATGGTGCGCTGGACCACGACGCTCAACGTCACCGGGACGCGGCTGGCGCAGATGAGCGGTGTGCATGCGGTGACGGACGTCACCGGCTTCGGCCTCGCCGGCCACCTGCTGGAGATCTGCCGCGGATCGAAGCTCGCCGCGACGGTCGAATTCGCGCAGTTGCCGCTCATCGAGGAGGCGGTGCGGCATGTCAGGGCCGGCCTCGCCACCGGCGCCTCGTCGCGCAATTGGGCGAGCTATGGCGACGCCGTCGCGCTGGCGCCGACTTTGGAGGAGTGGCAGCAGAAGATGGTGACCGACCCGCAGACCAGCGGCGGCCTGCTGGTGGCGTGTGCGCCGGAATGCGTCGCAGAGGTGCTGGCGGCCTTCCGTGCCGACGGCTTCGCGGAGGCTGCGGTCATCGGTGCGCTGGCCGCCGGCGAACCCAGGCTCAGCGTCGTTTGAGCAGGGGCTTCAGGACCGTCCAGACGTGATCGAGGATTTCGGGCTGGACGGCGGCGGTCGGGTGCAGCCGGTCGGGCTGGAAGGCCGCATCGTCGAGCGCGACGGGTTCGAGCAGGAAGGGCAGCAGTGCGGCCTTCTCCTGCCGCGCCACGGTCGCGAACAGCGCGTTGAATTCCCGCGCGTAATCCGGCCCGTAGTTCGGCGGCAGCTGCATGCCGGCGATCAGCACGCGCGTGCCGGCGGCCTTCGCCGCGCGCGTCATGGCGAGCAGGTTGTCGCGGGTCTGGGCGAGTTGCAGGCCGCGCAGGCCGTCGTTGGCGCCCAGCGCGAGGATGACGACCTGCGGCCGGTGCCGTTTCAGCGCTGCGGGCAGGCGGCTGCGGCCGCCCGCCGTGGTTTCGCCGCTGATGCTGGCGTTGATGACCTCGTGGGGAAACTTTTCCGCGCGCAGGCGTGCCTGAAGCAGGGCGGGCCAGCTTTGTTCCCGGGCGATGCCGTAGCCGGCGGACAGGCTGTCGCCGAAGACGAGCAGGGTGGCGGCCTGGACGGTGGTACAGAATGAAAGCAGCAGCAGGGAAAGAAACTTCGACATGACCGAGACAGTGTTGCAGGCGGCGGGATTGGGCAAGGACGTGGTCAGCGGCGACCGGACGCTGACGATTCTGCACGATATCGACTTCGCCGTCAGCGCAGGAGAGTCGGTCGCCATCGTCGGCGCATCGGGGTCGGGCAAGTCGACCCTGCTCGGCCTGCTGGCCGGGCTCGACCTGCCGACGCGTGGCCGGGTGCTGCTGGCCGGACAGGATCTGGCCGCGCTGGACGAGGATGGCCGGGCGGCATTGCGCGGCCGCGAGCTGGGTTTCGTCTTCCAGTCCTTCCATCTGCTGCCGGCGCTGAACGCACTGGAAAACGTGATGTTGCCGATGGAGCTGCTCGGCATCGCCGGTGCGGCGACGATGGCCGAGGCGATGCTGGCCCGGGTCGGCCTCGCCGACCGCCTGCATCACGCGCCGAAGCATCTTTCCGGCGGCGAGCAGCAGCGCGTCGCGCTGGCACGGGCCTTCGCCGTCCGGCCGCGGCTGCTGCTCGCCGACGAGCCGACCGGCAACCTGGACGCCGCCACCGGCCGCCAGGTCATCGATCTGATGTTCGAAATGAATGCCGAGCAGGGGACGACCCTGGTCCTCGTCACCCATGACGAGTCGCTCGCACGGCGCTGCGGGCGCCTGATCCGTCTCGTTGCCGGCGGTGTCTCCGATCGGGAAGGCGCCGGGGTGCTATGATCTCTTCGTCATATCCGGAGGATGCTTAGCCATGCCCATCTCCAGCCATTTCGAAGTCAACGTCGTCGAGGAAAACGGCCTGACCCGGGTCGAACTGGTCGGCTGGCTCGACTCTGTCACGATCGGCCGCCTGCGCTCGGAGATGCACAGGCTGACGCAGCACGCGCCGAAGGACATCGTCGTGGATTGCGCCCGGCTGGATTACATCGACAGCCTGTCCCTCGGCAGCATGCTCTACTGGCGCGAGAAGCTCAAGGAGAGCGGCAGATCGATTTCGTTTACCCGCTGTCGCGGCGATGTGTTGAACGCCTTCAGGCTGGCCGGCTTCTTCAAGCTGTTCAAGATCGACTGAAGGCCGTCCTGATCTGCCGGGCGGCGGATATTCCGCTGCGAACCGCGCCTTCGATCGTGGCAGGGTAGTCACCGGCCACGTAGTCGCCGGCGAGCCAGACCGTCGGGTTCGCCGTGTGCGTCCAGGGGCGCTCCAGATCCGGCGTGGAGGCGAAGGTCGCCCGCTTTTCCTCGATCACGTGGCTGTGCCGCGGTGCGGGCAGGCCGGGCAGCAGGCATTCGATTTCCTGATGGATGGCGATGGCGAGCGCTTCGTGGCCAAGATTTTGCCAGGGGCCGTCGCCACTGATCACCGCGGCGATCAGGCCATCCTGGCCGCACAGCGCACCGCGGTCGAACAGCCACTGGGCATGGCCGCCCATGACCCCGGCCATGGCAAAGGGCAGGCGCGTCGCCTCCGGGTAGGCGAGATAGCAGGTGACGATGGGCTGCCAGGCAAAGCGCCCGACCTGTGCGAGCAGCGGTGCGAATTCCGCATGGGCGGATAGCAGCGGTGCGAGATGGTAGGGGGCGACCGCCAGCACGACGTGCGCGTAAGGGCCATGTTCCCGCTCACCGATGACCGTCCAGCCGGCGCCGGTTTTTTCCAGTCCGCGGATGCGCGTCGACCGGAGCACCCGGCCGCCGTGCGCTTCCAGGAATCGGGCGGCCGGCTCGGGCAAGAGGTGCGAAAAATCGGTGGCCGGCAGCAGCAGGTCCGAAGCGGCCCGGTCCGCCGCGAGGCTGTCGCGCAGCACGTTGAGGAAAACCTGTGCCGAGGCGATCGCCACCGGCGTATTGAGGGCGGCGAGGCAGAGCGGTTCCCAGAGAAAGCGGCGCACGCGCTCGGGTTGGCGGTGGGCGGCGAAGAGGTCGGCGGCGCTCATGTCGCGTTCGAGCCGGAAATGTCGAGCCTGCAGGGCGCGCATGAAGCGGATGGCGGCGAACTTGTCAGCGACGGATAGCCCGCGGGCGAACAGCAGCGCCCAGGCCAGATGAAGCGGCGCGGGCAACGACGGCGCGGCGATCCTGACGTGGCCCGGAAATTGGAGGTGCAGGTTTTCCCGTTTCAGCGCCGTCCCGTCGGCACCGACTTTCTTCATCAGCCGCAGGGTTTCGCGGTAGGCGCCGACGAGGATGTGGGCCCCGTTGTCGAGGGTGATGCCGCCGATTTCCACGGCCCGTGCCCGGCCGCCGAGCGTGCGCGAGGCCTCGAAGACGTCGGCACTCATTCCGGCATCGGCCAGCTCCACCGCGCAGGCCATCCCGGCGTAGCCGGCGCCGACGACGGCGATGCGATTTTCTACGTCGTCAGCCATGTCTTCACCGCCAGCCAGAGCTTGTGAGGTGCCGTCAGTGTGGTACGGCGGTCGAGGACGGGATAGCCGTCCTTTTCCATCCGGTCGAGCAGTGCGCGGTAGATGGCCGCCATGATCAGGCCGGGGCGCTGGGCCTTGCGGTCGGCGGTGGGCAGGCTGGCCCAGGCGCGGTCGTAGTGTTCCCGGGTGCGTTCGGCCTGGAAGGCCATCAGCTTGCGGAAGGCCGGCGAGTGGCGTCCGGCGATCAGGTCCTCTTCGGCGACGCCGAACCGGGCCAGTTCGTCCTGCGGCAGGTAGATGCGGCCGCGCCGGGCATCCTCGCCGACGTCGCGGATGATGTTGGTCAGCTGGAAGGCCAGCCCGAGCGCGTGGGCGTACTTGAGGGTGCGCCGGTCGGTGACGCCGAAGATCTCGGCCGCCAGCAGGCCGACGACGCCGGCGGCGCGGTGGCAGTAGAGCTGCAGTTGGGCGAAGTCCGGATAGCGGGACTGGTCGAGGTCCATCTGCATGCCGTCGATGATTTCGGTCAGCTGCTCGACCGGCAGCGAATAGCGGGATCGCGCCGTGGCGAGGGCCTGCGTGACCGGATGGGACGGTCGTCCCCCGTCCAGCGTCGCGATCTCGCTGCGCCACCGGTCGAGCGCGGCGAGCGCGACGGCCGGGTCGCTGCAGTCGTCGACGACGTCATCGACTTCGCGGCAGAAGGCGTAGAGGGCGTTCAGCGCCTGCCGTTTCTGCCGGTCGAGGAAACGGAAGCTGGCGGCGAAACTGGAACCGCTGGCTTCGAGCTTGGCGGCACAGTAGTCGTCGGGCGTCATCGGAGGGCGGCCCTCAGGAGGATGCGCGGCCAGTCGAATGCCCCGAGGACGGGACGGCGATGGAACACGTCGTAGCCGACGGCCTCGATCTTGTCGAGGATACGCAGGCCGCCGGCGACGATGGCGCGGATTTCGACGCCGATGCGGCCGGGCAGGTCGCTGCCGAGCGAGGCGCCCGAAAGCATCAGTTCGCGTGCCCGCTCGACCTCGAAGGCCATCAGGCGGCGAAAGTCGGCGGTGGCGTGACGGCGCATGAGATTGCGTTCTGTCACCGTGAAGCGCCGCAGGTCTTCCTGCGGCAGGTAGATGCGCCCCCGGAGGCCCTTGCCGATGTCGATGCCGACATCCTGCCAGTGGTTGATGAGCTGCAGGGCGGAGCAGATGGCGTCCGAGCGCTGCAGGTTGTCCGGCGTGGCGGCGTCGAACAGCTGGAGCAGCAGGCGGCCGACCGGGTTGGCCGAGCGCCGGCAGTAATCCATGAGTTCGCCAAAATCGGCGTAGCGGCCCTTCACGACATCCTGGGCGAAGGCGTCGAGCAGGTCGCGGAAGAGCGTCAGCGGCAGCCGGTGGCGCTCGATGTGCGGCCGGAGGCGCAGGAAGATCGGGTGCCCGGTCGGTTCGCCCCGTTCGATGCGGTCGAGTTCGGCCTGATATTCGCCCAACAGGCGCAGGCGTTCCTCGGCCGGCAGTTCGCCCTCGTCGGCAAAATCGTCGGCGGAACGGGCGAATGCGTAGATGGCCGCCACTGCCGGGCGCAAGGGCGCGGGCAGCAAGAGCGAAGCAACGGGGAAATTCTCGTAGTGATCCCGGTAGTGGTCGGTAGCCATCGGTCGTCAGTATAGGAGCGAATTCGGTAGAATCTCCGATCCGGCGAGGGTGGCGGAATTGGTAGACGCACTGGATTTAGGTTCCAGCGGGGCAACCTGTGAGGGTTCGAGTCCCTCCCTTCGCACCAAGGCTCATTCACTTATTCATTTCGCTTCATTTCAAGGATTCTTCATGGAAACGACCCAGGACACCCAGACCGCGCCCGCCGCCACCAACCCGCTGGAGCGCCGCATCGACATGGCCGTGGCGATGAGCGAGATCGAGCGCGAGGTCGAGCAGCAGCTCAAGCGCATCGCCAGGACCGCCAAGATGGCCGGTTTCCGTCCGGGCAAGGTGCCGATGAAGATGGTCGCCCAGATGCATGGCGCCCAGGCGCGTTCCGAGGCCATCGGCGCTGCGGTCGAGAAGGCGTTCAACAATCTGGTGCGCGAGCAGAACCTGCGCGTCGCCGGCCAGCCGCATCTCGAGCCGAAGAAGGCAGCCGATGAGACGATCATGGAGTTCACCGCGGTCTTCGAGGTGTTCCCCGAGTTCGAGATCGCCGAAGTCACGGCCCACGCCGTGCAGAAGCCGACGCTCACGGTGACCGATGCCGAGGTCGACCAGACCATCGAAGTCCTGCGCAAGCAGCGTACCAACTACGTGCCCGCCGGCCGTCCGGCCGAAAACGGCGACCGTCTCGTGATCGATTTCACCGGCCGCAAGGATGGCGAGGTCTTCCAGGGCGGCACGGCGACCGATTATCCGGTCTTCGTCGGCGGCGGCATGATGCTGCCCGATTTCGAGGCGGCCCTCGTCGGCACCACCGAAGGCCAGGAGAAGACTTTCGACGTCAAGTTCCCGGATGACTACCATGCCCAGGACCTGGCCGGCACGACCGTACAATTCACCGTGACCGTCAAGAAGGTCGAAATGCCGCAACTGCCCGCGGTCGATGCCGAGTTCGCCCGCCAGCTGGGCATCGCCGATGGCGATCTCGACAAGATGCGCGCCGAGGTGCGTTCGAATCTGGAGCGCGAAGTCGCCAAGCGCCTGCGTGCCCGCGTCAAGGAGCAGGCGATGAACATCCTCGTCGAGGCGAATCCGATCGCCGTGCCCACCGCGATGGTGCAGGCCGAGGCCCAGCAGATGGCCGAGAATGCCCTGCGCGACCTGCAGCAGCGCAATCCGCAGATGAAGAACATGCCGGTCGAGGCCAGCTGGTTCACCGACCAGGCGGCCCGCCGCGTCAAGCTCGGCCTGATCGTCGCCGAACTGGTCCGCGTCAAGGACCTCCACGTCAAGCCCGAGCAGGTGCGGGCGGTCGTCGATGAATTCGCCGCCACGTTCGAGGATCCGCAGGAGGTCGTGCGCTGGTACTACAGCCAGCCGCAGCGTCTGGCCGAGGCCGAAGCGCTGGCGATGGAAAACAATGTCGTCGACTGGGTGCTCGCGAATGCCAAGGTCAGCGATCTGGCCGTCGCTTTTGACGAGCTGATGGGGAATGCGGCATGATGCACGGCATGGCTGCCAGCGAATCAATCCGCAGTGACGACCCCCAGGCGCTGGGGCTGGTGCCGATGGTCATCGAGACCAGCGGCCGTGGCGAACGCGCCTACGATATCTATTCGCGCCTGCTGCGCGAGCGGGTGATCTTTTTGGTCGGGCCGGTGAACGACGCGACCGCCAATCTGGTCGTCGCCCAGCTCCTGTTTCTCGAGTCCGAGAATCCCGACAAGGATATCTACCTCTACATCAACTCGCCGGGCGGGTCGGTGACGGCCGGCCTCGCGATCTACGACACCATGCAGTTCATCAAGCCGCACGTGTCGACGCTGTGCATCGGCCAGGCGGCCTCGATGGGCGCCTTCCTGCTGGCGGCCGGAGAGAAGGGCAAGCGTTTCTGCCTGCCCAATTCGCGCGTGATGATCCACCAGCCGATGGGCGGGTTCCAGGGCCAGGCCTCGGACATCGAGATCCACGCCAAGGAAATCCTCTACCTCAAGCAGCGCCTCAACGAGATGCTGGCGAAGCACACCGGCCAGCCGATCGACCGGATCGAGCGCGATACCGATCGCGACAACTTCCTGTCGGCGGAGTCCGCCGTCGAGTACGGCCTGGTCGACAAGGTGCTGACCCGCCGCGAAGACGCGGCCTGAACGGCAAACTGAACGGAGAACAGCCACGATGGCGGAAAAGAAGGGCACCCCCGAAAAACTGTTGTACTGCTCCTTCTGCGGCAAGAGCCAGCACGAGGTCAAGAAGCTGATCGCCGGCCCGTCGGTGTTCATCTGCGACGAGTGCATCGATCTGTGCAACGACATCATCCGTGACGACACCGCGACCGACGAGCCCGAGAAAGCCTCGCGCGACCTGCCGGTCCCGGTCGAGATTCGCGACGTGCTCGACCAGTACGTCATCGGGCAGGAGCAGGCCAAGAAGATCCTGTCCGTCGCCGTCTACAACCACTACAAGCGCCTGCGTAGCCAGTCCGGCGGCAAGGGCGGCAAGGACGATGTCGAGCTCTCCAAGAGCAACATCCTGCTGGTCGGTCCCACCGGTTCGGGCAAGACGCTGCTGGCCCAGACGCTGGCCCGCCTGCTCAACGTGCCTTTCGTCATCGCCGATGCCACGACGCTGACCGAGGCGGGCTATGTCGGCGAGGACGTCGAGAACATCATCGCCAAGCTGCTGCAGAAATGCGACTACGAGGCGGAAAAGGCGCAGCAGGGCATCATCTACATCGACGAGGTCGACAAGATTTCCCGCCGCAGCGAGAACCGTTCGATCACCCGCGACGTTTCCGGCGAAGGCGTGCAGCAGGCGCTGCTGAAACTGGTCGAGGGCACCATCGCCGCCGTGCCGCCGCAAGGCGGGCGCAAGCACCCGAACCAGGATTTCATCCAGGTCGACACCGCCAACATCCTGTTCATCTGCGGTGGTGCCTTCGACGGCCTCGACAAGATCATCCAGGAACGCTCCGAAAAAGCCGGCATCGGCTTCGGCGCCCAGGTAAAAAGCAAGACGAGCGCGAGCCTCAGCGAAACGCTCGCCCAGGTCGAGCCCGATGACCTCGTCAAGTACGGACTGATTCCCGAGCTGATCGGCCGCCTGCCGGTCGTCGCCAATCTCGCGGAACTCGACGAGGAAGCGCTGGTCAAGATCCTCATCGAACCGAAGAACGCACTCATCAAGCAGTACCAGAAGCTCTTTGCGATGGAAGGCGTAGAACTGGAAGTGCGCCCGGCGGCTCTGCAGGCGATCGCTCGCAAGGCCATCAAGCGCAAGACAGGCGCGCGTGGCCTGCGTTCGATCATGGAGAACGTCCTGCTCGACACCATGTACGAACTGCCCGGCATGCAGGGGGTGGCGAAAGTGGTGATCGACGAGGCCATGATCGAAACCGGCAGCCAGCCGCTGCTGATCTACGCCGACCAGCCCAAGGTTTCCGGTTCCAACTGAATTTCGGGTTCCCACGGAAAGTCGGCCGTCGCCGGACGGCCGCTTGAATCCTTCCCTGCCGCCCCAATGTGGCATGGCAGAAGCCAACCAACAGAGGATGCGCGTCCATGTCTGACGAACTCGAACTAAGCCTGGAAAACAACCTGCTCCCGCTGCTGCCGCTGCGGGACGTGGTGGTGTTTCCCCATATGGTCATCCCGCTTTTCGTCGGCCGTCCGAAGTCGATCAAGGCGCTCGAAACAGCGATGGAAGCCGGCAAGAGCATCCTGCTCGTGGCACAGAAGTCGGCTGCCAAGGACGAACCGGACGCCGAGGATCTCTATGACATCGGGTGCGTGTCCAACATCCTGCAGATGCTCAAGCTGCCCGACGGCACCGTCAAGGTGCTGGTCGAGGGTACGCAGCGCGCCCGCATCGCGCGCGTCGAGGACCGCAAGTCGCTGTTCGTCGCCGAAATCGCCCCGATCGTGTCGAACGAGCGCGGCAGCCACGAGATCGAGGCGATGCGCCGCACGATCCTGGCGCAGTTCGACCAGTACGTGAAGCTCAACAAGAAGATCCCGCCGGAAATCCTGACCTCGCTTGGCGGGATCGAGGAGGCCGGCCGGCTGGCCGACACCATCGCGGCCCATCTGCCGATGAAGCTGGAGCTCAAGCAGGAAATCCTCGAGATGGTCAGCGTCGATGACCGCCTCGACAAGCTGCTCGCCCAGCTCGAGACCGAGCTCGACATCCTGCAGGTCGAGAAGCGCATCCGCGGCCGCGTCAAGCGCCAGATGGAAAAGAGCCAGCGGGAGTATTACCTCAACGAGCAGGTCAAGGCGATCCAGAAGGAACTCGGCGAAGGCGAAGAGGGGGCCGACATCGAGGAGATGGAGCGGAAGATCAAGTCGGCCGGCATGAGCAAGGAGGCGCTGGCGAAGGCCAATGCCGAGATGAAGAAGCTCAAGCTGATGTCGCCGATGTCCGCCGAGGCGACCGTCGTGCGCAATTACATCGAAGCGCTGATCGGCCTGCCGTGGAAGAAGAAGTCGCGCGTGTCCAAGGACTTGTCGGCGGCCGAGAAAATCCTCGACAAGGACCATTACGGCCTCGAGAAGGTCAAGGAACGCATCGTCGAGTACCTTGCCGTGCAGCAGCGTGTCGACAAGGTCAAGGCGCCGATTCTCTGTCTCGTCGGGCCTCCCGGCGTGGGCAAGACCTCGCTCGGCCAGTCGATCGCCAAGTCGACCAACCGCAAGTTCATCCGCATGGCGCTGGGCGGCGTGCGCGACGAGGCCGAGATCCGCGGCCATCGCCGCACCTACATCGGCTCGATGCCCGGCAAGATCCTGCAGAACATGACCAAGGTCGGCGTGAAGAATCCGCTGTTCCTGCTTGACGAGGTCGACAAGCTCGGCATGGACTTCCGCGGCGATCCGTCGTCGGCGCTCCTCGAGGTGCTTGACCCCGAGCAGAACCATACCTTCCAGGACCACTACATCGAGGTCGATTACGACCTGTCCGATGTAATGTTCGTCGCGACCGCCAACACGCTCAACATCCCGGCGGCGCTGCTCGACCGCATGGAGGTCATCCGCCTGTCCGGCTACACCGAGGACGAGAAGACCAACATCGCCCAGCGCTATCTGCTGCCGAAGCAGATGAAGAACAACGGCCTGAAGCGCGACGAGCTGTCCGTGACCGAGGATGCCCTGCGCGACATCGTGCGCTACTACACGCGCGAAGCCGGCGTGCGGGCACTGGAGCGCGAGATCTCGAAGATCTGCCGCAAGGTGGTCAAGTCGCTGGTGATGAAGCAGCGCAAGAACAAGATCGTCGTCAACGCGAAGAACCTCGACAAGTTCCTCGGCGTGCGCCGCTATACCTTCGGCATGGCGGAGAAGGAAAACCAGATCGGCCAGGTGACCGGCCTCGCCTGGACCGAGGTGGGTGGCGAACTGCTGACCATCGAGTCCGTCGCCGTGCCCGGCAAGGGCAAGACGCTGACGACCGGCAAGCTCGGCGAGGTGATGCAGGAGTCGATCCAGGCCGCGCTGACCGTGGTGCGCCGCCGCAGCCGCCAGTTGGGCATCGCCGAGGACTTCTACCAGAAGAATGACATCCACATCCACCTGCCCGAAGGCGCGACGCCCAAGGACGGACCGTCCGCCGGCATCGGCATGACGACGGCACTGGTGTCCTGCCTGACGGGCATCCCGGTGCGTGCCGACGTGGCGATGACCGGCGAGATCACCCTGCGTGGCGAGGTGCTGCCGATCGGCGGCCTCAAGGAAAAACTGCTGGCCGCCGTGCGCGGGGGGATCCGTCTGGCGATGATTCCGGAAGAGAACGTGAAGGATCTCGCCGAGATTCCCGACACGATCAAGAACCGCATCGAAATCCGGCCGGTGAAGTGGATCGACCAGGTGCTCGAGGTGGCGCTGGAGCGCATGCCGGAGCCCCTGCCCGAGGGCGCCGCAGCAGCAGCCCCGGCGGCACCGCTGCCTGCCACGGAGTCCGCACCGCTCGAGTCCGGTCTGATCAAGCACTGAGCGGCCTGCTTTGCTAGAATGCGCAGCCTCGCGGCTGTGCCTGGCCGCGGGGGATGCAGGGCGCTTAGCTCAGTTGGTAGAGCGCCTCCCTTACAAGGAGGATGTCGGCGGTTCGAACCCGTCAGCGCCCACCAGACATACCTGCGTATTCCGGTGAAATCCACGAAAGGCGAACGACAGTTCGCCTTTCGTCTTTGAAAGACTGGTCATGTTCGATCTCGTTCGGAACAACAAGAAGTTCATCCAGGTCGTCCTGGCGATCATCATCCTGCCGTTCGCGCTGTGGGGCGTGGATTCCTACGTGAACTCCGGTCGCTCCGATGATGTCGCCAAGGTGGGCGAGTCGTCGATTTCGGTTTCAGACTTCCAGCAGGCCCTGCGCGAACAGCAGGATCGCCTGCGGCCGCAAATCGGCAGCGATCCGAAACAGCTGGCCTTGCTCGACAGTCCGGAGTTGCGTCGCGGCGTGCTGCAGGAGCTGATCAATCAGCGGTTGCTGCTGCTGTTCGCGAGCGAATCCCATCTGCGTGTCGGCGATGATCTGCTGGTCAGCTTCATCACCTCGGTACCGTCGTTGCAGGAGGATGGCAAGTTCTCGCGCGAACGTTACGAGGCGCTGGTGGCCGCACAGGGCATGAGCGTCGAGATGTTCGAATCCCGCGTCCGGCAGGATCTGATGATGCAGCAGGCGATGATGGCGACGGCCAACGGTTCGTTCAGCGGACGCCTGACCGCGGATCGCTGGCTGGCGGCCCAACTGGAGGAGCGCGAGATTCGCGAGCATCTCCTGCGTGCGGAGGCGTTCTCTGCCGAGAGCAAGCCCGACGAGGCGGCGGTGAAGCGTTTCTACGAGGAAAACAAGGCGCGTTTCGAGACGCCCGAGCAGGTACGTGTCGAGTATCTGGTGTTCAGCCAGAACAAGCTGGCCGAGAATGCAAAGATCAGTGATGCGGACATCAAGGCGGCGTACGAGGCGAATGCGGCCCGCTACAAACAGCCGGAGCAGCGCCAGGCGAGCCATATCCTTTTCCGTGCCGACAAGGGGGCTCCCGAAGCCGAAGTCAAGGCGGCACAAACCCGTGCCGAAGAAGTGCTTGCGCAATTGAAGGCGAACCCGGGCGATTTCGCCAAGCTCGCCAAGCAGCATTCGCAGGACCCGGGCTCTGCGGAAAAAGGCGGCGATCTCGGATACTTCGGGCGCGGGATGATGGTCAAGCCTTTCGAGGATGCCGCGTTTTCCCTCAAGGAGGGTGAAATCTCGGGCGTGGTCCGTTCGGATTTCGGTTTCCACCTGATCCGGCTGACGGGCATTCGTCCTGAAAAGGCCAAACCCATCGACGAGGTACGGGACGAGATCGTCGCCGAGCTCAGGAAGCAGGCCGGGGCAAAACAGTTCGCCGAGGCGGCCGAAGGCTTCTCGAATACCGTCTACGAGCAGGCCGACACGCTCAAGCCGGCGGCGGAAAAGTACGGACTGGTCGTGGCAGCCTCCGACTGGTTGTCGAAGGGCGGACAGGCCGTGGCACCGTTTACCCATCCGAAGCTGGCCCAGGCGATATTCTCCGCGGACGCCATCCAGCATCGCCGCAATACCGAGGCGATTGATGTCGGCAGCAATACGCTGGTTTCGGCGCGGGTCATCGAACACAAGCCTGCTCAGGTCGAACCGCTGGACACCGTTGCAGGTGCGATCCGTCAGGTACTCGTGCGCGAAGCGGCTGTCGCCAAGGCGGTTGCCGCGGGGCAGGCGCAACTGCAGAAACTTCAGGCGGCCGCCGAAAAAACGGATCTGGCATGGGGCAAGGCCCGCAGCGTCAGCCGCATGCATGCGCCGGAACTGACGGCCGAGGCCCGTGCTGCCATCTTTGCCGCCACGACCGGAAGCCTGCCGGCCTATGTCGGCGCAAAAGTGCCTGGCGGCTATGCCCTGTACCGCATCGACAAGGTGACGCCCTACGACGAGAAGGGCGGGCCGGATGCCCTGGCCCGTGGCCAGGCCCTGCGGCAGCACTACGGCGAGATTACCTCACAGGAGGAACTCGTCGGATGGCTGGCGGCCCTGCGTCAGCGCTACCCGGTGACGATCAACAGCGCTGCGCTGGAACGCAAATAAAAAATCGGCGCCGGCAGGACGGCGCCGATTCCATTCGATACCCGGAAAAACTCAGGCCGGCAACGGGTCGGCGTTGTGATCAGGCCGGCAACGGGTCGGCGTTGCCCATGGCGACGTTGTGCGTGCCGCCATCGACGTAGAGCACTTCACCCGTGATGCCGCTCGCGAGATCGGACAGCAGGAATGCGGCCGCATTGCCGACTTCCTCGATGGTGACGTTGCGGCGCAGCGGTGCATGGTGGGCGTTGTAGGCGAGCAGCTTGCCGAAGTTGCCGATGCCGGAGGCAGCCAGCGTCTTGATCGGGCCGGCGGAGAGGGCGTTGGCGCGGATGCCCTGGGGGCCGAGGCTGAAGGCGAGGTAGCGGGTCGCCGCTTCGAGGCTGGCCTTTGCCAGACCCATGGTGTTGTAATTGGGCATGGTGCGTTCGGCACCGAGATAGCTCAGGCATACCAGCGACGGATGGTTGCCCTTCAGCAGCAGTGGCCGAGCGGCCTTGGCCAGCGCCGGAAAGCTGTAGGAGGAGACTTCATGGGCGATGCGGAAGGATTCGCGCGAAATGCCGTCGAGGAAGTCGCCTTCGATGGCCTCGTTGGGTGCGAAGGCGATCGAGTGGACCAGCCCTTCGAGACCGTCCCAGCGCTCGGCGATGGCGGAGAAAGCGGCGTCGATCTGCGCATCGTCGGCGACATCCACCTGGTAGATCATGTCGCTGCCGAATTCGGCAGCGAACTTGGCGATGCGGTCCTGGAAGCGCTCGTTCTGGTAGGTGAAGGCCAGTTGGGCGCCTTCGCGGTGGCAGGCCTTGGCGATGCCGTAGGCGATGGAGCGGTTGGAAAGCAGGCCAGTAATCAGAATGCGTTTGCCGGCGAGAAATCCCATGTCGAATCCTTCCTCTATCCATCCAATGCGAGCGGCGGATTATAGCTGCGATTACATTACACTTCGGGCATGTGCCGGTACGCGACCACCATCCTGTGCTGCGTCTTTCTGGCGGGCTGCGATGCTGCCTGGAACGACCCCTATCCGGCGGCCGACCTCGGGCGCAACATCCTCTACACGGCGTTCACCGACCGGCCCAAACATCTCGATCCCGTGCAGTCCTACAGCGAGGACGAGATCACCTTCACGGCGCAGATCTACGAGCCGCCGCTGCAATACCACTATTTGCGCCGTCCCTACGAGCTGATTCCGGCGACGGCCGTCGCCGTCCCGCAGCCACAGTATCTCGATGCCGGCGGGCGACCGCTGCCGGCGGATGCCGATGCGGCCCGCATTGCCTTTACCGACTACGTCGTCGAGATCAAGCCGGGCATTCGCTTCCAGCCTCACCCGGCCTTCGCCGAGCAACCGGCAGACATATCCGGCTTCAATGCGCTCGCCGATTTCCCCGGGCGCGGCACACGCGAACTGGTGGCCGACGACTACGTCTATGGCCTGAAGCGACTGGCCCATCCCCGCCTGCATTCGCCGATCCTCGGCCTGATGGGCGAGTACATCGTGGGACTGAACGATCTGGCGCAACGCCTGCAAAAGTCGGCGCCGGCGGGACGGCAGCAGGAGTGGCTGGATCTGCGGCAGGTCGCGCTGGAGGGCGCGGTGACGCTCGACCGCTATCGCTACCGCATTCGCATCAAGGGAAAGTACCCGCAGTTTCTCTACTGGCTGTCGATGCCGTTCTTCGCGCCGCTGCCCTGGGAGGCGGACCGCTTCCACAGCCAGCCCGGCATGGCGGAGAAGAACCTGACGCTCGACTGGTATCCGGTCGGCACCGGTCCCTACATGCTGACGGAGAACAATCCGAACGCGCGCATGGTGCTGGAGCGCAATCCCAACTTCCGCGGCGAGACCTACCCCTGCGACGGCGAGGCGGAGGATCGTGCGGCGGGGCTGCTCGACGACTGCGGCAAGCCGCTGCCGTTCATCGACAAGGTGACATTCACGCGCGAGAAGGAACAGATTCCCTACTGGAACAAGTTCCTGCAGGGCTATTACGATGCTTCAGGCATTTCATCGGACTCGTTCGATCAGGCGGTGCAGGTCGGCGCGGGCGGAGAAGTCTCACTCACGCCCGAGATGCAGGCCCAGGGCATCCGGCTATCGACTTCGGTCGCGACGACGACCTTCTACATGGGTTTCAACATGCTCGACCCGCTGGTCGGCGGTCAGGGCGTCGCGGCACAAAAAATCCGCCAGGCGATCGCCATTGCGATCGATCAGGAGGAATTTGTCTCGATCTTCCAGAATGGCCGCGGCATCGTCGCACAGAGCCCCCTGCCGCCGGGCATCTTCGGCTACCGGCAGGGCCGGGCCGGACTCAATCCGGCGATCTACGAATGGCGGGACGGCAAGGCGCGCCGCAAGGATATCGAGGTGGCGAAACGCCTGCTGGCGGATGCCGGCTGGCCGGCGGGACGGCATGCGAAGACCGGCGAACCGCTGGTGGTCAATCTGGATACGACCGCCACCGGCGTCGGTGCCAAGACGCGCATCGACTGGCTCAACAAGCAGTTCCAGAAGATCGACGTCCAGCTCGTCGTACGCAGCACCGACTACAACCGTTTTCAGGAAAAGGTTCGCAAGGGTGCGGTGCAGTTGTTCTATTTCGGCTGGAACGCCGATTACCCCGATCCGGAAAACTTCCTGTTCCTGCTCTACGGGCCGCAGGGCAAGGTCAGGCATCACGGAGAGAATGCCGCCAACTACGCCAATCCGGAGTACGACCGTCTGTTCGAACGGATGAGGGCGATGGAGAACGGCCCGGAACGCCAGGCGATCATCGATCGCATGCTGGCGATACTGCACGAGGACACACCGTGGGTGTGGGGCTTCCATCCGCTGGATTACAGCCTGCGCCACGACTGGCTGAAGAATCGCAAGCCGACCAAGGTGGGCAACAATACCCTGAAGTACCAGCGGATCGATACGGCGATGCGTCAGGAAATGCGACAGCACTGGAACCGGCCGGTGCTTTGGCCGCTGGCGATGCTGCTTACCGGACTGGCGTTGCTTGCATTGCCTGCGTTCCTGAGCCATCGCCGCCGCGAGGCGGCGACAGTGTCACGTTCGAACGAAGGCTGATTCAGGCCGGGCGCGTCGCCCGGATCAGGTAATTGACCGAGGTATCGCTGCCCAGCCTGTAGGTTTGCGTCAGGGGGTTGTAGCTCATGCCGATGATTTCCTCGACCGCGAGTCCCGCATCGCGGGCATGACGGGCCAGTTCGGCCGGGCGCAGGAATTTGGCGTAATCATGCGTGCCTTTCGGCAGCAGGTTGAGTATGTATTCCGCACCGATGACCGCGAACAGGTAGGCCTTGGGGTTGCGGTTGATGGTCGAGAAGAAGACCTGGCCGCCCGGTTTCACCAGCCGTGCGCAGGCGGCCACCGTCGAGGCCGGGTCGGGGACGTGTTCCAGCATTTCGAGGCAGGTCACGACGTCGTAGCCGGCCGGTTCCTCGGTGGCCAGCATTTCCGCGGCGACATGTCGATAGTCGATCTGCCGGCCGCTTTCCAGCATGTGCAGCTTCGCTACGCCCAAGGCCTTTTCGGATAGGTCGATCCCGGTGACCTTCGCGCCGCAGGCGGCCATGCCTTCCGCGAGGAGGCCGCCACCGCAGCCGACATCGAGCACCTGCTTGCCGGCGAGCCCGGTAGAACGGTCGATCCAGCCAAGCCGCAGGGGGTTGATGTCATGCAGGGGCTTGAACTCGGAATTGGGGTCCCACCAGCGATGGGCGAGTTCGCTGAACTTGGCGACTTCCTGGTGATCGACGTTGAGGGTGGTGTTCGTTTCCATGGTCTCTTCCACAAATGGAAAAGCCCTGCGATGCAGGGCTTTTCGTACTTGCCTGAAGCGTGAAGCTTACTTGACTTCTTGTGTGCCGATCACTTCGATCTCGACGCGACGGTCGGGTTGCAGGCACTCGATCAGCTTCTTGGTCTTGGCGACGCTCTTGCCGCACTTGTCGCCGGTGACCGGCTGCTTTTCGCCCTTGCCTTCGGCATAGACGCGGTTGGCCTCGACGCCCTTGCCGACCAGATAGTCCTTGACGGCCGCGGCGCGACGCTCGGAAAGCTTCTGGTTGTACTTGTCGGAGCCGATGCGGTCGGCATGGCCGACGGCGATGATCACTTCGAGCTTGATGCCCTGGATGTCGCCGGCCAGCTTGTCGAGCTTGGCTTTGCCTTCGGCGCGCAGCACGGCCTTGTCGAAATCGAACAGGGCGTCGGCAGCGAGGGTCACCTTCTTGGCGGCGGGCTTGGGAGCGGGCTTGGCGGCGGCGGGCGCAGGTGCGGCCGCCTTGGGTGCCTCGGCTTTCTTGACCAGATCGGGATCGCATTCCTCGATGGCCATGGCGGGAGTCCAGTAGCCGGTCCGCCAGCACAGGCCCGTGCCGCTCTTGGCGACATAACCGCGCTGGTCGATGACATAGCCGACGGTACCGTTCATGTCGATGCCGGGGGTCTGGGCCTGGGCGGTGATGCCAACGCCGATCAGGGCGGCGGCGAGCAAAATCTTCTTGGAGGCAAACTTGGTCATGGTTGTCTTCCCTATGCGTATTTGTTGGAGGTGCCTGTCGATGGTGCAGGGGTGGTGCAGGTCGAATTATGCCGGATGAAACTGAATGATCTAACAGCCGCCAGAGTTTCCGCGCATGCGGTCGGCTCAAGCGACTACGAGCGCATTATTCTGCCATATCTCGACTTTATCTAGCAAAGATCGCATGTCGACGCCGCAGGGACGTCTGTCTTCAATCCGCAACTGTCCGTTTACCCAAACATGGCTGACCTGTTCCCGTCCGGCGACATAGACGAGATGCGATGCCGGGTCGTAGCAGGGCTGGAGGACCCATTCCCCCAGGTCGACGGCGGCGAGGTCGGCCCTTTTGCCCGGTCGGAGGGAGCCGATCCTGTCATCAAGCCCCAGCGCCTTCGCACCATCGAGCGTGGCCATCCGCAATGCTGCATGAGCTGGCAGGAGCGTCGGGTCATGTCCGGCGACCTTGGCCAGCAGGGCGGCATGACGCATTTCCTGAAACATGTCGAGCCGGTTGTTGCTCGCGGCGCCATCGGTCCCGAGGCCGACCCCGATACCCCGCGCCAGCATGTCCCCGATCGGAGCGATGCCGCTCGCGAGCTTCATGTTGGACGTCGGGCAGTGGGCGATGTGACTGCCGTTGCTTTCGAGCAGGTCGATCTCGTCCCTTTCGAGATGAACCGCATGCACGGCGATCAGGCGGGGGCTGACCAGCCCGAGGCGATGCAGTCGCCTCAGGGGGCGAACACCATGCTCCTTGAGGCTTGCGTCGATTTCGTCGCTGGTTTCATGGACATGCAGATGGACCGGCAAGTCGAATTCTTCAGCGAGTTGCCCGACCCGCTCGAAGGTCCGGTCGGCGACGGTATAGGGCGCATGCGGGGCAAGGCAGAACGAGGCCAGCGGCGAATCGCGAAATCGCTCCCTGGTTTGCATGCCTTTTTCAAGGTAGTCGGTGGCGTTCCGGCCGTAAGCGCTCGGGAACTCGAAAACCGTGATGCCCAGCGTTGCACGCATGCCTGCGGACAGGGCCGCTTCGGCGGCAGCCTCGGGAAAAAAGTACATGTCGTTGAAGCAGGTGGTGCCACCGCGCAGCATTTCCCAGCAGGCCAGTGCGGTGCCATCGCGAACGAATTCCGTGGACATGAGACGGCCTTCCGCAGGCCAGATATGTTCCTGCAGCCATCGCATCAGGGCCAGGTCATCCGCGAATCCCCGCAGCAGGCTCATGGCTGCATGGGTATGCAGGTTGACCAGTCCCGGCATCAGGACATGCTGCTCCAGTTGGAGGTGTCGCCGGGCCGAGTAACGGACGGCGGCCTCGCTCGTCGGCAGGAGGTCGCGGATGAACTCGCCGTCGATTACCAGCGAATATTTCTCCAGAACCGTACCTGCGGGTTCGACCGGAATGATCCAGCGTGCATCAATCTGCTGATCGACAAGGATGGGGCTGGATGGCAAATGATCGGCGGTGATTTGTAAATCCATCATGAAAACATGCAGTTATATGGTGTCTGTGAATTGCGGATGGGGTAGGTCGGGGACGCTCTCCATGTTAGAATTCCCGACTTTTCGACGTGCCCAATTTTGGGGCAGCCAAGAAGATCCATGACCTCTGCCTTCGCCAAGGAAACACTGCCGGTCAGCCTCGAAGAGGAAATGCGCCACTCCTATCTCGATTACGCGATGAGCGTGATCGTCGGGCGCGCCCTGCCGGATGCTCGAGATGGCCTGAAACCTGTTCATCGGCGCGTACTTTACGCGATGCACGAACTGGGCAACGACTGGAACAGGGCCTACAAGAAGTCGGCGCGGGTCGTCGGCGACGTCATCGGTAAATATCACCCCCACGGCGACACGGCGGTCTACGACACGATCGTGCGCATGGCGCAGGATTTTTCGCTGCGTTACATGCTGGTCGACGGCCAGGGCAACTTCGGCTCGGTCGATGGCGACAACGCGGCGGCGATGCGTTATACCGAGGTGCGCATGGCCAGAATCGGCCATGAACTGCTGCTGGACATCGAGAAGGAGACTGTCGACTTCGGTCCGAACTACGACGGCTCCGAAAAGGAACCGCTGATCCTGCCGACGCGCCTGCCGAACCTGCTGATCAACGGTTCCTCCGGCATCGCCGTCGGTATGGCGACCAACATTCCGCCGCACAACCTGAACGAGGTGGTCGATGCCTGCCTCGCCCTGCTCGACGATCCGGCCATCGACATCGAGGAGCTGATCAAGATCGTCCCGGCACCCGATTTCCCGACGGCTGGTCTGATCTACGGCGTGTCCGGCGTCCGCGAAGGCTACCTGACCGGTCGCGGCCGCGTGATCATGCGCGCCCGCACCCATTTCGAGGATCTGGAGAAGAGCGGCCGGCAGGCGATCGTCGTCGATGAGCTGCCCTATCAGGTCAACAAAAAGACATTGCAGGAAAAGATCGCCGAGCTGGTCAACGACAAGAAGATCGAGGGCATCGCCCACATCCAGGACGAGTCGGACAAGTCCGGCATGCGGCTGGTGATCGAGCTGAAGCGCGGTGAAGTGCCCGAGGTCGTCCTCAACAACCTGTTCAAGCAGACGCAGTTGCAGGACACCTTCGGCATGAACATGGTGGCGCTGATCGATGGTCGTCCGCAAATCCTCAACCTCAAGCAGCTGCTCGAATGCTTCCTTTCGCACCGCCGCGAAGTGGTGACGCGGCGCACGGTGTTCGAATTGCGCAAGGCGCGCGATCGCGGCCATGTGCTCGAAGGCCTCGCTGTGGCGCTGTCGAACGTCGACGAGGTGATCGCGCTCATCAAGGCGGCGCCGACACCTGCGGATGCGAAACGCGAACTGATGGCGCGCACCTGGAAGTCGGCGCTGGTCGAGGAAATGCTGTTGCGAGCCTCCGCCGAAGCATCCCGCCCCGAGGGCCTGGCACCGGAATTCGGACTGTCGCGGCGCGGCTACCTGCTCTCCGACGTGCAGGCACAGGCCATTCTCGAACTGCGCCTGCAGCGCCTGACCGGCCTCGAGCAGGACAAGATCCTCGCCGAGTATCGCGAGGTCATGGACATCATCACCGACCTGCTCGACATCCTCGCGCGTCCCGAGCGCATCACCCGGATCATTGTGGACGAACTCAACGCAATCCGCGCCCAGTTCGGCGACAAGCGTCGCTCGGAAATCGTCCTGCAGACCGCCGACATCAATCTCGAGGACCTGATCGCCCGCGAAGACATGGTGGTGACGCTCTCGCACGCCGGCTACGTCAAGCGCCAGAGCCTCGACGACTATCGCACCCAGCGGCATGGCGGACGGGGCAAGAAGGCGGCCGACATCAAGGACGAGGATTTCGTCGATCGCCTGTTCATCGCCAACACGCACGACTACATCCTGTGCTTCTCGAACCGTGGCCGGGTCTACTGGCTCAAGGTCTACGAGGTACCGGAGGGTGCGCGGACCAGTCGCGGCAAGCCGATCGTCAATCTCTTCCCGCTGGAGGAGGGCGAGAAGATCACCGCTGTCCTGCCGACGCCGACTTTCGACGAGGCGCATTTCATCTTCATGGCCACGGCCATGGGCACCGTCAAGAAGACGCCGCTGACCGATTTCGCCAACCCGCGCAAGGCCGGCATCATTGCCGTCAATCTCGACGATGGCGACTACCTGATCGGCGTGGCGATCACCGATGGCGCCTGCGACGTGATGTTGTTCTCCGACGCCGGCAAGGCGGTGCGTTTTGCCGAGGACGACGTGCGGCCGATGGGTCGGGCGGCACGCGGCGTGCGCGGCATGATGCTCGAAGACGGCCAGACGGTCATCTGCATGCTGGTCGCGCAGGACGAAAGTCTCAACGTGCTGACCGCCACCGAGAATGGCTATGGCAAGCGCACGCCGATCGCCGAATACACCAGGCACGGGCGCGGCACCAAGGGCATGATCGCAATCCAGACCTCCGAGCGCAACGGCCCGGTGGTCGGTGCCGTGCTGGTCGAGGGCGGCGACGAGGTGATGCTGATTTCCACCGGCGGCGTGCTGATCCGCAGCAAGGTCGACCAGGTCCGCGAAACCGGCCGTTCCGCCCAGGGCGTGCGGCTCATCAATCTGGATGACGGCACCAAGCTGGCCGGCATCGAAAAGGTCATCGAAACCGAAGAGGAGTGAAGCAAATGGCACGCGTATTCAACTTCAGCGCCGGCCCCGCCGCGCTGCCCGAGGAAGTCCTGAAACAGGCCGCCGACGAGATGCTCGACTGGCACGGCAGCGGTTCTTCGGTGATGGAGATGAGCCACCGCGGCAAGGAGTTCATGGGCATTGCCGCCCAGGCCGAGGCCGACCTGCGCGAGTTGATGGGCATTCCGGCGAACTACAAGGTGCTGTTCCTGCAGGGCGGCGCTTCGCTGCAGTTCGAAATGATCCCGATCAACCTGCTGCGCGGCAAGGCCGTTGCCGACTACGTGCATACCGGCGAATGGGCGAAGAAGGCCATCAAGGCGGCCAAGACCTTCTGCAACGTCAATGTCGCCGCCAGTGCCGAGGACAAGAGCTTTACCTACGCGCCGGCCTTTGCCGACTGGAAACTCACGAAGGATGCCGCCTACGTCCACTACACCGCCAACGAAACCATCGGCGGCGTCGAGTTCAACTGGATTCCCGAGACCGGCGACGTGCCGCTCGTCTGCGACATGTCCTCGAACATCCTGTCGCGTCCGGTCGATGTCAGCAAGTATGGCCTGATCTATGCCGGCGCACAGAAGAACATCGGCCCGGCCGGCCTGACCATCGTCGTCATCCGCGACGACCTCGTCGGCAAGGCGGTGCCGACGCCGCCCGCGATGCTCGACTACAAGACCCACGTGGATGCCGAGTCGATGTACAACACCCCGCCGACCTACGGCATCTACATCGCCGGCCTGGTGTTCCAGTGGATCAAGCGCAACGGCGGTGTCGCCGCGATGGAGCAGAAGAACATCGAGAAGGCGAACCTGCTGTACGACTATCTCGATTCCACCGACTTCTACCGCAATCCGGTCGCCCGTTCGGATCGCTCGCGCATGAACGTTCCCTTCACGCTCAAGGATGCTTCGCTCGACGAAGAGTTCCTGAAGGGCGCCAAGGCGCGCGGCATGATCCAGCTCAAGGGCCACCGCTCGGTCGGCGGCATGCGCGCCTCGATCTACAACGCCATGCCGGTCGAGGGCGTACGGGCGCTGGTCGAGTACATGAAGGAATTCGCGGCACAGAAAGGCTGAGATCATGGCCGACCAATTCAGGGTTCTGATTCTCAACAACGTTTCGCAGACCGGCCTCAAGCGGCTGGGCGAGCGCTTCGACTGCGGCAAGGAGATCGCCAGCCCGGATGCGATCCTGTTGCGTTCGGCCGACCTGCACAGCGTCGAGATCGCCAGGTCGGTGCTGGCCATCGGCCGCGCCGGCTCGGGCACCAACAACATTCCCGTGGCCGAGATGTCGAAGCGCGGCGTCCCGGTGTTCAACGCGCCGGGCGCCAACGCCAACGCGGTCAAGGAACTGGTGCTCGCCGGCATGCTGCTCGCCGCACGCAACATCGGCGGCGCGATGAAGTTCGTCACGGCGCTCGACCCGAACGATTCCGAGATGGAAAAGAAGGTCGAGAACGGCAAGAAGACCTACGCCGGCTACGAGTTGGCCGGCCATACGCTCGGCGTGATCGGCCTTGGCAAGATCGGCTGCTTGATTGCAGACGCGGCAATCAAGCTGGGCATGCATGTCATTGGCTACGATCCGGAGATCACCGTCGATGCGGCCTGGAGCCTGCCTTCGCAGGTGAAGAAGGCCAACAGCCTCTCCGAGGTGCTGAAGGGCAGCAACTTCCTCACCCTGCACGTGCCGCTGGTCGATGCCACCCGCAAGATGATCAACGCCGACAGCATCAAGCTGATGAAGCACGGTGCTCATTTGCCTGTTCTGCTCAACTTCTCGCGCGAGGGCGTGGTCGACGAGGCGGCGGTGCTGGCAGCACTGGAAGCGAAGCAGCTGGGTACCTACGTCTGCGATTTTCCGAGCAAGCACGTCAACCACCACCCGCAGGTCATCGCACTGCCGCATCTCGGCGCTTCGACGCGGGAAGCAGAAGAGAACTGCGCCATGATGGTCGCCGACCAGGTACGCGACTACCTGCTTGACGGCAACATTGTCAATTCGGTGAATTTTCCGGCAGTCGCCATGCCGCGCGAATCGGCCTATCGCATCGCCATCGCCAACGCCAACGTGCCGAACATGGTCGGCCAGATCTCGACCGCCATGGCCGACGCGAAGCTCAACATCCACAACATGGTGAACAAGTCGAAGAAGGACATCGCCTACACGCTCGTGGATGTCGACAGCAAGGTGCCGAAAAAGGTGATCGACCAGATCGCCAGGATCGAGGGCGTGCTGGCCGTGCGTTATCTCCCGCAGGAAGCCTGATGGCAAACTCGCAGAACACCGAGCAGGAAGAGCTCGCCAGACTGCGCGATGGCATCGACCGTATCGACAACGAGGTCCTTGGCCTGCTTTCCGAGCGGGCCAGGCTCGCGCAGCGCGTGGGCGAGATCAAGCACGGCAACATTTACCGTCCCGAGCGGGAGGCGCAGGTGCTGCGACGCATTGCAGAAACCAACCCCGGTCCGCTGCCGGAAGGCGCGGTGCGCACCATCTTCCGTGAGGTGATGTCGGCCTGCCTGGCGCTCGAGCAGCCCCTCAAGATCGCCTACTTCGGTCCCGCCGGCACGTTCACCGAGTCGGCGGCGAAAAAGCATTTTGGTTCCGCGCCGACCTTCATGCCCTTCCTGACCATCGACGACGTATTTCGTGCCGTCGAGTCCGGACAGGTCGACTACGGCGTGGTGCCGATCGAGAACTCGACTGAAGGTTCGGTGGGGCGCACGCTCGACCAGATGCTCACTTCGCCGCTGATGATCTGCGGCGAAGTCAATCTGCGTATTCACCAGAATCTGATGACCAAGGCGGCGTCTCTGGCTGACGTGAATAAGCTGTACTCCCATGCGCAGTCGCTGGCGCAATGCCATGAGTGGCTCAATCGGAACCTGTCAGGTGTATCGCGCGTGCCGGTAGCCAGCAACGCCGAGGCGGCGCGCATGGCAGCGCAGGACCCCGAGGCCTGCGCCATCGCCGGCGAGGCGGCGGCGCGGCTCTACGAGCTCAACATCCTCGCCGCGAACATCGAAGACGATCCGAACAACACCACGCGCTTCGTCGTGCTGGCCAACCATGACGCCGGTCCGTCCGGCATCGACAAGACCTCGTTCGTCTGTTCGGCACAGAACAAGCCCGGGGCCGTGCATGACCTGCTGACCCCGCTCAAGCGGCATGCCGTGTCGATGTCGCGCTTCGAGTCGCGTCCTGCGCGCGGTTTCGGCAACAGTCGCTGGGAGTACGTCTTCTTCGTCGATATCGATGGCCATCGCCAGGATGCGAAGGTCGCGGCGGCACTCGACGACCTGCGCGGCTGCGTCGGATTTCTCAAGGAACTCGGCTCCTACCCCAAAGGCCACTGAAAGCTGCAATCTGATCTGATATCCACGAGGTTCGCATGAGCATCACCGAACAGGCGCTGTCCTACATCCGCGGCATTTCGCCCTATGTGCCGGGCAAGCCGATCACCGAGCTGGCGCGAGAGATGGGGCTGCCCGTCGAGAGCATCGTCAAGCTCGCCTCCAACGAGAATCCCCTGGGCATGAGCCCGAAGGCGCGTGTTGCCGTCGAAGCTGCAATCGGCGGGCTGGAACGTTACCCAGACCAGTTCGAACTCATCGCCAAGCTGGCGGAACGGCTCGGCGTAGGCCAGAACCAGATCGTCATCGGCAATGGCTCGAACGATGTCCTCGATCTGGCCGCGCGCGTATTTCTCGCACCGGGCCGCTCGGCGGTGTTTTCAAAGCATGCCTTCGCCGTCTATCCGCTGGCGACGCTCTCGACCGGTGCGGAATGCATCGTCGCGCCGGCCAAACTCTACGGCCATGATCTTGATGCGATGAAGGTGGCCGTTCGTCCCGATACGCGCGTCGTCTGGATCGCCAATCCGAACAATCCGACCGGCAACTTCCTGCCCTATGCCGAAGTGCGTGAATTCATCGCCGGCCTGCCCGGCGACGTCGCCGTGGTGCTCGACGAGGCTTACAACGAGTACCTGCCGCCGGCCGATCGCGTCGATACCACGGCATGGATCAGGGAGTTTCCGAACCTCATCGTCACGCGCACCTTCTCCAAGATCTACGGCCTGGCCGGGCTGCGGGTCGGTTTCGCCGTCGCCTCGGCCGAAGTGGCCGACCTGCTCAACCGCGTGCGCCAGCCCTTCAACGTCAATAACCTCGCCATCGCGGCCGCCTGCGCGGCGCTCGACGACCACCTGTTCGTCGCCGAGAGCTACGAGTTGAACCGGCGCGGCATGGAGCAGATCGTCGCCGGCCTCAAGCGGCTCGGACTCGAGCACATTCCCTCGCACGGCAACTTCGTCACCTTCGAAGTCAGGGAGGGCGCTGCGGTCAACCAGAAGCTGCTGAAACAGGGCGTGATCGTGCGTCCCATCGGCGGCTACGGGCTGCCGAACCACCTGCGCGTCACCATCGGTCTCGAAACCGAGAACCAACGTTTCCTCGAGGCGCTGGAGCAATCGCTCTGATGGGCAGGCTGGTTGTTTGCGGCGTCGGCCTGATCGGCGGTTCCTTCGCTTTATCGATAAAGGCTGCGCTGGCCTCAGGTGCCAATGAGCGGCGGGGCTGTCCCGAAATCGTCGGGATGGGCCGCACGCGCGCACCGCTCGAAGAGGCGTTGCGGCGCGGCGTGATCGATACCATCGAAACCGATTGGGCCAGCGCACTGAAGGGTGCCGACCTCGTCCTGCTCGGCATGCCGGTCGGCCAGATGGAGGCCGTGATGCGCGCCATGGCGCCGCACCTGGAGCCGCAGACGCTGGTGACCGACGGCGGCAGCACCAAGGCCGACGTGGTCGCCGCGGCGCGCTCGGCATTCGGCGCCAGGATCGGCCAGTTCGTCCCCGGACATCCGATCGCCGGAGCCGAGAAGAGCGGCGTTGCAGCGGCGAAGCCCGACCTCTACGTCGGCAAGCGCGTCGTGCTGACGCCCCTGCAGGAGAATGCGCCCGCCGACGTGGCCGCGGTACGCAAGGTCTGGGAACTCTGCGGCGCCCGGGTTTCCGAGCTCGCGCCCGAAGAGCACGATCGCGTTTTCGCCGCCGTGAGCCATCTTCCACACCTGCTGGCCTTCGCGCTGGTGCATGACCTGGCGGGGCGGACCAACGCCGACCAGCTGTTCGGCTTCGCCGCCAGCGGATTCCGCGACTTCACCCGCATCGCCAGCAGCCATCCCGAGATGTGGCGCGACATCTGCCTCGCCAACCGCAAGGCGCTGCTCGGCGAACTGGATGCCTACATGGCCGAACTGCTGCGCACCCGCGTGCTGCTGGCCGGTGCGGACAGCACCGGTCTGGAGCGGATGTTTGCCGTCGCACGCACGCGCCGGGATGCCTGGCTCGATACCCTGGACAAGTGATGGAACACCTCGATCTGCCACCCCTGGCCCGGGCTGCCGGTAGCGTCCGGTTGCCGGGCTCGAAAAGCATCTCCAACCGCATGCTGCTGCTGGCCGCCCTGGCGGAGGGACATACCGAGATCCGCGACCTGCTCGATTCCGACGATACGCGGGTGATGCTCTCTGCGCTCGCGGCGCTCGGCGTCGGTCTTGAACCCAGGGGACCCAATGCCTGGCGGGTGAACGGCGTCGGCGGCGCCTTTCCGGTCAAGCACGGCAGCCTGTTCATGGGCAACGCCGGTACGGCGATCCGGCCTCTGACGGCGGCACTCGCGCTGTCGGAAGGCCGTTACAAGCTGTCGGGTGTGCCGCGCATGCACGAACGGCCGATCGGCGATCTGGTCGATGGGCTGCGCCAGATCGGCTGCCACATCGGCTATGCCGGCAACGAAGGCTTCCCGCCGCTGGAGATTTTTCCGGGGGACGTGCGTCTGGCCGCCCCGGTGCGGGTGCGCGGCGACGTTTCCTCGCAATTTCTCACCGCCCTCCTGATGGCGCTGCCGCTGACGGGGCGGCAGGCGGTCATCGAGATGACGACGGAACTGATCTCCAAGCCCTACATCGAGATCACGCTGAAACTCATGGCCCGCTTCGGTGTCACGGTCGAGCGCGAAGGCTGGCGGCGTTTCACGATTCCCGGCGGCCAGCGCTATCGCAGTCCGGGTCTGCTGCATGTCGAGGGCGATGCCTCTGCCGCTTCCTATTTTCTCGCGGCAGGTGCGATCGGCCAGGGGCCGGTGCGCGTCGAGGGCGTCGGAGCCGACAGCATCCAGGGCGACGTCAGGTTCGCCGAGGCACTCGAAGCGATGGGCGCGCGCATCGTCCGGGGCGACAATTTCATCGAGGCATCCGCGCCCGCGACGAAGCTCAAGGCCTTCGACCTTGATCTCAACCACATTCCCGATGCGGCGATGACGCTGGCCGTCACGGCCCTGTTCGCCGACGGCCCCTGCAGGCTGCGCAACATCGCCTCCTGGCGCGTCAAGGAGACCGACCGCATCGCGGCGATGGCGACCGAACTGCGCAAGCTGGGTGCGACGGTGGAGGAGGGGGCGGACTATCTCGCCGTCTCGCCGCCGCCGACTTTCGCGGCCAACGCCGAAATCGACACCTACGACGACCACCGCATGGCGATGTGCTTCTCGCTGGCCGCACTGGGTGGCGTGCCGGTGCGCATCCATGATCCGAAGTGCGTCGCCAAGACCTTCCCGCATTACTTCGACGCTTTCGCGCAGATCGCGGCGCCGGTGATCGCCATCGACGGTCCGTCGGCCTCGGGCAAGGGTACGGTGGCGCAGCGCGTCGCACAGGCGCTCGGCTACCATTTCCTCGACAGCGGTGCCCTCTATCGGTTGACCGCCCTGGCCGCGATGAAGGCGAATGTCTCGCTGGACGACGAGGCGGCCGTGGCGGCGATTGCTGCGGCACTGCCGGCCGAGTTCGTTGGCGACAATATTTACCTTGGAAAAGAATACGTTAGCGAGGCCATTCGTGCGGAATCGGTTGGCAATGGCGCCTCGAAGATCGCCGCCTACCCCGCAGTGCGCTCCGCGCTGCTGGAGCGCCAGCGCGCCTATCGGCACTTCCCCGGGCTGGTCGCGGACGGCCGCGACATGGGGTCGGTGGTCTTTCCCGACGCGCCCGTGAAGGTGTTTCTGACCGCCTCGGCCGAAGCGCGTGGCGAAAGACGTCATAAACAGTTGATCGACAAGGGAATGCCTGATAACATGCGCCCCCTTTTGCAGGACATCGTGAACGATCTCAGGGAACGGGACGCGCGCGATGCCGCAAGACCCGTAGCACCCCTGAAACAATGCCCCGATGCCGACTTGGTGGATACCACCGCGTTGAACATCGAGGAAGCCGTGGCCGCCGTCATGGACAGTGTCCGTCGCCGGTTGCCAGTGTTCAACTAACCCGTTGTCAAGACGGATATATCTTGGAACCCTGACCCTTTATGTCTGCTACCTCTGCTGCCGTGAATTCCATGGAATCCTTTGCCGCCCTCTTCGAAGAAAGCCTCCAGCGCCAGGAAATGCGCGCCGGCGAAGTCATCACGGCCGAAGTCGTCCGCGTCGATCAAAACTTTGTGGTCGTCAACGCGGGCCTGAAATCCGAATCCTTCATCCCGGTCGATGAATTCAAGAACGACCGTGGCGAAGTCGAAGCCAATCCCGGCGAGTTCGTGCAAGTCGCGATCGAGATGCTGGAAGACGGCTACGGCGAAACCCGCCTGTCGCGCGACAAGGCCAAGCGCATCGCCGCCTGGAACGATCTCGACAAGGCGCTCAACGACGCGATCCTCGTCAAGGGCGTCATCACCGGCAAGGTCAAGGGCGGCCTGACCGTCATGACCAACGGCATCCGCGCCTTCCTGCCCGGCTCGCTGGTCGACACCCGTCCGATCAAGGACACCACGCCGTTCGAAGGCAAGGAATACGAATTCAAGGTCATCAAGCTCGACCGCAAGCGCAACAACGTCGTGCTGTCGCGCCGCGCCGTGCTGGAAGCCAACATGGGCGAAGAGCGCCAGAAGCTGCTGGAAAACCTGCAGGAAGGCACCATCGTCAAGGGCATCGTCAAGAACATCACCGAGTACGGCGCGTTCGTCGACCTCGGCGGCATCGACGGCCTGCTGCACATCACCGACCTGGCCTGGCGCCGCGTGCGTCACCCGTCCGAAGTGCTCAACGTCGGCGACGAAGTCACCGCCAAGGTGCTCAAGTTCGACCAGGAGAAGAACCGCGTCTCGCTGGGCATGAAGCAGCTCGGCGAAGATCCGTGGGTGGGCATCGCCCGTCGTTACCCGCAGGGCACCCGCCTGTTCGGCAAGGTCACCAACCTGACCGACTACGGCGCGTTCGTCGAGATCGAGCAGGGCATCGAAGGCCTGGTGCACGTCTCCGAGATGGACTGGACCAACAAGAACATCCACCCGTCCAAGGTCGTCCAGCTCGGCGACGAGGTCGAGGTGATGATCCTCGAGATCGACGAGGATCGCCGCCGCATCTCGCTGGGCATGAAGCAGTGCCAGGCGAATCCGTGGGACGAGTTCGCCATGAACCACAAGAAGGGCGACAAGGTGAAGGGCGCCATCAAGTCGATCACCGACTTCGGCATCTTCATCGGCCTGCCCGGCGGCATCGACGGTCTGGTTCACCTGTCCGACCTGTCCTGGTCGGCGGCCGGCGAGGAAGCCAAGCAGAACTACAAGAAGGGCGACGAAGTCGAGGCCGTGGTGCTGTCGATCGACGTCGAGAAGGAGCGTATTTCGCTGGGCGTCAAGCAGCTCGATGGCGACCCCTTCACCAGCTTCATCGCGACGCACGACAAGAACAGCCTCGTCAACGGCACGGTCAAGAGCGTCGATGCCAAGGGCGCCGTGATCGATCTCGGCGGCGACGTCGAGGGCTACCTGCGCGTGTCCGAGTTCTCTCGCGATCGTACCGAAGACCTGAGCCAGCATCTGCATGTCGGCGACAGCGTCGAGGCGCTGATCATCAACGTCGACCGCAAGTCGCGTTCGATCAACCTGTCGATCAAGGCGAAGGACCAGGCCGAGCAGAGCGAAGCGATGCAGAAGCTGGCGTCCGACTCGGCAGCTGCCGCGACCGGCACCACCAACCTGGGTGCCCTTTTGAAGGCCAAGCTCAATCAGCAATGAGCCAGCAGTAAGCCAAAAGGAAAGTTCCGGTCATGACCAAGTCCGAGTTGATCGCTCGTCTGGCGGAGCGCTTTCCGCAGCTTGTCGTCAAGGATGCCGACCTGTCCGTGAAAATGATGCTCGATGCGATGTCCGAGGCCCTGGCCAAGGGCGATCGCATCGAGATTCGCGGCTTCGGCAGCTTCTCGCTCAACTATCGTCCTCCCCGCATCGGCCGCAACCCCAAGACGGGCGATCGTGTGGAGGTGCCGGCCAAATATGTCCCGCACTTCAAGGCCGGCAAGGAGTTGCGCGAGCGGGTCGACCTGACCGTCAAGTAGCATCGAGACGGCGATGAATGCGCTGATGTGGCTGCTCCGCGGGATCCTGTTCGTGATCCTGCTGGGGCTGGCCATCAAGAACAGCAGCGACGTCGAGTTGCGCTTCTTCTTCGATGCCAGCTGGCAGGCGCCGCTGGCGCTTGTTGTACTCGCCGCCTTCGGCGCAGGTGTTCTGCTGGGGGCGCTGGCCTTGCTGCCCGGGGCCGTGCGGCAGCGCCGCACCATCGCAAAATTGCGCAAGCAGGCCGACCAGATGGCCCGACAACACAAGCCTGCCGAGGAACCGCCCGTCGGGACGGCCGGCTGACCAACGTGGAAATCGAACTCTGGTGGCTGCTGGTCCTGCCGGCATTCTTCTTTTTCGGCTGGCTCGCGGCGCGCATCGACATCCGCCAGCTGATGCGCGAGTCGCGGCGCCTGCCGCGCTCCTATTTCACGGGGCTGAACTTTCTCCTCAACGAGCAGCCCGACAAGGCCATCGAGGCCTTCCTCGAGGCCGCGCGCGTCGATCCCGAAACCATCGAACTTCACTTCGCGCTGGGCAGCCTGTTTCGTCGTCGCGGCGAGACGGATCGTGCCATCCGCGTGCACAAGCATCTGATCGAGCGCGATGCCGCGCTCACGCAGCTGACCGAGGAGCAGCGCCTGCATGCGTTCGCCGAGCTCGGACAGGATTACCTGAAAGCCGGCCTGCTCGACCGCGCCGAGGAGGTCTTCCTCAAGCTGCGCGGTACGCAGCGCGATGAGGATGCGCTGCGGAATCTCCTCGAGATCTACCAGCAGGAAAAGGAATGGTCGAAGGCGATCGCCATCGCCGAGGAAATGCCCGGCCATGCCGAGCACCTGTGGCAAAAGGAGATCGCCGAGTTTCATTGCGAGCTGGCGGCCTCCGATCTCGTCAATGGACGGCTCGAAGCGGCGCAGCGGCGCATCGACGCCGCACTGGCGGCCAATCGCAAGTGCGTGCGCGCGACGATGATGCGCGGCGAACTGGCGGCAAAAGTCGGTGATGGCGAGACGGCGTTGAAGGTCTGGCAGGGCATCGAGCAGCAGAACCCGGTCTATCTGTCGCTGGTCGCCGGCAAGATGATGGAGGTCTATACCGCTCTCGGACGCGCGCAGGCCGGGCTCGACCTGCTCCGCAGCTATCTCGAGCGCCATTCCTCGCTCGATTTGCTCGACATCGCCTTCCAGACGGAGCTGGCTGCACACGGGCCGGAAACGGCCTACGTGCTGGTCCGCGACGAGTTGCGGCGGAACCCGACGCTGCTGGGGCTCGACAAGCTGCTCGAGGCGCAAGTGCTGCTGGCACCGCCGGAGCGACGCAGCGACCTCGAACTGATCCGCAATCTGATCCACAATCACACGCGTCGCGTCGCCCGCTATCGATGCGACGACTGCGGCTTCAAGGCACGCCAGTTCCACTGGCGCTGTCCCGCCTGTGGCGGCTGGGAAACCTTCCCGCCGCGCCGCACCGAAGAATTCGATCTGACTCCCTAGGCAGGTAACCCATGCCCATGCAACTGCCCGATACCCGCCAGGCGAGCGTGCTCGTCGTCGGCGACGTCATGCTCGACCGCTACTGGTTCGGCGAGGTCTCCCGCATTTCGCCGGAAGCGCCGGTGCCCGTCGTCAAGGTCGAGAAAAGCGAGGAACGCCCCGGCGGTGCCGCCAACGTCGCCCGCAACATCGCCGCGCTCGGTGCGCGTGCGGGGCTGCTGTCGGTCGTCGGCGCGGACGAGGCCGGCCAGGTGCTGGCGCGGTTGCTCGCCGAATCCGCCATCGATGCCAGCCTGCACGAGGATCCGCAACTCGCCACCACCGTCAAGTTGCGCGTGCTGGGCCGCCAGCAGCAGCTGCTGCGCATCGATTTCGAAAACTGGCCGACGCATGAAGTGCTGCAGGCCAAGCTGGCCGAATTCCGCCAGCGCGTGGTTGCCTGCGACGTGGTGATCCTGTCCGACTACGGCAAGGGTGGCCTGACGCACATTACCGAAATGATCCGCATCGCGCGCGAGCAGGGCAAACCCGTGCTGGTCGATCCCAAGGGCGACGACTACGCGCGCTACGCCGGCGCCAGCGTCATTACGCCGAATCGCGCCGAGCTGCGCGAGGTCGTCGGCCGCTGGCGTGACGAGGCCGACCTGAATGCGCGCGTCGCCCGTCTGCGCGACGAACTGGGCATCGATGCCCTGCTGCTGACGCGTTCGGAGGAGGGCATGACCCTGTTTTCCGCCGCTGCGGCAACTCACGAACCGGCGCTCGCCCGCGAGGTTTATGATGTCAGCGGTGCGGGCGATACCGTGATCGCCACGCTGGCGGTGATGCTGGCGAGCGGACTCGACCTGGCCGATGCGATGCGCTGGGCCAACCGTGCCGCCGGCGTCGTCGTCGGCAAGCTGGGCACCGCCACCTGTTCCATCGACGAATTGAAAGGCTAGGCATGTACTACATCGTTACCGGCGCCTGCGGCTTCATCGGCGCCAACATCGTCAAGGCGCTCAACGACCGCGGCATCACCGAGGTGATCGCCGTCGACAACCTGAGCAAGGCCGACAAGTTCAAAAACCTCGTCGATTGCGAGATCGCCGACTACCTCGACAAGCACGAGTTCATCGAGATGGTGCAGCACGGCCACTTCGACGGTGCGGTCGAGGCGATCTTCCACGAGGGTGCCTGCTCGGACACGATGGAAACCGACGGCCGCTACATGATGGAGAACAACTTCCGCTATACCAGCACGCTACTGGACTTCTGCCTCGACCATGAAACGCAGTTCCTCTACGCATCCTCCGCGTCGGTGTATGGCGCCGGCCGCATCTTCAAGGAAGCGCGCGAACACGAGGGGCCGCTCAACGTCTATGGCTACTCGAAGTTCCTGTTCGACCAGGTCGTGCGTCGCCGTGCCGCCAGCGCCGACTTTTCCTCGCAGGTGGTCGGCTTCCGCTACTTCAACGTCTATGGCCCGCGCGAACAGCACAAGGGCCGCATGGCCTCGGTGGCCTTCCACCATTTCAACCAGTACCGCGAGCATGGCAAGGTGAAGCTGTTCGAGGGCTGCGACGGCTACGCCAATGGCAGCCAGAGCCGCGACTTCGTCTATATCGACGACGTGGTCAAGGTGAACATGTTCTTCCTCGACCATCCCGAGAAATCGGGCATCTTCAACCTCGGCACCGGCCGCGCCCAGCCGTTCAACGACATCGCGCACTCGACCGTGAATGCCTGCCGGGCGCTCGAAGGCAAGCCGGCGCTGTCGCTGGAGGAGATGGTGAGCCAGGGCATCGTCGAATACATCGACTTCCCCGAGGCGCTCAAGGGCAAGTACCAGAGCTTCACCCAGGCCGACATCGGCGCGTTGCGCGCCGCCGGCTACAAGGATGAATTCAACAGCGTGGCCGAGGGGGTGACCAGGTACGTGCAACACCTGGCCGGACAATGAAGACCATCACGCTCGAATCCACCGTCGGCAATACCCCGCTGGTGCGCCTGCAGCGCTTGCCGGGCGCGGAAAATGCGCGCCGCAACAACATCCTCCTCGCCAAGCTCGAAGGCAACAATCCCGCCGGTTCGGTCAAGGACCGGCCGGCGCTCTCGATGATCATCGAGGCGGAAAAGCGCGGCGAGATCAAGCCCGGCGACACGCTGATCGAGGCGACGTCCGGCAATACGGGCATCGCCCTGGCGATGGTCGCCGCGATGCGCGGCTACGGCATGATCCTGGTCATGCCGGAAAACCAGAGCGTCGAGCGTCGCCAGTCGATGAAGGCCTACGGCGCCGAGCTCGTGCTGACGCCGAAGCAGGCGAGCATGGAAGGTGCGCGCGACGAGGCCGACCGGCTCGTCAAGGCCGGCAAGGGCATCATGCTCGACCAGTTTTCCAATCCGGACAATCCGCTCGCGCACTATCACGGCACGGGCCCCGAGATCTGGCGCGACACCGAGGGCCGCGTCACGCATTTCGTATCGAGCATGGGCACGACCGGCACCATCATGGGCTGCTCGCAGTACCTGAAAGAAGTCAATCCTCAGATCCGGATCGTCGGCTGCCAGCCGGAAGAGGGTTCGCAGATCCCCGGCATCCGCAAATGGCCGCTGGGCTACCTGCCGAAAATCTGCGACTTCTCGCGCATCGACCAGCTCGAATACGTCTCGCAGGCGGATGCCGAGGACATGACGCGTCGTCTGGCCGCCGAAGAGGGCATCTGCGCCGGCATTTCCTCGGGCGGTGCGATGGTGGTCGCCCTGCGCCTGGCGGAGACGCTCGAGAATGCCGTCATCGTCAGCATCGTCTGCGATCGTGGCGACCGCTATCTGTCCACGGGTGTTTTCCCGGGCTAGGGCCGTTCTCGCCGGGCTGTGCTGCCTGTTCATCGAGCCGGCATTCGCCCTCGACATCGAACTGGCGCTGGACGAGATCCGGCATCCCGCTTTTGCCGCCAGCGGCATGACCCTGAAATTTGCAGCGCCGTCGGCAGAGCGTGCCACGTTGCACATCGATCGTCTGCAGATCGCCGACGTCGAGTATCGCGGTCTCGAACTGAACTGCCGGCATTTCCGGTTCGACGGACGCGAACTGGCATGTCCTGAAGGAGAGTTGCAGCGCGAGGTGACGCGCGGCCGCGAGCGGTCGCCGTTGCCGTTCTCGCTGGCCTGGCATTCCGACGGACATTTCACGTTCGCCCTGCGCGATATCGATGTCGTGGCGCTGTCGCCCCTCGTGAAGCGCCTGCGGCGGTGGAGTCCGCAGGGGCGGGTTGACCTGAGCCTGCGAGGCGACCGGAACCGGGTCGAACTTGCACTGGCAACGCGCAACCTTTCCTTTTCCAGCCGCGACGGTTCCGCTGCGGGGCGTGACATGGCGTTCGCACTGCAGGCGACCGCCACGCGCGAAGCTGGCGCCTGGCGCTGGCATGCCGGGATCGACTGGACCGACGGGCATTTCGCCATGCCGCCCTGGCAGCGGGATGCGCGCGTGCGCATCGATGCCGAGGGGCGCCTGACCGATGCGCTGCTCCAGGTCGAACAGGCGCGGCTGGACGTGGCCGACATCGGCGCAGTGACGGCCAGCCTGCGCTGGGATCGCGAACGCGGCGTCGCGACCGAATGGGGCCTCGTCAGCGAACGCATCGACCTTGCTGCCGCCATGCGCGAATGGCTGCAACCCTGGCTGTCGAGCCTCGGGCTGCCGGCATGGCAGGCCACGGGATCGGTGCTCTTCGCCGCCGAATGGCGGGAGGCGGCACCGATCCCAGGCTTGCAGCGCTTCTTCGCCGGACTGGACGACGCGACGCTGGCGGACGACACGGACTACATGCGTCTGGAAGGCATGAATGCACAGATCGCCTGGGAAGCCGGGCAGCCGCAGCCTGCCGAAATCAGCGTCGCCGCGGCCCGCTTCGGCGACCTGCCGCTCGGCGAGTTTCGCATTCCGCTGCTGCTGGACGGCAACTCCGCCCGCATCGAGCATCTCATCGCACCGCTGCTCGACGGACGATTCTCGGTCGAGCGGCTGGTGGTCGATCGTGTGCAGAATGCGTGGCAGGCGGAGTTCTCCGGCGGGATCGACGGCGTGTCGATGCCCAAGCTGTCGCGCGCGTTGCGGCTGCCGGTCATGGCCGGCACCCTGTCCGCCCACATCCCGCGCATCGCCTACGAAAACGATGTGTTGAGCATGGACGGGGCGCTCGGCGTCGAAGTCTTCGACGGCGGCCTGATCGTCCATCAGTTGCGCATGCTAGCCCCGTTCAGCGCCCGGCGTCATCTGCTGGTCGACGTGACGGCGCGCGGCCTCGACCTCGGCATGCTGACGCGCACCTTCGCCTTCGGCAGCATCGAGGGCCGCTTCGATGCCGACCTGCACGATCTCGAAATGGCGGGGTGGCAGCCGCTGCGCTTCGATGCCCGCATCGACAGCACGTCCGGCGACGAGCGGCGCGTGCTCAGCATCGGCGCGCTCAAGGACATCACGGCACTCGGCACGCCTGAGGAGGGGAGCGCGATCCTCCGTCTGCCCGAACGAGAAGGCTTCGGCCTGGCCTACGACCGCATCGGCCTCGGTGCCGTGCTGCGCGATGGCGTTTGCACGCTGAGCGGCATTCCCGGCCACGACGCGGATGATCGCATCCTCATCATGCAGGGCAGCGGCATGCCGAGCGTCGACATCATTGGCTACAATCGCCGCATCGACTGGCCGGCGCTGGTCGCGCGTTTTCGCGAAGTGCTGGCCGGCCGCCAGGGTCTTCTCGTCGAGTGATGAAAAAGCTGCTGCTGTCCCTCATCCTGCTGGCGTCTCTGTCCGCCTGCGTGAATGTCCATGTGCATTTTCCGCCGGCCGGCACGCCGGAAACTTCCTCCGTCAAACCATGATCCCCGTCATCGCCTTCGACATCGAAACCATTCCCGATATTGCCGGGCTGCGCAATCTCCACGAACTCCCGGAGACGCTCGCCGATGCCGAGGTCGCCGAGTTCGCCTTCCAGAAGCAGCGCGCGAAGAACGGCTCCGACTTCCTGCCGCATCATCTGCAGCGCGTGATTGTCATCTCCTGTGCGATGCGCAGCGATGAAGGTTTCAGGGTCTGGTCGCTGGCCGAGCCAAAGTCTGGCGAAGGCGAGATCATCCAGCGCTTCTACGACGGCATCGGCAAATACACGCCGCAGATCATCTCGTGGAACGGCGGCGGCTTCGACCTGCCGGTGCTGCACTACCGCGGCCTGATCCATGGCGTCGCCGCGCCGCGCTACTGGGATCTCGGCGAAGACGACCGCGACTTCAAGTGGAACAACTACATCAGCCGCTACCACACGCGCCATCTCGACCTGATGGACCTACTGGCGATGTACCAGCCGCGCGCCAACGCGCCGCTCGACGAACTGGCGAAGCTGATGGGCCTGCCCGGCAAGCTCGGCATGGACGGCAGCGCCGTCTGGGGCGCCTGGCTTGATGGCCAGATCGACGCGATCCGCGACTACTGCGAAACGGATGTCGTCAATACCTACATGGTCTACCTGCGATTCCAGCAGATGCGGGGCCATTTGAGCGCGAAAGCGCATGCCGAAGAAGTCGCCTTCGTGCGCGGCGAACTGGCCAGAAGCGATGCGCCGCACTGGCGGGAATTCCTGGCAGCCTGGCCGGAGAAATGATCCTGCGGCGCCGTCCTGCCGTCGCCGACTTTATCGGCCAGCCTTGAGGGCGGCGATGGTTCCCTGGAAACGTTCGTCCGCAGCCCAGTCTTCGAGCGGCAACGGCAGTTTGCGTTGCCAGTTCGGGTGCTGGTGCTCCAGCGTGCCGGGCACGTTGATCTGCTCGGCGACGCCGAAGATGTCCTCGGGCTGGACGACCATCAGCTGCGCCGGGCTGCGGGCGAGGTAGGCATGGATGGCGGCGATGACCCCAGGAGGCAGCTCGGGGAGCGCGGAAGGATCCTTGCCGGTTTCTTCCGGAAGCAGATTTTCCCGTTCCAGTGCCCATAGCAGGCGGCCGCGGTCCCATGTGCGTTCGGTCGTCAGGCGCAGCCGTAGTTCGTCGCTGGGGAAAAGGTGCAGTTGCGTGCGTACCTCGATGTCGACGCCTTGCCAGAGGCCGGTGAGCGTCGGCAGGTCGTGCGTGCTCGCCGCCACCAGTGCCTGGGGCGGCATGTCGGCGGGCAGGCGAAACTGGCCGTCCGGATAGCGTTCGAACAGCAGGGGGTGGTAGGAGAGCACGCCCGCATCGAACAGGCGTTCACGGAAGCCGGGAGGAACGGTGCCGAGGTCTTCCCCGATCACCAGGCAGCCGGCCTGCGTGCTCTCGCGGGCGACCAGACCGAGCAGGTCATCGAAAGGATAGGCGACGTAGGCGCCTTCGGTGGCCGGAACGTCGCGCGGCACCCAAAACAGGCGCATCAGCGCCATCACATGGTCGATGCGCAAGGCCCCGGCATGACGCATGTTCGCTCGCAGCACTTCGATGAAGGGTGCGTAGGCGACATCGCGCAGGCGGTGCGGCACGAAGGGCGGCAGGCCCCAGTCCTGGCCGAGCAGATTCAGCTCGTCGGGCGGAGCACCGGTGCTCGCCCCGTCGGCGAAGACGTCCTGCCAGCACCACACCTCCGAACCGCCGGGACTGGCACCGACGGCCAGGTCGCGGTAGAGGCCGATGGCCATGCCGAGTTCCCTGGCACGCGTGGCCACCGCGGCCAGTTGTTCGTCCGCCAGCCATTGCAGCCAGGCGTACCAGTCGAGCTCGGTCGCGTGTTCGGCAGCGAAGGAGGCGACGGCCGGAGAAGCCGGGTCGCGATATTCCTCGGGCCAGACCGGCCAGCCCCAGATGTTTGCGTCTGTCGCCCGGAAATGTGACTGCAGCGCCTCGAACAGTGCATGACGTTCGAGCGTTTCGCCCCGGGCCTCACGCCACAGGGCGAAGCCGGCGAGGCAGGTGCCGCTGTTGGCGCGGGCATGGTCGAACAATGCGCGCAGGACGTCGAGTTTGGCCCGGGCGACACCGACGTAGTCGACCACCCCGGTGTCGCGCAGCGCCTGCAGGCGCGCCTGAAAGTCGGCGCTGGCGAGACGGCGGCGGGCGGTCTCGCAGGCGGAGAATCCGGGGGCGGCCTCGACGTCGATGTAGAGCACGTTGAGGAAACCGCGGTGCGACGGGCTGTAGGGACTGATATGTGCCGGATTGTCGGGAAACAGCGCATGCAGCGGATTGAGGCCGATTACGTCGCCGCCGGCGGCGGCCGTCAGTTCGACGAGTTGCGCAAGGTCGGTGAAGTCGCCGATGCCCCAGTTGCGCTGCGAGCGCAGGGAATAAAGTTGTACCGTCAGCCCCCAGAGGCGGCGCCCGGCGCGGATCGCTGCGGGGATGTGACAGCGGGCAGGCGTGTCGGGCGGCAGGAAGGGCTGCGCATCCTGCACCGGATACTCGGCGAGCAGGCCGGCCGGATCGTCGGCGATGCGATCCTCCGGCAGGTGCATGGCGGCCAGCAACGCCTGCTGCGTGTAGGTGGCGGTGACATGCCGGTGACCCCAGATGTCATGGTAGTCGGCCGCGATGCCGAGTCGTTCGGCGAGTGTCTGCAGGGTGTCAGTCATGAGGGGGGGGCTGCGGCGAAACGGCATCGGACTGGCGCAACAGGGCCAGTGTGCGTCCTTCGAGTTGATAGCCTTCGCCACCGGCATAGGTGCCGTCGGTATCCAGTCCGGCGTGATAGTGCGTATCGAGCACGACCTCCCAGGTGCAGCCCTCGCAGAGGATCGGCAGGGTGAAATCGATGCGCTCGTGGTGGGCGTTGAAGAGCAGGATGAAATTGTCGTCGTGGATCGCACGGCCGCGCGGGTCCACTTCGCCGAGCGCCCCGCCGGAGAGGTAGACGCCAAGGCTGCGCGCGAAATCGTGTGCCCATTCCTGGTCGCTCATTTCGCTGCCGTCGGGTTTGATCCAGTGGATGTCCTTGATGCCGGAACCGCGGATCGGCCGGCCCTGGAAGAAGTTGCGGCGCCGGAAAACCGGATGCGCGCGGCGCAGGCGGATCAGGCGGGCGACGAAGTCGAGCAGGTCGCGGTCGGCATCCGACAGCTGCCAGTCCACCCAGCTGGTTGCGTTGTCCTGGCAGTAGGCGTTGTTGTTGCCATGCTGGGTGCGGCCCATTTCGTCGCCGGCCAGCAGCATCGGCACGCCCTGCGAGAAGAGCAGGGTGGCGAGCAGGTTGCGCTTGCGGCGGGCGCGCAGTTCGGTGATGGCGCGATCCCGGGTTTCGCCTTCGATGCCGCTGTTCCACGACAGGTTGTTGTCGGTGCCGTCGCGGTTGTTCTCGCCGTTGGCTTCGTTGTGCTTGTCGTTGTAGCTGACGAGGTCGTGAAGGGTGAAGCCGTCGTGCGCCGTGACGAAGTTGATGCTGGCGTAGGGCCGTCGGCCGTTGTGGGCGTAGAGGTCGCTCGATCCGGTGATGCGCGTGGCGAATTCGCCGATCAGTCCGCCGTCGCCGCGCCAGAAGGCGCGCATGCAGTCGCGGTAGCGGTCGTTCCATTCCGCCCAGCCGAGCGGGAAGTTGCCGACCTGATAGCCGCCTTCGCCCAGATCCCAGGGTTCCGCGATCAGCTTCACGCGCGACAGCACGGGGTCCTGGTGGAGGATGTCGAAGAAGGCGCCGAGGTGGTTGACCGCGTGCTGTTCGCGGCCCAGCGACGAGGCGAGGTCGAAACGGAAGCCATCGACGTGCATTTCCTGCACCCAGTGGCGCAGCGAGTCCATGACCAGCTGCAGCACGCGTGGATGTTCGAGGTTGAGCGTGTTGCCGCAGCCGGTATAGTCCTTGTAGTAGCGCCGGTCTTCCTCGGACAGGCGGTAGTACACCGCGTTGTCGATGCCCTTGAAGCTCAGGGTCGGACCGAGATGGTTGCCTTCCGCGGTATGGTTGTAGACCACGTCGAGGATCACCTCGATGCCGGCGGAGTGCAGCGTCTTGACCATCGTCTTGAATTCCTTCGACGAGCCGCTCGCCGAATAGCGCTGGTCGGGAGAGAAGTAGCCGATCGAGTTGTAGCCCCAGTAGTTGCGCTTGCCCTGGTCGACGAGATGACGGTCGTCGATGAAGCTGTGCGTCGGCATCAATTCCACCGAGGTGATGCCGAGACGCTTCAGATGTTCGATCACCGGCGCGGTGGCCAGTCCTGCGTAAGTGCCGCGCAGGGCGGGGGGGACGTCCGGATGGTTGATCGTGAAGCCGCGCACATGCAGTTCGTAGATCACCATCTCGTGCCAGGGTATGTTCGGCGAACGGTCGTCGCCCCACGAGAAGGCCGGATCGGTGACCCGGCATTTCGGCATCTGGGCGGCATTGTCGCGCAGGTCGAGGGACAGGTCGGTCGCCGCGTCATCGACCTGATAGCCGAAATGGGCATCCGTCCAGACGAGCGGTCCGACGATGTCGCGCGCGTAGGGGTCGAGCAACAGCTTGTTCGGATTGAAGCGGTGGCCGTCCGCCGGTGCGTAAGGGCCATGGACCCGATAGCCGTAGAGCAGACCCGGCCGTGCCTCGGGCAGGTAGCAATGCCAGACGAGATCGGTCTGCTCGCGCAATCCGATGCGCTGGACTTCATGGCGGCCGGTTGGATCGAACAGGCACAGCTCGACACGCTCGGCATGTTCGGAAAACAGGGCGAAGTTGACGCCTTCCCCGTCCCAGGTCGCACCGCGCGGATAAGGGCTGCCGGGCCAGACGGCGGTGATCGGCAAATGCTGGTTATGCGACATATAAGGAACGCTGTTCTCGGTCTGGGATAGCGCATTCTAGCGGTCAAGCTATGGCATAGTTACGCCATTCGAACGCTCAGGAAAGTCTGGAAGCAATGACCACTCCGAACGACAGCGCCGTCGCGCAGCGAACGCACGCCATTCTTGTCCTCGATGACGAACCGAACATCGTGAACGCCGTGCGGCGCGAACTCGGCACGCCGCCACTCGGGCGCCACCGCTACGCGATCGAAGGGTTCACCAACCCGCAGGAGGCGCTGGCACGCGCCCGGGAAAAGGAGTTCGAGGTCGTCGTCGTCGATTACCGCATGCCGGAAATGACGGGGCTCGACTTCCTCAAGGCGCTACACGAGATCCAGCCCGATTGCGCCCGCATCGTCCTGTCCGGCCAGACGGACATGGACGCGCTGGTGCGCATGATCAACGAGACTCACATCTACCGGTTCATCCCGAAGCCATGGAGCAGCTACTTCCTCAAGAGCTCGGTCAGCCAGGCCGTCGACTACCGCCAGGCCGTCGTGCGCAACCGCCGCATGGCCGATCTGCTGCGGGCACAGGGCATCAGCCTGCCCGTCGAACCCGGTGAAGTCGAACAGATTCTCGTGGTTGACGACGACATCAACGTCTGCCATGCCGTGGCGCGCGACCTGACCCATCGCAGCCATCTGGATGTCATGTTCTCCGAAATGCGTGCCGAGGCGGGCCATCCGCAATCGGCCACCTTCGACAGGTCGCAGGTCAGCGTACAGATCAGCACGTCGCCGCTGCATGCCCTGCGCATGGCAGGCAGCGTGAATTTCGCCTGCATCATTTCCGACTACAAGATGCCGGACATGGACGGCGCCCGCCTGCTCGAAGCCTTTGCCGAAAAGCAGCCCGACTGCATGCGCATCATGCTTTCCGGCGCCGCCAACATGGACAACATCGTTTTTGCCGTGGACCTGGCGAACATCCACAGCTTCGTCGCCAAGCCGTGGAGCGACTACGAACTGCGGTCGATCGTCGCCGAAGCGCTCGCGCGCCGCAAACTGCAGATCGAAAACAAGGTGCTCGCCTCGATGTGCCGGGCACGCAATCTCGATTTCGGCGAGGACTGAAAACGCGGGCTACCCCGCCTGCACCACGCCTCCGGTCGAAGTACCCGCCGCCTGCTCGGCGGGTCCGGCAATCGGCAGCCAGAGACGGATGCGGGTGCCCTTGCCGACGGTGCTGTCGATGTCGAAACTGCCACCGTGCTTGTTGATGATGTCCCATGCGATCGACATGCCGAGCCCCGTGCCTTTCCCGACCGGCTTGGTGGTGAAGAACGGATCGAACATGCGACGACGGGTTTCATCGCTCATGCCACAGCCGGTATCTTCGATTTCCACCCATGCCCAGACGTCATCCGCACCGCAGCGCAGCGTGATGGTGCCGCGTTCCGGAATGGCCTGGGCGGCATTGACGAGCAGGTTCATCAGTACCTGATTGATCTGGGCCGGTACGCAGCGCACCAGCGGTAGCGATACCAGTTCCCGCACGATTTCGGCCTTGTACTTGATCTCGTGCCAGGCGACGTTGATGGTGCTTTCCAGTCCTTCGATCAGATCCGCCTGCTGCCATTCGGCCTGGTCGACGCGCGAGAAATCCTTGAGGTCGGCGACGATCTTGCGAACGCGCTGGACGCCGTCCTGCGATTCGCGCAACAGGTCGCGCAAGTCGTTGCGCAGATAGTCGAAGTCGATTTCCTGCGCGATCCGCTGTCCTTCGGTCGTCGCTGCACCGGCTTCGGCAAGACGCAGGATGTCCTCCACGTAGCGGCCGAGCGTGCCCAGATTGGAGTTGACGAAGCCGATCGGGTTGTTGATCTCGTGAGCAACGCCGGCCGCCAGTTGTCCGATCGAGGCCATTTTTTCGGACTGCAGCAACTGGCTCTGGGTTTCGTCGACCTTGTGCAGCAGCATCTCGAGTTCGCTGCGATCGGCTTCGAGCCGGGTGTTCGCTTCGGTGAGTTCATGCGTGCGTTCGGCGACCTGTTTTTCGAGAGACTTGTTGGCCCGCAGCAAGTCATGGTTGAGGCGCGACAGGACGCCATGGAGGTTGCGCAGGGTCTGCAACAGCGCGTTGGTCCTGAACTCGTTATAGATGGGCTCCGAAAAGTAGGCGGGCTCCAGTTCCCCCTTCAGGCTGCGCATGGTCCGGACCATGGCCTGGTCCTCGCCGAGGATGTGATAGGAAAGCCACGCGGAGAGGAAGCCGTGCAGCGTTTCGGCCGGCGAACTCATCAGGCTGCGTGCCTGCCAGATGACCTTGACCTGGGCGATGAAGTCGCGGTGGATGTGTACGTGGTGCTGAAAATGGGTGCTCTCGATGCCGGCATCCCGCATCAGCTGCTCTTCATCGCGGAAATGAACATGGGCGTAATCGACGAGTTGCCGGAATACCTCATCGATGCTCTGCCGGTCCTGCGGCCGGGTAGTCTGGATCGTGCCGAGCTGATTGATGAGATCGACCAGACGCTTGTGCTGTTCGTCGATCGAGTCGATACCGGTGACGAAGCTTTCGTTCCAGATGTAGGTCTGCATGCCTAGCTGCCCTTCATTGTCTCGGATGATCGATGCTGATGCACCGGCAGGATGATGCGGAATGTCGTCCCCACCCCCTGTTCGCTTTGCACCTCGATGCGGCCGTGATGTCTCTCGACGATGCCGTAGGAAAGCGACAAGCCGAGGCCGGTACCCTTGCCGATCGGCTTGGTGGTGAAGAACGGGTCGAAAATGCGCTGGAGGTTTTCCCTGGCGATGCCCACGCCGGTATCGGCGATCTCGATCCAGGCCTCCTCATTGACCTTGTGGCAGCGCACGGTGATGGTGCCCCGCTTGCCTTCCGGCATCGCATGCGCGGCATTGACCAGCAGGTTCATGAATACCTGGTTCAGCTGCGAAGGGATGCATTCGACACGCGGCAGGTCGCCGCATTCGAGCACGACGTCGGCGTGATACTTGATTTCGTTATGGACGATATTGAGGGTCGACTCGATCCCCTCGCGCAAATTGGCCATCTCCCATTCCTGGCGTGTGTCGGCGCGGGAAAAGTCGCGCAGATCCTGCACGATCTTCCTGACCCGGGTGACCCCTTCGCGGGATTCGGCGAGCAGGGCGGGAATGTCTTCCATCAGATAGGCGTAATCCGATTCCTCCTTCAGTTGCCGCAAGGCGGCGACGAAGGCATGCCCTTCGGCCCCGAGGGCATCGATCATGGGTTCGCCGGCCGCGACATGGTCGAGGATGCGATGCAGCTTGACGAAGTAATGTTCCAGCGAGCCGAGATTGGAGTTGACGAAGCCGATCGGGTTGTTGATCTCGTGGGCCACGCCGGCGGCCAGCTGGCCGAGCGCGGCGAGCTTTTCCGATTGCAGCAGGTGGGTCTGCATGTCCGCCAGTTTCTTGACCAGCGCCTCCTGCTCCGATTTTTCGCGCTGCAGGGATCGGTTGCGCTCGGTCAGCTCCTTCAGCATGGCGTCCATCGAGCGTTCGCGCAGGGCGAGGTCTTCGTCTGCCGCCCGGTAGTAGGCGTCGACGGCGGCGATGAAGTCGCGCCACTCCTCGGGGAGCGCATTCGGATCACCGCCCCAGTGGCGGCTCAGTTGTCTTTCCAGCAGGCTGTGCATCGTCGGTCGTGTGCGGCGAAAAGTGGGGTGATGGGTGGCTGGCCGCGTCTCAGCGGTCGTCGACCCGGATGAAGAGGGAGAGGGACAGGTCGTTCACGCGCTCATACTCCCGGATCTGCTTGATCAGCACTTCGTCGAGCCGGGTACCGCGCACCAGCAGCAGGTAGCCGTCGTTCTTGTCCACGATGCTGCGGGCCAGCGTCATTCCTGACTTGAGCTGTTCGGAACCGATCTGCACTTCGCGCCAACCCTGTCGCTGTATTTCGTTCTGCGGGTCGCGCAATACGTTGGGCGCCGCATCGTTGCGGATGTGCAGCGTCATCGTGGTCTTCTCATCGGCTTCCATGCGCTGCAGCTGGGCGATGCTTTCGGCATTCATGGCACGGCCGCGCGGCAGCAGCGTGTAGCCTTCCGCGTGCAGCAGGTCGCGCGACAGCACCATGCCCGGGCGCAATTCGGCCGGCCGCAGCGTCAGTTCCTTCGGGTGCCTGGCCGCCTCGTCGGACAGCATGGCGAAGAAGGCATCGATGACCTGCGGGTCGTAACGCCGGCCGCGCTCCTTGAGGAGGTACTGCTGTGCTTCCAGCGGGGAATGGGCGTGCAGCGTGAGCACGCCGATCTGCAGTGCATCGTAGTCGTTGGCAACGGCGAGAATGCGCGAACCCAGCGGTACCGCGAGGCCCTTGAGCCGATCCGGGTAACCGCTGCCGTCGTAGCACTCGTGGTGATGACGGATGAGGCGTGCCGCATTCGCCAGCTGTTCCACCGCCATGAGCAACTGCTGTCCTTTCGCCGGATGGTGCATGACTTCGCTGCGGCTCTGGGGCGGCAGGGCGTTGAAGGCGGCGTTGAGCAGGTTGTCGGGCAGCCCCAGCTTGCCGATGTCGTGCAGCAGGGAGGCGAGGAAGACGTCCTGGAGGTCGGCGTCGGTCAGGCTCATGTGCTCGGCCAGCCGGCGGGCGAGGTCGGCGACGCGGCGGGAATGCCCCGCGAGCTTGCCGCCGCGGATTTCGATCAGGTTGGAGAACAGCTGCACCGTGTTGAGGAAGCCCTGGCGCAACTGCAGGTTGGCCTCTTCGAGCGATTTGAGCGCTGCAGCGAGCTCGGCAGTGCGCTCCGCCACCTTCTGCTCTAGATTTGCATTGAGTTCCCTCAGCTCCTCGTTCTGCTGTTGCGTCAATCGGGTCAGCCGGGCGTTTTCGTGCAGGAGCTGGCGGTGTGCCAGCGCCTGGCCGACGGTGACGAGGATTTCGTCGTCGTTCCATGGCTTCGAAACGTAACGCCAGATCTTGCCCTGGTTGATCGCGGCGATGGTGGCGCCGGCATCTGAATAGCCGGTCAGCAGGATGCGCTTCGTCTCCGGCCAGCGCGAAAACACCTGCTCGAGGAATTGCGCTCCGTCCATGCCCGGCATGCGCATGTCGGAAACCACGACATCCACCTTTTCCTTTTCGAGGATCGCCAGGCCGGCAGGACCGCTTTCGGCGGTGAAGATGCGATAGCCGTGTGGCCGGAACAGGCGCTGCAGGGCTGTCAGGATGCCGGTCTCGTCATCGACGAGCAGCAGGGTCGGTTTGTCCGTCGTGCCCGCCTGGGGAGTTTCGCTTGCCATCGTTCGCCCTATCGTCGCAGGAATGTTTCCGCCGTGGTACGCAGCATGTCCGTCAGGTCGCGCACCGCATCGAGACTGGTGTCGATCACGGCCTGATCGAGTCCGAGCCGCTGCAGCACGGGGCGCTCGCGTTCCGCCGCCAGCCCGTCTGCGCACTCCTGCCAGACCATCGCATGAGCAAGGCGGGCGCCGAGTCCGGTGAGCAGGACCAGCGGCCAGTGCGCACCGGTGTAGGCGGTGTCGGCATGATGCCGCAGAACGTGGCGCAAGGCGTCAGGCAACTGCCATGCCGCGCCCAGCCATTCCCCGGCCTGATGATGATCGAAGCCGAAGCGTGCCTGCAACAGCGCGCTCAACGGCGGTTTGGGCGATGGCTCGTCGCAGGCGGCGAAAACTTCCGCCATCGGCTGCGGAAACCGGTTGGCCATGGCGAGCAGGCCGATGTTGTGAAGCAGTCCGGCCATGTAGAGGGCGTCGTGCGGCATGGGGTGATCCGCAGGGATGTCCCGTGCGAACTGGTTCGCCAGATGCGCGGTCAGGACGGCGGACATCCAGAAGCGGTCGGCGAGGAAATGGCGGCAGCGGCGGCAGTCGAACTCGCCGGAGAAGATCAGCCCGACGGAAATGCCGCGCACCGTGACCAGCCCCAGCCGCTGGATGGCCCGGCGCAATGAATACACCTGCTCGCCCATGCCGTAGTAGGGGGCATTGGCGAGACCGAGCAGCCGGGCGGCGATGGCCGGGGAACCGCCAAGGGTGGCCGCGAGCGTCTCGAGATCGATGCCCGGGTTTTCGCAGTCATCGAGTATCTGCCGCGTGTTCGGACTCAGGACCGGCAGGTCGGCATGCAACCGCCGCCTGAGCTCTTCCGCGTCGATCTTGTCGGTCATCGTCGTTCGTCGCTCAGCCTTGCTTGAGGCCGCGGGCGACACGGAAGGCTTCGCGGATCTGGACGCGCAGCGCCTCGTCGTCCCAGGGCTTGGTCAGGAAGCGGTAGATGGCGCCGCGGTTGATGGCGTCGGTCACGCTCTGCAGGTCGGTGTAGCCGGACAATACGATGCGGACGGTCTCGGGGTAGAGCTGCTTGACGCGCGACAGGAATTCGGTGCCGCTCATTTCGGGCATGCGCTGGTCGGACACGATGACCTGCACCGGGTGCTGCGCCAGCAGGTCGAAGGCCAGCGCCGGGCTTTCGGCCGTGAGGATGTGATAACCGTCCCGACGCAGCAAGCGCTTGAGTGCGCTGAGGATCCCTGCCTCGTCATCGACGATCAGCAGGGTTTCCTGCACCGTCTCGCCGGCGCCGACTTTCAGGGTGGTACCGGCCTGCAGCAGGGCGGTGATTTCGTCGGCCGGCAGCGCCTTGCTGAACAGCCAGCCCTGCATCGCTTCGCAGCCCCGGGTCCGCAGGAACTGCATCTGCGATTCGGTTTCCACGCCTTCGGCGAGCACGACGAGGTCGAGGCCGCGCCCCATGGCGATGGTGGCCGTGGCGATCGCCGCATTGACCGGCCTTTCGGTGATGCCATGCACGAAGCTCTGGTCGATCTTCAGCTTGTCGAAAGGGAAGCCCGACAGGTGCGAAATCGACGAGTAGCCCGTACCGAAGTCGTCGAGGACGAGCTGGACGCCCAGCGACTTGAGCTGTTCCAGGATGCTGGCGGCCTCGCCGTCATTGTGGATGAAGGTACCTTCGGTCAGTTCCAGTTCCAGTGCGCTGGCCGGCAGGCCGCTGTCCGAGAGGGCGTTGGCGACCGACTCGAAGAAACCCGACCAGTGGAACTGGCGGGCGGAAATGTTCACCGCCACCGGCTGCATCAGCAGGCCGGCATCGCGCCAGGCCTTGTTCTGTTTGCAGGCCGTGTCGAGCACCCAGCTGCCGATGCTCTGGATCAGGCGGATTTCTTCGGCCAGCGGTATGAATTCGGCCGGAGACACGGGGCCGAATTCCGGATGTCGCCAGCGCAGCAGGGCTTCGCAGCCGCAGATGCGGCCATTCGAGAGATTGACCTGCGGCTGGTAGTGCAGCTGCAGTTCGCCGCGCTCGATCGCCCCGTGCAAATCGGATTCGAGGCGCAGGCGGCGCTCGGCATCGAGATCCATCTCGGTCTTGAAGAAGCGGAAGGTGTCGATGCCCGCCAGGCGGGCGCGTTCGAGCGCGATGTCGGCCGCCTTCATGAGGTCTTCGGGATGATCGCCGTCCTTGGGATAGAGGCCGATGCCGATGTTCGCGGAGACGGAGAGCCGCTGGCCGGCCACTTCGATCGGTACGGTGACCGTTTCGATCAGGCGGTTGGCCAGGGCGATCACGTCCGCATCCTTCTCGAGATTCGCCAGCACGACGGCGAATTCGTCCGCACCGATGCGGGCCATGGTGTCGCCGGGGCGTCCCAATGTATTCAGGCGATGGGCCATTTCGATGAGGATGGCGTTGCCGGCATCGTGGCCGAGCGTATCGTTGATGGTCCGGAAGCGGGCCAGGTCGGTGACCAGCACGGCGACCGAGCGGCCGTAGCGGCGGGCGTTGCCGAGGGCCTGGTCGAGGCGGTCGTTGAGCAGGGTCCGGTTGGGCAGTCCCGTCAGGGCGTCGTACCAGGTGAGTCGCCTGAGTCGGTCGTCGAGCTCCTTGCGGGCGGTCATGTCGGAAAAGAGACCGACATAGTGCGTGATCTCCCCGGCCGGGTTGCGGACCACCGAGATGGTCATCATCGACGAGAAGGTGCTGCCATCCTTGCGCCGGCTGATGAGTTCGCCCTGCCAGAAGCCGCTGCTTTCGATGGCTTCCCACATCGACCGGAAATAAGCTGCGTCGTGGGCATCCGAACGGAGCAGGCGGGGATCCTGGCCGAGTGCTTCGCGGGCGGTGTAGCCGGTGACCTGTTCGAAGAACGGGTTGACCAGAACGATGCGCCGTGCGGCATCGGTGATGATGATTCCCTCGCCGCTGGCGTGAAAGACCGTCGCGGCCAGTTGCAGGTCGACCTGCGCCCGATGGGCGAGTGCCGCGTCCCGGGCCGCCTTGACGACGGATTGCAGTGCCAGGGGCAACCGGGCGATGTGGTGGGCCGTCTTGAGGATGTAGTCGGCGGCACCGAGCTTCATTGCCTGGACGGCCAGCTCTTCCGTTCCCGTCCCGGTGAGGATGACCACCGGCAGGAGGGGATACCGTTCATGGACGAATTTCAACACCTCGATGCCTGAAAACTCGCCGATATGCATGTCGGAGAGGATGCAGTCCCATTCCCGGGTCGCCAGTTCCTGCTCCAGCCCGGCTTGGTCGCCGACTGCGGTCAGGTCGAAGGTGATGTCCGACCCGGTCAGCGTTTCACGGACGAGCTGACGATACAGCGCGTTGTCCTCGATGTGGAGGATGCGGATCGGTGACGGGATAGTCTCGATATCGGTCATGCCGGATATTCACGCAGGATATTGATACTGCAGGCTTATCGGCGAGTATAGCCCCGCTTCCCGATACCGGGCGGATGAGTTGCGGCATTACAGGAAGCGTTTGAGAATCTTCTGGCTGTCGGGATCGAGTTGCCGGCGGTCGCGGATCAGGTAATGAATGCCGTTGCCGTCGGCGATCAGCAGCGCGCCGGGACCTTTGAGGCGGCGAATGTCGTCTTCGCTCTTCAACAGCAGCTGCGTCGCACCGCGGTCGGTCTCGACCTGCCAGGTGCTCGGCGTGGCATAGCTGTTCACGGACAGGATGCGCTCGATCACCGGCATGAATTCGCGTTGGGCCAGTTCCGCCTCGACCAGCGCGCGTTGCGACGGCGGCAGATCGGCGAGGCGTGTCAGCCACGCCAGTTCGCGGCCTTCCGTCGACAACAGGGCGATGCCTTCGTCGGGGCAGGTCAGGGCGAAGGCGCGTACCGGCACGACCCCTTCGTGCGCCGTCCCGTCCGCGCCGACGAAGAGCAGCCGGCCCAAGGCGTTGCGCTGCAGGTCGAACGGGAGGGTCATGGCGCTTCCTCCGTCATGTCCTCGCCCAGGGGCGGCGGGGCGTCGAGCTGCCGGCTTTGTGCCATGTAGAGCCGCCAGTAATGGCCTGCGCGGGCCATCAGCGTGTCGTGGTCGCCGATTTCGACAATGCGGCCGCGATCCATCACGACGAGCCGGTCGGCCCGCCGCAGCGTGGACAGGCGGTGGGCGATGGCGATGGTGGTACGCCCGCGGATCAGGTTGTTCAGCGCACTCTGGATCTCGAATTCGGTCTCGGTGTCGACCGCCGAGGTGGCTTCGTCGAGGATGAGGATCTTCGGGTCGATCAGCAACGCGCGGGCGATGGAGATGCGCTGGCGCTCGCCGCCCGAAAGCGACTGCCCGCGCTCGCCCACGAGCGAGTCATAGCCGAAGGGCTGGCGCAGGATGAATTCGTGGGCATGGGCGGCGCGTGCGGCGGCGACGATCTGTTCCCGGGTGGCGTCGGGCCGGCCGTAAGCGATGTTCTCGGCGATGGTGCCGAAGAACAGGAAAGGCTCCTGCAGCACGAGGCCGATGTGCCTGCGCCAGTCGGCGACGGCGATGCTGCGCAGGTCGATGCCCTCGACGCGGATCGAGCCGCCGGTCACATCGTAGAAGCGGCAGATGAGGTTGACCAGCGTGCTCTTGCCCGAACCGCTGTGGCCGACGAGGCCGATCATCTCGCCGGGGCGGATGTCGAGGTCGATGCCCTTGAGGATGGCGCGGTTGCCATGGCGGAAATGCACGCCGCGAATTTCGATGCCGCCTTTCAGCGGCGGCAGGGGAGCGGGCTGCGCGGGTTCGGGCACGCTCGACACGTGATCGAGGATGTCGAAGATGCGCTTGGCGCCGGCGGCGGCCTTCTGGGTGACCGAAACGATGCGGCTCATCGAATCGAGCCGCACGTAGAAACGGGTGATGTAGGCGAGGAAGGCGGTCAGCACGCCGACCGTGATGCGGTCGTGGGCGATCAGCCAGATGCCGAACACCCAGACCACGAGCACGCCGATCTCCGTCAGCAGGCCGACGGTCGGGGCGAACAGCGACCAGACGCGATTGAGCCGGTCATTCACCTCGAGATTGTGCCGGTTGGCCTCGCGGAAGCGCTGCGCCTCGCGTGTCTCCTGCGCGAAGGCCTTGACGACGCGGATGCCGGGAATGGTATCGGCCAGCACGCTGGTCACCTCGGCCCAGACGCGGTCAATTTGCTCGAACCCCGTCCGCAGCCGGTCACGCACGGTGTGGATCAGCCAGGCGATCACCGGCAGCGGCAGCAGGGTCGCCAGCGCCAGCCAGGGATTGATCGAGAAGAGGATCGCCGCCGTCATCGCGATCATCAGCACGTCCGTGGCGAAATCGAGCAGGTGCAGCGAGAGGAAGACGTTGATGCGATCGGTTTCCGACCCGATGCGCGCCAGCAGGTCGCCGGTGCGCTTGCCGCCGAAGTATTCGAGGGAGAGCTTGAGCAGGTGTTCGTAGGTGGTGGTGCGCAGGTCGGCGCCGATGCGCTCGGAAACCAGTGCGAGGATATAGGTGCGCGCCCAGCCCAGCCCCCAGGCGAGGATGGCCGCACCGAACAGGCCACCGAGCAGCCAGGTCACTTTGGTCCAATCGATCGGCGTGCCGTTCTGCCAGGGAATCAGCACGTCGTCCATCAGCGGCATGGTCAGGTAGGGCGGCACCAGCGTCGCGGCGGTGGCGGCCAGCGTGAGCAGAAAGCCGGCCAGCAGCATCCCCCTGTACGGCCGGGCGAAGCGCCACAGGCGCAGCAGGGTCCAGGTCGAGGGTGGGGCGCTGCGTTCCGGAGCGAAGTCGGTGGACGTCTCTTCCGCGTCGGCCGGAACGGCCGGACGGCCGCTGGCGATGCTGGCCACCTGCCGGTTGAAGGCCTGTTCGAAACGTTGCGCATCGCGGTGGCGGCCCAGCGTGTAGCGCCATCGGGCGGTGCCCGGATGGGCCTGATGGTCTGTCGCGGCGGAAAGCTCGAGCGTGCCGATGCCGGCATGATCGTGATGGTGCAGTGTCGATCCGGCGCATAGCGGCCACGCCTGCCATGTCTCCGGACCGGCCAGAATCCGTCGGTCGGTCAGGACGAGCTGGCCGGCACGAAAGGTCATCCGGTCGTCGAGATCGAGATCCAATGTGGCGAGAATGCGCTCGCCGGGATCGAGGGGCGGTCTGGCAGGTTCGGTCACGACTGGGGCAGTAAAGGCGAAGAAAAGAGCGGCCGAAATGATACGACCCGCCGTCCCGCCAGCGCCGATTTTTATTTTTTACGGAAGTGTCAGCTTTTGCGAGAATGCGGCGTTCACTCGGAAAACACCGCATCCGTCTCCCCTCATCCCCATGAAATCCATCGAATTCCTGAAGATCGTGCATTTGCGCGGTCCGAACATGTGGACCTACCGCCCGGTCCTCGAAGCCTGGGTCGATATCGGCAAACTGGAAGAGTGTCCTTCCAACACGCTGCCCGGCTTCACCGAACGGCTGGTGGCCTGGTTGCCCGGTCTGCAGTCGCATCGTTGCAGCTACGGGGAGGAGGGCGGTTTCATCAAGCGGCTGGAAGAGGGCACCTGGCCCGCCCACATCATGGAGCACATCACCCTCGAACTGCAGAACCAGGCGGGCATGCCCGGCGGTTTCGGCCGGGCGCGCAGCATGACGCAGGTCGGCCGCTACAAGGTGGTGGTGCGCGCCTGGCATCCGGACGTGACGCGCGAAGCCCTCCATGCGGCGCGCGACCTCGTGATGGCGGCCATCGAGGACCGGCCCTTCGACGTCGCCGGCACGGTAAGGCGCCTGCACGAGATGGCCGACCGCAAGATGCTCGGCCCGAGCACGGCGTGCATCGTCGACGCGGCCGACAGCAAGGCGCGGCGCATTCCACACATCCGGCTCAACGACGGCAATCTCGTCCAGCTCGGCTATGGCGCGAAAAGTCGCCGCATCTGGACGGCGGAGACCGACTCGACTTCGGCCATCGCCGAGAGCATCGCCTGCGACAAGGACCTGACCAAGACGCTGCTCGCGGCCTGTGGCGTACCGATACCGGCAGGCCGCATGGTCGACGATCCGGCCGATGCCTGGGAGGCCGCGCAGGACATCGGACTGCCGGTGGTCGTCAAGCCGGACAATGGCAATCACGGCCGTGGCGTATCGCTGGAGCTGATGAGTCGCGAAGAAGTCGAGGCCGCTTTCCCGATCGCCGATGCCGAGGGGAGCGGCGTGATGGTCGAACGCCACATTCGCGGCGAGGAGCATCGCCTGCTGGTCATCAATGACCGGCTGGTGGCCGCGGCCCGCGGCGAGAGCATTTACATCGTCGGCGACGGCCGGGCGACGGTGCGCGAACTCATCGACAGCCAGCTCAACACCGATCCGCGCCGGGGCGAGGCGGAGGAATTCCCGCTCGAAACCATCGTGCTGGAGCGCGAGCCGGGCATCCTGCTGCTGCTCGAACGCCAGCAGATGACGCCGGACTCGGTACCGGCCGACGGGCAGCAAATCCTGATCCAGCGCACCGGCACCTACGCCACCGACGTGACGGACGAGGTGCATCCCGACACTGCCCGCACGGCCTGTCTCGCGGCGAAGATCGTCGGGCTCGACATCGCCGGCATCGACCTCGTCTGCGAGGACGTCTCGCGGCCGCTGGCGGAGCAGGGCGGCGCCATCGTGGAAGTGAATGCCGGACCGAGCCTGCTGATGCACCTCAAGCCTGCCGTCGGCCAGCCGCGCCCGGTCGGCGAGGCGATCGTCGACCATCTCTTTCCGAACCGTGACAACGGGCGCATCCCGGTCGTCGGCATTACCGGGAGCCATGACACTACTCCCGTGGCGCAGATCGTCGCACGGCTCCTCCAACTCGACGGCCGGCGGACCGGCCTTGCGTGCCGGGAAGGACTGTATCTCGACCGTCGCCAGGTGCAGGGCGGAGACTGCACTTGCTGGGCGCCCGCACAGCGGCTGCTGATGAACCGCGCCGTCGATGCGGCCGTGATCGAGAATCCGGCCCGCACAATGGCGACGGAAGGGCTTGCCTACGACCGCTGCCAGGTCGGCGTCGTCACGTCGATCGACGCAAACGACCTGTTGCCGGAGCACGAGATCACCACGGGGGAAATGCTCGTCAAGGTCTTCCGGACCCAGATCGATGTCGTGTTGCCCGGTGGCGCTGCCGTGCTCAACGCCGATGATGCGAACGTCGCTTCCCTGGCGGAACTGTCCGACGGGGAAGTGGTTTTCTTCGGTACCGACGCCTCCCTGCCGCTGCTCATCGAGCACCGCCGCCAGGGCGGGCGCGCGATCGTGGTGCGCGATGGACGAGTCGTCCTCGCCGCCGCCTCCCTCGAAGCGCCGCTGGTCGAACTGGCCCTGGTTCCGGTACTGAACGAATCCCCGGCCACGCTCACCCCCATCCTCGCCGCACTGGCCACCGGCTGGGCGCTCGGCCTGTCGCCCGAGATCCTGCGTGCCGGCATCGAAACCTACGGAAACGCCACCTAAATGGAAATTTCGCGTACCCGGGCCCTGCGCGGCCCCAATCTCTGGTCACGCCATACCGCCATCCAGGCGCTCGTCTTCTGCGACGAGAACGAACGGACCATCGAGCTGATCCCCGGCTTCGAGGCGCGTGTCCGCGCCCGTTTCCCCCTGATCGGCGCCTTGCGGCCCATCGGCCACGAAGGCGACATCTCGGTGGCCCATGCCCTGCAGTACGCGGCACTCAACCTTCAGGCGCAGGCCGGTTGCCCGGTGTCCTTCGGCCGGACCGCGCCGACGACCGAAGCCGGCCTGTTCCAGGTCATCGTCGAATATACGGAAGAGGCCGTCGGCCGCAAGGCGATGGAACTCGCCGAGGCGCTGTGCCGCGCGGCGATCGAAGACACGCCCTTCGACCTCGATGCCGCGCTCGCCACCCTGCGCGAACTCGACGAGGACGAGCGGCTCGGCCCCTCGACCGGTTCGATCGTCAATGCCGCGGTGGCGCGCGATATTCCGTACCGCCGCCTGACCAGCGGCAGCCTGGTCCAGTTCGGCTGGGGCAGCCGGCAGCGGCGCATCCAGGCCGCCGAAATCGACAGCACGTCGGCGATCGCCGAGTCGATCGCGCAGGACAAGGACCTGACCAAGCACCTGCTCGATGCCGCCGGCGTGCCGGTCCCCCTCGGCCGTGTCGTCGAGGATGCCGAGGCCGGCTGGCTGGCGGCGAACGAGATCGGCCTGCCGGTCGTGACCAAGCCGGTCGATGGCAACCAGGGCAAGGGCGTAACGGTCAACATCGTCAGCCGCGACCATTTCGAGATTGCCTTCGCGGCGGCGCAGGCAATCAGCGATCAGGTCATGGTCGAACGCTTCATCACCGGCCACGACTTCCGCCTGCTGGTCGTCGGCGACCGCCTGATCGCCGCGGCGCGCCGCGATCCGCCCCATGTCATCGGCGACGGCGAGCATACGGTGCGAGAGCTGGTGGAGATCGTGAACAGCGATCCGCGCCGGGGCGAGGGGCACGCAACGTCGCTGACCAAGATCCGCTTCGACGACATTGCGCATGCGCGCCTGGCCGTGCAGGGCTACTCGGCGGACTCCGTATTGCCCAAGGGGGCCCGCGCGGTGCTGCGCAACAACGCCAATCTCTCCACCGGCGGCACGGCCACCGATGTCACCGACGACGTCCATCCGGAAGTCGCCGCCCGTGCCATCGCCGCGGCGAAGATGGTCGGCATCGACATCTGCGGGGTGGACGTCGTGTGCGAAAACATCGGCCGGCCGCTTGAAGGCCAGGGCGGCGGCATCGTCGAGGTCAATGCCGCACCGGGCCTGCGCATGCACCTCGATCCCTCCTTCGGCAAGGGGCGCGACGTCGGATCGGCGGTCATCGACACCATGTTCCCGTCGGGTCCGGATGGTCAAATGAGTGGGCGCATCCCCGTCGTGGCTGTCGCCGGCACCAACGGCAAGACCACCACGGTCCGCCTGATCGCCCATCTGATCGGCCAGACGGGCAAGCGGCTGGGCATGACCACGACCGACGGCGTCTATGTGCACGGGCACCGCATCGATACCGGCGACTGCAGCGGGCCGAAGAGCGCCAAGAACGTGCTGATGCACCCCGAAGTCGACGCAGCGGTATTCGAAACCGCGCGCGGCGGCGTGTTGCGCGAAGGACTGGGCTTCGATCGCTGCGACGTGGCCGTGGTGACCAACATCGGCGTGGGCGACCATCTCGGCCTCAACTACATCACCACGACCGAGGAACTGGCCGTGGTGAAACGCGTCATCGTCCAGAATGTCGGCGCTGGCGGGACGGCGTCAGCCGGATCCGCCGTCAGTATGGGGACGGCAGTATTGAATGCCGCCGACCCGAACGTCGCGAAGATGGCGGCATCCTGCCCCGGCGAGGTGATCTTCTTCGCCATGGACCCCCAGCATCCGGTCATGATGACCCACCGTGCGCAGGGCAGGCGTGCCCTGTACCGTGACGGCGATGCGATCGTCGCGGCCGAGGGCGCGCTGGCGGAACGCCTGGAACTGGTCAGCATCCCGCTCACCCGCGGCGGCAGCATCGGCTTTCAGGTCGAGAACGCCATGGCGGCCATCGGCGCCGCCTGGGCGCTCGGCATCGACTGGAACACCATCCGCCTCGGCCTGGCGACCTTCGTCAGCGATGCAGCCACGGCCCCGGGCCGCTTCAACGTGTTCGACTACCGCGGCGCGACGCTGGTCGCCGACTACGGCCACAACCCGGACGCCATCCAGGCGCTGGTGCAGGCGGTCGAAGCCCTGCCGGCGAAACAACGCTGGGTGGTGATCAGCGGTGCCGGCGACCGTCGTGACGAAGACATCCGTCGCCAGACCGAAATCCTCGGCGAGGCCTTCGACGGCACGATCCTCTATCAGGATGCCTGCCAGCGCGGCCGGGCGGATGGCGAGGTGCTGGGGCTGCTCAGGCAGGGGTTGGCATCGGCCACGCGCACGAAGCAGGTGGAGGAGGTCCGCGGCGAGTTCCTCGCCATCGACACGGCATTGGCAAAGCTGCAGCCCGGCGACCTGTGCCTGATCCTCGTCGATCAGGTCGAGGAGGCGCTGGCCCACATCGCACAGCGCATCGCGGAAGGCTGAACGAAAAAAGTCGGCGCCGACGGGACGGCGCCAGACCGCTATTGGGGTTTCAATTCCCGAAACAGGAGACAGACTGGGCTGCCCCCTCATTTTCGTTAATCAAGCGGCCAGCAGTTCCCGTACATGCGGGATGTCGCGGTTTCGAGCTTCCCGAACCTGCCGAGCTTCGAGCGTCTGGATGGCGACCGTTCCGCCATCAAGGGACATGAACTCAACCTCGTAGGCTTTCCCCTGGTCATGGACATGCACGACGACACCCACATCCCCAGCCTCAAGGCCGGATGCTGGAATGTTTTCGGTCAATACAACTGCCGCATGTTCGGTAATCACGTGGTGCCTCCTAGATCGGGTGAGCTGTAATCAAACGCAACTCATCGGAATCGGTTTCACGTATCCACACAGTTCGCACTTTCGGACATCTGCCGCTCGGTGTCACCAACTCTCCATCGACACTGTAGCGAGTACCGTATGGGGAATCAACTGCAGCGGTCACAGGGTTGTGACGAGCTTGCTGCTTTATAGCCTCGGCCATTTCTTCTCATGCCTCTGGTTGAAATCCGAACCCGAGAAAGAAGGAGGCCTTGCCATGACCATTCGAAATACTCAATAGATACTCGACGATTTTCGACTTATCTACTCGAAGGCGAGATGCAGGGGGTAAATGCTGCATGGACTATGGATGAATCAAGAGATTGCTTGCATCCTACCAATATCGACAGACGACTACCGACCCGAAGCGGATATTGCCTGGTTAAGAACAGCAGACGCTCGGCACTAGAATTAATCGGGAAAGCTGAACCAAAAAGTCGGCGCCGGCAGGACGGCTCGTTGCCTTACTCCGGCTTCATTTCCCCGCCCAGCGCGACAAGCAGGTCGGCGAACAGGTGCGCCAGTTCGCCGGCCATGAGCGCGAAATCGGCATCGAACTGTTCGTCCGCGCCTTCGGCCGACTGTTCCGCCTGCTCCTTGAGCACGTCGAGGAAGGCCAGCCGCTTCAGGTGCAGCTTGTCGGTCAGGACGAAGGAGATCCGGTCGTTCCAGGTCATGCCGAGCTTCGTGACCAGCTTGCCGGCGGCGATGTGGGCGGCAATTTCCGGGCCGTCAATGTCGTGGTGGACGTAGCGGATCGCCGATTGCGATTCGCTGGCCGCGCGCAGTTCGAGATCGCTGTCGATGGTGAAACCGGCCGGTGCCTCGTTGTCGCTCAGCCAGCCGGTCATCGCCGACATGGGCGAAACCTGGGTCTGCAGTGGTCGTGGCGCGATGCCGTCGACGGTTCCCAGCAGCGTTTCCATGAATTCGTCGGCACGGGCATCCGAGCCGGCATCGACGACCAGCCAGCCACTCACCGGATCGAGCCAGGCCCAGGTGGTGCGCCGCTGTGAAAAGGCCTTCGGCATCAGTTCTTCCGTCACGCGTTCGACGAGATCGCGCATTTCCTTGCGGCCGACCTTGCGGCCCTGTTCGGCTTCGATGGCGGCGGCGCGTTCCTGCGCGGTCTGGCGGATCACGGTCGTCGGCAGCAGTTTCTGTTCGACGCCGAGCGCCAGCAGCCACTGGCGCTCGACCGCATGGACGAAAGCACCCTCCTGGCGCGGGAAAACCCAGCCCCGGCTGGCCATCTCGAAGCTGCCGCAACGGGCGAGGGGACGCTTCGCCAGCAAGGCTTCGAATGCGGCGAGATCGAGCTTGAGGCCACGTTGGAGACGGTAGAGACGCAGATTCCTGAACCACATACAAAAACTCCCGAAAATGGCCGCGATTTGATATCTTATCGGGCTCTGCTGCTATGCAGCATGAAAGGATTACATTCTAATTAAGAAAGGGAGCTGGACATGGCTGCGCAGAAATTCGTCTACGCCTTCGAGGAAGGCGACGGCAAGAACAAGATGCTGTTGGGCGGCAAGGGCGCGAACCTTTGCGAAATGACCCAGATCGGCCTCAACGTGCCGCCGGGTTTCACCATCACCACCGAAGCCTGCCTCGCTTATCTGGAGCATGACGAACTGCCGAAAGGCGCCTGGGACGAGATCCTCAAGTACATGAAGGATCTCGAGAAAAAGACCGGCAAGCAGTTCGGCGGCAGCGAGAACCCGCTGCTCGTCTCGGTGCGCTCCGGCTCCTCGATGTCGATGCCGGGCATGATGGACACCATCCTGAACCTCGGCCTCAACAAGACCTCCCTGCAGGCCCTGATCAAGCTCACCAACAACCCGCGCTTCGGCTACGACGCCTATCGCCGCTTCATCCAGCTGTTCGCCAAGATCGCGCTGGGTCTCGAGGACAAGCCCTTCGACGACGCCATGGCCGCGATGAAGCGCAAGGTGGGTGTTTCGCAGGACGTCGACCTGAAGGCGGAGGCACTTTCCGAACTCGCCGACCACTTCCTCAAGCTCGTCGAGGAGCACACCGGCAAGCCTTTCCCCGAAGACCCCTACAAACAACTGGAAGTCGCCATCGGCGCCGTGTTCCGTTCCTGGAACGGCAAGCGTGCCATCGACTACCGCAAGCAGTTCAAGATCACCCGTGAAATGGCCAGCGGCACTGCCTGCAACATCTGCACGATGGTGTTCGGCAACATGGGCAACGACTCGGGGACGGGCGTGGGCTTTACGCGCAACCCCGGCACCGGCGAGAACATGATCTATGGCGAATACCTCGTCAACGCCCAGGGCGAGGACGTGGTGGCCGGCATCCGCACGCCGAAGGCCATCGCCGAGATGCAGCAGGACATGCCCGAGATTTACCGCCAACTGCTCGAACTGCACAACCGCCTCGAAACGCATTACAAGGAGGTGCAGGACTTCGAGTTCACCATCGAGCGCGGCACGCTTTACTGCCTGCAGACGCGCAACGGCAAGATGAACGCCGCTGCCATGGTGCGCACCTCGGTCGAGATGCTCAAGGAAGGCCTGATCACCAAGGAAAAGGCGCTGCTGCGCATTGACCCGGCCATGCTCGAACAGCTGCTGGTGCCGCAGCTGTCCCCCAGCTTTAAGGGCAAGCCCCTGGCGACCGGCCTGCCGGCCTCGCCCGGTGCCGCTTCCGGCAAGATCGTCTTCGACGCCGATACGGCCGAAACGCGCGGCCGCAATGGCGAGAAGATCATCCTCGTGCGCGAGGAAACCAAGCCGGAAGACATCCACGGCTTCTTCCAGGCGCAGGGCATCCTGACCTCGCGGGGCGGGAAGACCTCGCACGCCGCCGTGGTCGCCCGCGGCATGGGCAAGCCCTGCGTTTCGGGCTGCGAGGCCATCCACATCGACGATATCAAGCGCTGCGCCACCATCGGCGACACCACCCTCCACGAGGGCGATATCGTCACCATCGACGGCGGCAACGGCAACGTCTATGCCGGCGAGGTGCCCACCGTGCAGGCCGAGTTCAACGAGGACATGTCCACCCTGCTGAAGTGGGCCGACCAGGTTTCGCGCCTCAAGGTGATGGCCAACGCCGATACGCCGGAAGATGCCACCCGTGCCCGCGAGTTCGGCGCCATGGGCATCGGCCTGTGCCGCACCGAGCGCATGTTCAACGCCACCGACCGCCTGCCGATCGTGCAGGAAATGATCCTGGCCGAGACCATCGAGGAACGCCAGGCCGCCATCGACCGCCTGCTGCCGATCCAGCGCGCCGACTTCAAGGGCATCTTCAAGGCCATGAAGGGCCTGCCGGTCACCGTGCGCCTGATGGACCCGCCGCTGCACGAGTTCCTGCCGACCGCCGCCCAGCTCGAACTGGAAATCGCCCACCTGCACCACCTGCGCGACTCCCTCAATGCGCTGGAGGAACTGCCGGAAACCCTCAAGCTGCTGAACCCGAAGCTCTACATGCAGTACGCCGACGGCCTCACCAAGCTCGGCCGCAGCATGTCCGACTTCAAGGACAGCCATCTCGAAGAGGACGTGATCGCCAAGAAGGAGAAGACGCTCAAGAAGGTGCGCGCGCTGTCCGAGGTGAATCCGATGCTCGGCCATCGCGGCGTGCGCCTCGGCATCACCTATCCCGAGATCTACTCGATGCAGATCCAGGCGGTGCTCGAAGCCGCCGCCCTGTGCGCCAAGGAGGGCCTCGAGGTCTATCCGGAAATCATGGTGCCACAGGTCGCGACCGTCGAGGAACTGGTCCGCATCCACAGCTACGTCAAGCGCATCCACAAGGTGGTCGAGCTGACCCACGGCATCAACGTCGGCTACAAGTTCGGCAGCATGCTCGAAGTCGTGCGCGCCTGCCTGCGCGCCGGCCGCATGGCGCAGGACGCCGAGTTCTTCAGCTTCGGCACCAACGACCTGACCCAGGCCACCTTCTCGTTCAGCCGCGAGGATGCCGAGAACAAGTTCCTGCCGGGCTACGTCGAGGCGGGCATCCTGATCGACAACCCCTTCGAGGTGCTCGACCAGAAGGGTGTCGGCGAGTTGATGAAGCTGGCCGTGACCGAGGGCCGCAAGACCAACCCGGACCTCAAGGTCGGCATCTGCGGCGAGCATGGCGGCCATCCCGGTTCCATCGCCTTCTGCCACAGCATCGGCCTGACCTACGTGTCCTGCTCCGGTCCGCGCGTGCCGATCGCCCGTCTGGCGGCCGCGCAGGCACAGTTGCTGGACAATGGCGGCCAGATGACGAAAAACGCCTGAGAAATTCCGCCACATCCTGCGAGGCGACCGGACATTCCGGTCGCCTTTCTATTTCTAAAGGCTAAAATAGCCACTTTCGGAATTTCGCCATGAACGAGGCTGCCCGCCCCTTCCTGCTGATCGTCGACGACAGTCGCACTTCGCGCATGCTGATCCGCGGCATCGTGTCCAACCTGCGTCCCGGCTGGTACTGCAAGGATGCAGCGAGCGGCGACGAGGCGCTGGCGATGGTCGAAGCCGACGTTCCCGATTACATCACCCTCGACGTCAACATGCCCGGCATGAGCGGGCTCGAAGCGGCCGGGCGCCTGCGTCTCAACTATCCCTGCATCGCCATCGCGCTCTGTACCGCGAATGTGCAGGACAGCGTACGCCAGAGTGCCGAACGGGCCGGACTGCATTTCGTCCCCAAACCGATCAGCGAAAAATCGATTGCCGACATGATCGAGTTCTTCGAAAGGCGTGGCGTCGCCCATGCATGAGGTCAACGAACTGCAGCGCGATGCCCTCGCCGAAATCTTCAATATCGGAGTCGGCAGGGCGGCCGCCAGCCTGAGCCAGATCGTCCGCGACGAAGTGGAGCTCTCGGCGCCGCAAGTCCTGTTTCTGACGCCCGAAGGCGTGCGCGAACGACTGTTCGTCTCCGAGCTCGACCAGCTGAGCCTCGTCTCGCAGGATTTCAGCGGTCCCTTCGATGCGCGGGCGATGCTGGTCTTCCCCGAAAAGAACGCCCTCGTCATCGTCAGCCACATGCTCGAGGGCATGGTCGCGCCCGAGCACTTGTCCGAATTCGAGCAGGAGGCGATGTGCGAGGTGGGCAACATCATCCTCAACGCCTGCATCAGTGCCCTGGCCGACCTGCTGGGCATCGCGTTCGAGGGTTCCCTGCCGCACTACCGCTATGCGGAGCGCCGGACGCTCGACCTGCTCGGCGAAGTCCAGGAACAGGCGCCGATCATCCTGCTGGTACAGGTCGACCTGCGGATTCGCAAGCAATCGATCGACGGCCACATGCTGTTTTTGCTCAGCGTGACCTCTCTGCAGTCTATGCTCGACAGCATCGACCGTTTTCTCTCACAGCAGGGGATCGGCTGATGGATATCAACGTCGGCCTCCGCTCGGTCGTGCTCGATGCCGTCACCGGCGGCGTCATCGTCCTCGATGCGAGCGGGAGCGTACTGGTCTGGAACGGCTGGATGGCCGAATTCGGCGGCATACCCGGTGAACAGGCCATCGGCCGGCACCTCTTCGACCTCTTCCCCGGGATCGCCGCGAACCGGCTGGGTTCGGCGGTTTCGATGGCGCTGACGCATCGTCTGGCGGGTCTCGTGTCGCCCTCACTGCAATCGCCGCCGCTGCCGCTCTACCGTAATGCCTCCGATCGCGAACAGGACCGCCGGCTGTGGCAGATGATCCATGTCACGCCCGTCTACCTGGCCGGCATGCCCGCCTGCGTGCTCCACATCCAGGACGTGACGACCGCCGTGATGCGCGAGCGCCGCCTGCGCGAACAATCCACCGAACTCGAGCAACGCAATGCGGAGCTGCAACTGCAGTTGCAGGAAATCAGGGCCCTGCAACGGGAAATTGCCGCCATGCACGCCTGCGACCCGCTTACCGGCGTGCTCGACCGTCGTCATATCGAGGAATTCTGCATGGCGGCATTGGCCCGGGCAACGGCGGACGACGACTCGCTGGCGCTGACCATCGTCGATATCGACCAGCTCAAGGGCATCAATGAAGGCCACGGCCACGCCAGCGGCGATGCCGTCCTGAAGGCCGCCGCGTCCATCCTGCGCGCTGCTTTGCCGCCGGCCGCCGGCGTCGGCCGGCTGGGCAGCGACGAGTTCCTCGTGGTCCTGCCCGGCATGCAGATCGAAACCGCCCGCAGCTGGGCCGAGGACGTCCGGTGCCGTTTCGCCGCCCTCCGGATCGATGGCGAATCAGGCAGCGTCAGCGCCACCCTGTCGGCGGGGCTGTCGGCGTTCCCGCATCACGGCAGGACGTACGAGGAGCTTATGCAGAGCCTCAACCTTGCCTTGTTCCTGACGCGGCACGAAGGTTACGACCGGGTCATCGCCTTCGGAGAGGATCTTGCCGAAATCTTCTGATCCCGCCGCCACGCATTTCTTCCTCGGGCGCCAGCCGATCCTCGACCGCAATGGCGACATCCACGCCTACGAGTTGCTGTTCCGTTCGGGCGACGTCAATGCCGCCCACGTCATCGACGACCACCGCGCCACCCTCCAGGTCATCGCGCGGGCCTTCAGCGAACTCGGCATCCAGGCGGTCGTCGGCGATGCGCTGGGCTTCATCAACCTGGACCCGGCCCTGCTCAGCTGCGACATCGTCGACATCCTGCCTTCGGAGCGCATCGTTCTCGAACTGCTCGAGACGACGCAATTCAACGAGGAGGCGATCGAGTGCTGCCGCCAGCTGCATGCGAAAGGCTACCGTCTCGCCCTGGACGACATCACGGCCCTGGAGCCCGCCCTCCAGCCGATCCTGCCCTACGTCAGCTATGTCAAGGTCGACCTGATCGACGTTCCCGAGGCATCGCTGGCCAAGCTGGTCGAGCAGTTGCGCCCGCTGAACGTCACCCTGGTGGCGGAGAAGGTCGAAACCCGGCAGCAGTTCGAGACTTGCCGCCGGCTCGGTTTCGATCACTTCCAGGGCTACTACTTCGCCCATCCCGAGGTGATGAGCGGTCGGCACATCGATCCGGCCCGTCAGCAGATGCTGCGCCTGTCGCAGCTGCTCTACAGCGATGCGGAGGTTGCCCGCATCGAGGCGGTCTTCAAGGAAGACTCGAAGCTCACCTACAACCTGCTGCGCCTCGTCAATTCCGTGGCGATGGGCATGCGCACGCGCATCGGCTCGGTCCATCAGGCGGTGCTGCTGATGGGACGCCGTCAGCTGCAGCGCTGGCTGTCGCTGCTGCTGTTCGCCCATCGCGACGGCCAGGGATTTCCCGATCCGCTCTCGGTCATGGCTGCCTGTCGCGGGCGTTTCATGGAACTTCTCGCCGCCGGCGATGTCGCGAGCGCCGACCTCACCGACCAGGCCTTCATGACCGGCATGATCTCGCTGCTTGATGTGGCCCTCGACATCCCCATGACACGCATCGTCGATGAGCTGCACCTGGCCGACCCGATCCGCGGTGCATTGCTCGACCGCTCGGGCCGCCTCGGCGAGCTGCTGCGGCTGATGGAGTGCGTCGAATGCTGCGATACCGCCTGCCTGAATGTGCAGCTGACCCGCCTCGACGTCACGCTCGACCAGCTGACGCGGGCCGAAATCGATGCCATGACGTGGGCGAACGCGATCGGCAAAGAGGCTTAAACTCCTGCCGTTCCCGCTTCACAGGATTCATTCCATGCTGACCATCGAGATCGTTTCGGACATCGTCTGTCCCTGGTGCTTCATCGGCACCCGCCGGCTCGCCGCCGCCATCGCCATGATCCGGCAGGAAAAGCCGGACTTCGCCTGCCGTACCGTCTGGCGGCCCTTTTTCCTGAATCCGGACACGCCGCCCGAAGGCGAGCCCTACCTGCCGTTCCTCGAGAAGAAGTTCGGCAGCCGGACGGCGGTCGAGGCGCTGTTCGACAAGGTGCGGGCCGCCGGCCAGCCCTACGGCATCACCTATGCCTTCGAAAAGATCGCGTTGCGCGCCAATACCCTGCAGGCCCACCGCCTGCTGCACTGGGCGCAGACCGTGAATCCCGATCCTGCCCGGATCGACGCGCTCGTCGAACGGCTGTTCGTCGCGCAGTTCCAGCGCGGCGAGCACGTCGGCGACAAGGCCCTGCTGACGGCCTGTGCCGCGGAGTGCGGCTACGATGCGGCTGCCGTGGCTGGCTACCTCGCTTCCGAGCGGGATACCGACGTCGTCCGGCAGCGGGTGGCCGAAGTCCAGCAGATGGGCATCAACATGGTGCCGACCTTCATCCTGCCCGGCCAGCACGTCATCGTCGGCGCCGAGGACCCCGCCATCCTCGCCGAGGGCATCCGTCGCGCCCTGCAATGAGCGACCGCGACGAGGCGTTCATGGCCGTGGCGCTCGACCTGGCACGCGAGGCGGCGACGCTCGGCGAGGTGCCGGTCGGCGCCGTGGTGGTGAAGGCGGGCGAGATCGTCGGCCGCGGCTGCAACCAGCCGATCGGCCGCCATGACCCGACGGCCCACGCGGAGGTGATGGCGCTGCGCGACGCGGCGGCCCGGCTCGGCAACTATCGTCTGCCCGGCTGCGAGCTCTACGTGACCCTCGAGCCCTGCGCGATGTGCATTGGCGCCATTTTCCATGCCCGCATCGGCCGCGTCGTTTTCGGCGCCCGCGATCCCAAGACCGGCGCGGCAGGCAGCGTGATCGACCTGTTTTCCGAAGAACGGCTCAACCACCATGCCGAAATCCTCGGCGGGGTTCGTGCCGAAGAATGCGGCACGCTGCTGTCGGACTTTTTCGCCGCGCGCCGGCAGAAAACCCTGGCAGCCTGATGCGCATCGCCATCCGCATTCCCGACCAGACGCTGGAACTGTTCGGCGACGACGGGCAACTTGTGCGGCGCTACCTCGTCTCGACCGCGGCGAAAGGCGCAGGGGAGCAGAACGGCAGCTATTGCACGCCGCGCGGCCGTCACCTCGTCCGGGCGAAAGTCGGCGCCGGCGCGACGGCGAACACGGTGTTCGTGCGACGCCGGCCGACGGGCGAGATCTGGACCCCGGAACTGGCGGCAGCATTTCCCGGCCGCGACTGGATCCTTACCCGCATCCTGTGGCTGTCCGGCTGCGAGCCCGGCCGGAACCGGCTCGGCTGCGTGGACACCATGCGGCGCTACATCTACATCCACGGCAGCCCGGACACCGTGCCGATGGGCACCCCGGGCTCGATCGGCTGCATCCGCATGCGGAACGACGATATCGTCGAGCTGTTCGACCTCGTGCCGGCCCTCACGCCGGTGGACATCAGCGGCTGAACGTCAGCCGGTAAGCGTGCCGGCCGCCAGACTGCCCGTCCGGCTGCCAGGCTCGCTCCTCGAATTCTGCCGTCCCGTCGTCACCGACTTTTACGACCGTCGAACAGCGCGTGCCGTAGCCGGGGCTGCGGATGAAGGCGGCCGAGAGCAGCCGTTCCCATTCGGGCGGCACGCCGGTGGCGGGGAGCGCGTGATCGGGATGGACCGTATCGTCGCGCAGCAGTCGCCAGAGCCCGGTATCGTCCGGCAGGGCCGCCAGCGCGGCTTCGAGCGCCGTCTTGCCGGCGCCGACTTTTGGCCAGGGCGTATCGAGCAGGGCGTTGGACAGTCCGTAGACGCCGGGCGCAAGCTCATGTCTTTCCATGGAAACATTGCTGAAGGCGACGAGCCGGCCAGCCTCGTGCAGCAGCAGGTTGAAGCCGTTGTAGTCGGCGGGGGTCAGGGCATCCAGATAGTCGTCGATCCCCGGGTCGCCTCCGAGGAAGCCGGCCACCAGCCCGCCACGCGAGGGGGCATCGGGACGATGGCGGGTCGGGTCGCGGTAGTTGGTCAGTGCTGCAAACCGGCCATGACGCGACAGCCCCAGCCAGGTGCCTCCGGCTTCCAGGTCGCGGCCGGCGAGAATGCGGGAATCGTCGGTCCAGAAGTCGGCGGCAGCGCTACGGCGCGCATGGAACTCGTCGCGGTTGGCGGCGACCACCAAGGGGTAGTCCGGGTGCGCCTGCCACGCGACAAGGATCAGGCACACTAGTCGACGGCGTAAGGCAGGGTCAGCAGTTGCGCTTTCGGGCCGCCGGGCGCACCGACATGAACTTCGCCGGCCTCGGCACCGGACGACTGGACCACCAGCAGGCATTCGCAACCGTCCGCGACGGGGGCGGCGAGCACTACGGCGCCGCAGTGCTGGTCGCCGGCTTCCGGCGTGAAGACGTCGGTGCCCGGGGCGACCATTGCGTCGAGCCGGCAACGGACCATGCGGCGCTTCACCTTGCCGAGATACTGGGTGCGGGCCACGATCTCCTGGCCGGGGTAGCAGCCCTTCTGGAAACTGACGCCGCCGACGGCCGGCAGCTCGTAATTGACCATCTGGGGCGTGAACAGCTCCTGCGTCGCGGCCGTGATGCGCGGAATGCCCGCCCTGATCTCGGCGAGATGCCAGTCCGCGAAAGACCCGGAGGTGCCTTGCACGGCGGCCGCCCGGTCGGCCGGAATGGCCAGCACGCTGCGCTCGGCATCGAGACGGATCGCGGTCCCGCCCTCGAAGGGCGCGGACGTCATGGGGGCCTCCGGACCGGCATTGCCACCCAGCACGCCGATCAGCGCACGGTCGGCGGATATATCCGCAAGCCTGACCTTGCTGCGCAGCACGTACATCGAGAGTTTCTTGAGAATCGCGGGCAGGATGTCCGCCGACAGCTGAAGGAGGTAGTCGCTGCCCTCGCGCCAGATCAGGAAGCTCGCGATCAGGCGGCCCTTCGGCGTGCATAGGCCGGCATGCCGCGCGGTTCCTTCGGCCAGATGCAGGATGTCGTTCGTCAGCAGATTGTTCAGGAACTGGGTGGCGTCCTCGCCACTGGCGCGGATCAGGCCCTGGTCGGAAAGCGGGATGGTTCGGAGGGTATCGTTCATGCGGATTCCGTGAAAAGAAGGGGGCAGCTTGAGGCTATCATAGCCGCCTTCCATGAAGCGCACATTCAAAAGACTGCTGCTGGCGGCCGGGTTCTGCCTGCTGGCCGGGCTGGGATTCGTCGGCTGGCTGGCGTGGTTCGCATCTGCGGCCGTTCCGCTCGAACTCAATGCCGACGGCCGCCTCGATTTCGAAATTCCGGCCGGCAGCAATTTCAAGGCAGCCACGCGGACGATGGCCAGGGCCGGCGTGGGCATCGTCCCGTGGCGCTTCGTGTTGCTGGGCCGCCTGACCGGCCATGACCGCAACATCCAGGCCGGCAGCTACGAAGTCGGTCCCGGCGTGACGGCATGGCAGCTGCTCGAAAAACTGACGGCCGGCGACGTCACGCAGGCCGCATTCGTCATCGTGGAAGGGAAGACTTTCCGCGAATTACGCCTCCGGATCGATGCCAGCCCGGACCTGCGGCACGACACGGCAGGCTTGACCGATGCGGAGATCCTGCAGCGCATCGGTGCCGCGGAAACCCGTCCGGAAGGCCTGTTCTTCCCCGATACCTACCTGTTCGCCCGCCAGTCGAGCGACCTGGCGATCTACCGTCGCGCCTACGAGGCCATGCAGCGCCGGCTGGTCGAGGCCTGGGACCGGCGGGATGGCACGATTCCCTATGCCAATCCCTACGAGGCCCTGATCATGGCCTCGATCGTGGAAAAGGAGACCGGGCTGGCCGCCGATCGCGGCAAGGTCGCCTCGGTGTTCGTCAATCGGCTGAAGCGGGGCATGCGCCTGCAGACCGATCCGAGCGTGATCTACGGCCTCGGTGAGCGATTCGACGGCAATCTGCGGAAGCGCGACCTCGAAGCCGATACGCCGTGGAACACCTATACCCGGGCCGGCCTGCCGCCGACGCCGATCGCCCTGCCGGGGCAGGCATCGATCGAAGCGGCGCTGAATCCGCCGCAGACCCCGTATCTCTATTTTGTCGCCAAGGGCGACGGCAACGGTTCGAGCGTGTTTTCGAGCACGCTGGAGGCGCATAATCGGGCCGTCAATCAATATCAGCGGGGCGGGCGGTAGGCAATGAAGGGCAGGTTCATTACCCTCGAGGGCGTCGACGGGGCAGGCAAAAGCACCCACCTCGACTGGCTGGTCGGCCACCTGCGCAGCCAGGGCCGCACGGTCGTCCAGACCCGCGAACCAGGCGGCACGCCGCTCGGCGAGAAGTTGCGCGAACTGCTGCTGCACGAACCGATGCACCTCGAAACCGAGGCGCTGCTGATGTTCGCCGCCCGTCGCGAGCATCTGGAACTCGTCATCAAACCATCCCTTGCCCGCGGCGAGTGGGTCGTCTGCGACCGCTTCACCGATGCCAGCTTCGCCTATCAGGGCGGGGGCCGCGGCTTGTCCATCGATAAACTGGCGCAACTCGAACGCTGGGTACAGGGCGGCCTGCAGCCGGACCTGACCCTGCTTTTCGACCTGCCGGTCGCCATGGCTGCCCGGCGCATGGCAGGGGCCGCCCGCCAACTCGATCGATTCGAGCAGGAACAGGTGGATTTCCACGAACGGGTGCGCAGCGCCTACCTGCGCCGGGCTGATGAAAATCCTGCCCGGATCCGGGTCATCGACAGCAGTCAGACCATCGATTCAATCAAGAAAACACTTGAACTTGTAGTTGCAAGCGTATGATTTAAATATAATGCAAACTGATATATGGCGGTCGTTGACGGCGGGCGACACACGCTTGCCGCATGCGCTCCTTTTCGCCGGACCGAAGGGAGTCGGCAAGCGCGAAATGGCGGACGGGCTGGCGGCACGACTGTTGTGCGAGACCCCGCGAGTACCTCATCAGCCGGCATGCGGCCATTGCGATTCCTGCCTGATGATCGCCGGCGGCTCTCATCCGGACTTTCGTCTGCTGCAACCGGAAGCGGCCGATGAGGAGGGCGAGACTTCCCCTGAAGGTGAAAAGAAGAAGGCCAGCAAGCAGATCCGGATCGGCCAGATCCGCGAACTTGAAGCCTTCTTCAATATCGGCAGCCATCGCGGCGGCGCACGGGTCTGCCTCATCGAGCCGGCCGAAGCCATGAATGCGGTGACGGCGAACTCACTTCTCAAGATACTTGAAGAACCGTCTGTATCTTTTTATTTCATAATGATTTCACATCGATGGCGTTCCTTGCTGCCGACCCTGCTGAGCCGTTCGCGAAGAATCATGTTCAGTCCGCCCGCAGAGGCTGAAGCGCAAGCCTGGCTATCCTCGCGCAAGCTTGCCGCTGCCGCGGAATGGCTGCCGTTTTTCGCGAATGCGCCACTGGCGCTCGCCGAAGCGGCGGAGAGCGGCCGCCTCAAGAAACTCGAAACCATCGTCGCCGACCTGCTCAAGCCGCAGGATCCGCTCGCCCACGCGGCCCGCTGGGAAGGGTATGTCAAGGCGGAAGGCGGGCTCGCCATGGAGGAACTGGTGCTCATCCTGCAGAAATGGCTGCACGACCTGAGCCGTGCTGCCGCAGGGCAGACGCCGCGCTATTTCCCGCATCAGAACAGGGCCTTGTCGGTAATCGCCCAGCGTGCCGCGCCGCCCGCCCTGTTGCAGGCCGAACGCCAGGTCATGCAGTTGCGCGCCTGGTCCAATCATCCACTCAACCCGCGACTGTTCCTGGAAGATCTGTGCGTCCGGGCTTTGCGTCCCCTGGCATCATGAATCTTCTCGTCGACTCCCATTGCCACCTGGACTTCCCCGAATTCGCGGGGAACATGCCCGCCGTCCTCGCGCAGATGAAGGAAAACCGCGTCGGCTGGGCGCTGTGCGCCGGCGTGACGCTGGAGCGCTTCCCGGCGATGCTCGATCTGGTGCGCCCGTACGCGAATCTCTTCGCTGCCGTCGGCGTCCATCCCGATACCGAAGAGGATGCCTGCGAACCTGATATCGAAACCCTGACCTCCCTGGCTGCAGACCCCAAGGTGGTCGCCATCGGCGAAACCGGCCTCGACTATTACCGCCTGACCGGCGACCTCGAATGGCAGCGCGAACGGTTTCGCGTCCATATTCGTGCCGCCTGCGCCACCGGCAAGCCGCTGATCATCCATACCCGGTCCGCCGCGGCCGATACCCTGCAGGTGCTGCGGGAGGAGGGGGCGGAGCAGGTGGGCGGGGTGTTCCACTGCTTCACCGAGTCCGCCGAGGTCGCCCGGGCAGCGCTGGATCTGGGCTTCCACATTTCATTTTCCGGCATCGTCACCTTCAAGAACGCCATCGAACTCAAGGCGGTGGCGCAAACGGTGCCGCCCGACCGTCTCCTCGTCGAGACCGATTCGCCCTATCTGGCCCCCGTGCCCTATCGCGGCAAGACCAACCAGCCTGCCTATACCCTTCATGTCGCTGAAGAAATCGCACGGCTGCGCGACATGCCGCTCGACGACCTGGCAGCGACGACCACGGACAACTTCTTTCGTCTTTTCGCACAGGCCACCCGATGAAATCAGCCCTGATCGCACTGTTCGCCGCCGCCACCCTGGGGCTCGCCATTCCGGCCCACGCGGGTGTCTACGAGGACATTCTGGCGGCCGCCCACGAGAACGCCACCGACAAGGTGGTCGATCTGTTGCGCCGCGGCATGGACGTCAATACCGCCGACCAGCAGGGGATGACCCTGCTGATGATCGCCGCGCGCGGCAACAATATCGAGCTCGTCCGCTTCCTGCTGGACAACCGGGTCAATGCCCAGCGACGCAACCGCTACGGCGATACGGCATTGATGATTGCCGCCCTGCAAGGCCATGCACCGATCGTGCAGCTGATGCTGGAACGCAAGGTCGAGCCGAACCACGCTGGCTGGAATCCGCTCCACTATGCCGCATTCAGCGGACACACCCCGGTCGTGAGCCTGCTGCTGGCGGGCGGCGCCGACATCAATCTCAAGGCGCCGAACGGTTACACGGCGCTGATGCTCGCCGCACGCAACGGCCATTTCGATGCCGTGCGCGTCCTGGTCGGGGCGCGGGCCGACGTGACGATTGCCGACCCCGCAGAGGGAACGGCACGCGACATGGCCTCGAAGGCGAACCATACCGATATTGCCGATTTCCTCGGCAAGGCGGCTCTGGGGCGCTAATCCGGCGAACAGGGCAGGGGGATGCCCCGCCGCCTATCGATCTGAACGCAGGACGGCGGCCAGCTTGGCGATTTCTTCGGACAGGGCCTCGAGCAACTCTCCAGAACGGGTGAGGTCGCCGGCTTTCAGCAGGGTTTCGATTTCCGCCGCCCGCCATTCGGCCGGGCGGGCACCGAACGAGGCAAGCGTTCCCTTGAGTCCATGGATATGGCGCAGGGCATCCGCGGCGTCGCCGCAGGTGATCGCGGCATCCAGTCGGGCCAGTTCGTCGGGGTAGTGGATCAGGAACACCGGCGTCAGGATCTCGATGATTTCCGCATCCATCCCCCTGACGGCCTCCGCATAGTCGAAAGTCGGCGCTGGCGGGACGGCGGGGGGCAGGCCGGCAGCGGCGGTCGACGGCGTGCCACCGTCTGCCACGACCGGGATTTCCCGGCCCGGCTGGAAGGGCAGTTCGAAGTGGAAGGTGCTCCCGCGACCGGGCGCACTGTCCACCCACATCCTGCCGCCCATGATCTCCACCAGTTGCCGCGAGATGCTGAGGCCGAGGCCGGTGCCGCCGAACTTGCGCGTGACAGAACTGTCGGCCTGGGAAAAGGCCTCGAAAATGTGGTCATGCTGTTCTGCCGCTATGCCGATGCCGCTGTCGCGTACCCGGAAGTGCACTCTGATCCCGTTCTCCGCCCCGGTCGCCCTGGACAGGTCGAGGACGATTTCGCCCTCGCGCGTGAATTTCACGGCGTTGCCGAGGAGATTGACCAGCACCTGGCGCACGCGCACCGGGTCGCCGAGCACGTGGGCGGGTACGTTGCCGTCAAGTTCGCAGCGGAGATCGAGGCCTTTCTGGCGGGCCGATGCGGCCATGATCCGCAGTGATTCGGCAGCGAGTGCATGCAGGTCGAACTCGATCCGCTCGATCGTCATCTTCCCGGCATCGATCTTCGAGAAATCAAGAATGTCGTTGATGATCCCCAGCAGCGAACTCGCCGACGTCCGGACGATCTTCAGGTATTCGACGCGCTCGGCCTCCGAGGCGGCCTCGAGCGCAAGCTCGGTCATGCCGAGGATTCCATTCATCGGCGTGCGGATCTCGTGGCTCATGTTGGCGAGAAAGTCGCCCTTGACGCGGCTCGATTGCTCCGCCTTTTCGCGCGCGACATCGAGCCTTTCGACCAGCATCGCCTTGTCCTGTTCGAGTTGCAGGGTATCGTGAAGCGTCTGGTTGAAGTTGTCGGCGCTCCGGGTGACGATGGCGAGAAACAGGAGGGCCATCAGCGAGAATGCCATATGGACATGGCTGCCGCCCATCGCGCCGGCGGCGACCGCCATGACGAGCGGCCAGGCATAGAGGCGGAACGTCATCTTGTCGGCAGCGAGCACGGGTACCGCACCGGCGACCATCCCGGCCATGACGAAGCCGGTAAAGAACTGCAGGGTGATATCGCCGGCCGACATCAGCATCAGTGCGCCGGCCATCCAGGTCAGGCTGCCGGCGATGGCGCCAATGCGGGACATTCGTCGCCAGTAGACGGCCTGCGCTTCGCGTTCTGCCAAGGGCAGGCGCTGATACCGTACCCCCCAGGCCATGCGCAAGGCGGCCACCAGGACCACCAGCGCAAACCATCGGCCCAACTGCGGCAGTGACACCACCTCTGCGGCGATCCAGACCAGCAGGCTACCGTTGAGGAGGGAGACCAGCTGGCCCATCCATAGGTTGCGGTGGAGCAGTTCGACCTGGCGATGGACGATGAACGGAGTCGTCACGTCGGGATGGGTCGATCCATTATTTGACATAATACGGATTATGCGAAGTTATATCCACCCCCCGACGCCCCCGGCTAAAGGAGCGCCAGCCGGTGGACGATCGTCTGGCGCAAGTGATCCGCATTGACCGGTTTCGTGAGGAAATCGTCCATTCCG
>JAVEWF010000127.1:0-4189 GCA_034004665.1 Rhodocyclaceae bacterium | reverse complement strand
TGGCGGGCGATGTTGCCGACGTCAAAGTGCTGATGAACCACCCGATGGAAACCGGTCTGCGCAAAGACGCCAAGACCGGCCAACTGGTCCCCGCCCACTTCATCCAGGAAGTCACCGCGACCCTCAACGGCAAGACAGTGCTGTCTGCCGACCTCGGCAGCGGCATCTCCAAGAACCCCTACATGGGCTTCAAGGTCAAGGGCGCCAAGGCCGGCGACAAGATCGCCGTCAACTGGGTGGACAACACCGGCGACAAGAACGCCGCCGAAGCCACCATCGGCTGACCAGGCAATCAAAAGCGGGGCGAAAGCCCCGCTGGTTTTTTGCTTGGGACGCAGAATTCGCAAGCAGAGGGAGCCGCATTCCTGACCGGCAAGGCCAGGAAAAACGGCATTCCACACAAATAATAAAAACCAATAATAAAAATATTCCGCTCAAACGGCTCTATCATCGCTATACACCCACGGTTCATCCTTCGCCCTGCCTGGCGAACCTCTGGCTACCGTGGATGCATATGGTGTCGTTTTCGTCATTGTCATTTGAATAATTAGTGGAGGTGTGCATGTTCAAAATAGCCTTGCGTACGCTGGCCGTCACCGCTACGGCCGCCATCGTCATGGGCGCCCAGGCGCCCGAAGACATCCTTGACGCGCTTGCCAAGAAAACCAACAACGCCCCGTATCTGGTCCAGAGCCCGCAGAACCGCATGATGATGCCGGACAACCCGGCCTACGATCTCGAGGAACAAGGCGAAGTCCTGTTCAAGACGCCGCGCGGGCCGAAGAACGCCTCCCTGGAAAAATGCGATTTCGGCAAGGGCCCGGGCGTACTGGAAGGCGCCTACGTCGAACTGCCGCGCTACTTCGCCGACGCCGGCAAGGTCATGGACCTGGACAGCCGGCTGGCGTACTGCATGAAGACGCTGCAGGGCTTCACCGACAACGACCCCGCGGTCAAGGTGAAGCACGGTTCCGGCAGCGACGTCATGAAGCTGCAGACCTACATCGCCAGCAAGTCCAACGGCATGCCCTGGAATCCGCCGCTGAACCATCCGCTGGAAAAAGCCATGCGCGACGCCGGCGAGGTCATGTTCTATCGCCGTTCCGGCATCATGGATTTCGGCTGCGTGACCTGCCACACGAACGAAGGTGCGCGCATCCGCGCCTCGGTGCTGCCCAACGTCTACAAGCCGGACGAGTGGACCAAGGCGATCTCCTGGCCGGCGTATCGGGTCAGCCAGGACAATGTCCGCAGCAGCCAGCACCGCCTGATCGAATGCCTGTGGCAGATGCGCTATCCCAACATGAAGAATGGCTCCGACGCCTCGGTCGCACTGATTTCGTTCTGGACCGACGCTGCGCGCGGCGCACCGGCCATCCTGCCCGACTTCAAGCGCTGATCGCCGACTCACGAGGAGAATCCTAAATGCTCAAGAAAACCTCCATTGCCGCAGCCGTTACCGCCGCGACCGCCCTGCTTCTGACCGCCGGCGGCTGCTCCGCTACCAACGCCGGCAAAACCGAGGCCGACAAGCCCGTCCCGGCCGCAGCTGCGACCCTGACCGCGCCCGCGGCCAAGGCCAAGGCGGTCGATTACACCGCCATGACCCCGAAAGCGCTGGCCGAGTACCTGATCTTCGAATCCGGCAGCTACGATCTCGACCAGCCGACCCAGGAAGGCACCAACGGTCGCGCCCGCCTGACCCAGGACGAGATTCAGAAAACCTGCTCCCTGATGAAAGGCCAGGAACTGAGCGACAAGGACCGCGAAAAAGTCATGGCGCTGGCCGCCGCCTCCATCAAGTACCCTGAAGGCGGCATCAAGCTCGGCAACTGGAAGAAGGGCCGGGAACTGGCCTGGTCGGGCTTCGGTTTCCGCACCGCCCACAAGCCGGACGTACATGGTTCAAGAGAGCCCGGCGGCAACTGCTACAACTGCCACCAGATGGCCACCGACCGCACCGGCGGCACCATCGGCCCGAGCCTGACCGGCTACGGCAAGAACCGCGGCAGCAGTCCGGACATGCTGAAATACACCTACGACGTCATCTACAACGCGAATACGTATTTCGCCTGTACCAGCATGCCGCGCATGGGTGCCAACGGCGTTGTGAACCAGCAGCAGATTGCCGACATCATGGCCTATCTGTTCGACCCGGAGTCGCCCGTCAACAAGTAAGCGGCCCCGCGTTCAGCATCGCCATCACGAAAACACCGGCTGCAACGCCGGTGTTTTTATTTGTATTTTTCAATTGGCATCTTGAAACCTTCAATTCCTGTATATCCAATATCGATAGCTGCAAGAAATGCAGCCCTTTGCGATCAGCAGAAAATTTCAGGAGGCAGGCGGACCGCATGAAACAAGGAATCGTGAAATGGCTGACGGGGATGGCCGGTCTGGGAATCGTCCTCGGTGCGGCCGGTGTCCAGGCGTCGCCCGAACAGGACAGGCAGGATCTCGTCAAGTACTACACGAGCAAATACCCGAACATCAAGATCGAAAACTACGTCTACGGCGCGTTCGCTTTCGAGCCCGACAGCAAGGCCCAGTACGACGCGATCATGGCGTTCCCGCCTTTCGAGGCCGCGCTCAAGCAGGGCCGCACGCTGTGGGAAACGCCGTTTGCGAACGGCAGGACCTACGCCGACTGCCTGCCCGACGGCGGCAGGATGATCGCCGGCAACTACCCGCTGTTCGACGAAGCCAGGGGCCGGGTCGCGACCCTGCAGGATGCGCTCAACGACTGCCGCACCGCCAACGGCGAAGCGGCCTACAGGCTCGACGACATGAAGACGATGGGCCTGCTCACCGCCTACATGCGAACGCTGTCCGACGGCATGCTCATGAACGTCAAGGTCGAAGGGCCGAAGGCTGCGGCCGCCTACGAAGACGGCAAGAAAACCTTCTACTCGCGCAAGGGCCAGTTGAACTTCGCCTGCGCCAGTTGCCACGTGCAGAATGCCGGCGTTCGCCTGCGCGCGGAACTGGTTTCGCCGGCGATCGGCCAGGCCGTTCACTGGCCCGTGTTTCGCGGTGGCGACACCCTCGTGACGCTGCAGCAGCGTTACGACGGCTGTTTCAGGCAGATTCGCGCCGTGCCGCCCGCGCCGGGCAGCGCCACGATGAACAACCTGGAGTACTTTCATTCCGCGCTGTCCAACGGCCTGCCGATGAAGGCCTCAGTCTTCCGCAAGTAAGCGCCGCTGCGGCCGGAGAAGCCCGGCCGCACGGGTTTTTCCATCCATTCCAGTCGGCATGAACCGGAGTTACTATTTACGCGGCCTGCGCGTCGAGCCGACAATACCGCAACGCATCACCATTGATCCGAGGATACGCCCATGCACATGAACCGCCGCGAATTCATGCAACTTCTGGCCGTCGCCGCCGCCTCCGGGATGGCGCTGGACAGCAAGTCCGCACTCGCCGGAAAGGCGCCCGCCAGCTTCTACGATGTGCCGCACCACGGCAATGTCTCCTTCCTGCATTTCACCGACTGCCACGCCCAGTTGCTGCCCGTCTGGTTCCGCGAGCCCAACGTCAACCTGGGCGTCGGCGAAGCCGTCGGCAAGGTGCCGCACATCGTCGGACGGGATCTGCTGAAGGTCTACGGCATCAAGCCCGGCAGCGCCGAAGCGCACGCTTTCACCTATCTCGATTTCACCGAGGCCGCCAAGGTCTACGGCAAGGTCGGCGGCTTCGCCCACCTGAAGACGCTGGTCGACCGGATGCGCGCGCAGCGCCCCGGCGCATTTCTGCTCGACGGCGGCGACACCTGGCAGGGCTCCGCCACCTCGCTGTGGACCAACGCCCAGGACATGGTCGACGCCTGCATCAAGCTCGGCGTGAACATCATGACCCCGCACTGGGAATCGACCTTCGGCGCCGAGCGGGTACTGGAGATCGTCAACAAGGACTTCAAGAACGCCGGCGTCGATTTCGTCGCGCAGAACGTCATCACCAACGACTTCGGCGACCAGGTCTTCAAGCCCTACGTGATGAAGGAGCAGAACGGCGTGAAGATCGCCGTCATCGGCCAGGCCTTCCCCTACACGCCGATCGCCAACCCGCGCTGGATGGTGCCCGACTGGAGCTTCGGCATCCGCGACGACGGCATGCAGAAATGGGTCGACGACGCCCGCGCCAACGGCGCCCAGGTCGTCGTCGTGCTGTCGCACAACGGCATGGACGT
>JAVEWF010000126.1:0-4264 GCA_034004665.1 Rhodocyclaceae bacterium | reverse complement strand
GCGCCGCCGAACTGCAGCGGCTGTGCGAGCAGCCGGTCACCCTCGAGCACAAGGTGGAGATCGCCCTCAACCTCGCGGAATGCCTGCCCTGGCTGCAACTGCAGCAGAACCACCATATCGAGCGGGCCATCGAGGCAATCGCGGCGCATCACCTCGCACAGGCTGCCTGAATCCGGCATCACCCGCTACGGGCAGCGCTCACCGGAAGCGATTGCTTATCGTCTTTGATCCAGCGCAAAGTTGCTCCTGCTTTTCCATGGCTATAGTGCTATGGGTAGATGGGAGGAAATGGCATGAAACGCGCTTCGGGCTCATGGTTTCCGGTTTTGCCGAAAAACAGGCAAATGCTGATCGTTCTTCTGCCGGTGTTTCTCGTCGCCTATATCGGCCTGGTCGTTCTGTACCACGAAAAAATGGACAGCTACGCGATTACCGAAGCACAAAATGCCGCCTTCGACACCCTGCTGAACCACAAGGCCGTCCATCGCTACGTCGCCGAAATCCAGCGGCCCGAGATCTATCGCCTGCAGAACGAAGGCAAACTTTACAAGGAGTACTTCTCTCCCAAGGTGATGTCATTCACCTACATCGCCCGAAGCATCAAGGAACTGCTCTCCGAGGAAAGGGAAAAGGCAGGCCTGCCGCCTATCCACTTCAAACTCGCGGCCGACAACCCGCGCAACCCCATCAATCAGGCCGACGATTATGAAAGCGCCTTGCTGAAGCTCATGAACCGGGGCGAAATCAAGGAGAAGCGCGAGGTCGTAGAACAGGCGGGAGAAAAGATACTGCGCGTGGTCATTCCCATCGACCGCTCCAGTGAAGGCTGCCTGAAGTGCCACGGAGATCCTGCGGATGCGCCGGCGGAATTGATCGCCCGCTATGGCAGCGAACGGGGCTTCTTCGAGAACCCGAAAAGCATCCGGGCCCTGATTTCGATCCGTGTCCCGCTCACCCATTCCCTGGAAGCGGCACACCAGTTCGCCCAGGTGATTTCACTGATCACCTTCGGCATCATGGCTGCGATCTACGCCCTGATCTATTTCTTCGTGCTGCGCATCGATCGCCAGCAGCAGACGATCATCGCCAGCAACCAGGAAAAATCGAAATTCCTCGCAACCATGAGCCATGAAATCCGTACGCCGATGAACGGCATTCTCGGCATGGCGCAAATGCTGCTCACACCCACGCTCAAGGAAGCGGAACGGCAGGAATATGCCCGCACGATACTCAACTCGGGGCAAACGCTGCTGACCCTGCTCAACGACATTCTCGACATCTCCAAGATCGAGGCCGGCAGGATCAGCCTGACACCTGTCGTGTTTTCACCGGGCCAGTTGCTCGCGGACACGCATGCGCTGTTTGCGGAAATGGCCCACCAGCGTGGCCTGGACCTGACCATTGGCTGGGACGGTCCCGCTGCTGCACGCTATCGTGGCGACGCCACCCGCCTGCGGCAGATGGTGTCGAACCTGGTCAGCAACGCGATCAAGTTCACGGAGCACGGCAGCATTCGCATCCAGGCCCGCAGCGTCGCCCAGGAAGGACATCGGACCCGGCTGGAGTTCTCCGTCACCGACACCGGCAAAGGCATCCCGGAAGACCAGCAGGCGCGATTGTTCAAGACGTTCTCGCAACTGGAGACAGCGCAGTCCGGAGACATTGCCGGTACCGGGCTCGGTTTGTCGATCGTCCGCAGCCTCGCCCAGGCGATGGACGGGGATGCCGGCGTCGATAGTACGCCGGGACGCGGCTCCACCTTCTGGTTCCGGATCATGGTCGATGCCGTGATGGACGCACATGAGTCCGGTCACCCCGAACCCGCCCCGACCACCACGGAGAACCACCCCGTCGCCGGAAGGCATGTCCTCGTCGTCGAAGACAATACCGTCAATCGCAAGGTCATCCAGGTGATGCTGGAGAAGCAGCACGCGATCGTCACGTGTGTCGGTGACGGCCGGCAGGCACTGGACATTCTTCAGCAAGGCGTGGAATTCGATCTGGTACTGATGGACTGTCAGATGCCTGTCATGGACGGATTCCTGGCCACGGAACAGATACGCCAATGGGAAACCGCACAGGGCAGACGGCGCTTGCCGATCATCGCACTGACTGCCGGCGCCTTCGAAGAAGACCAGCAACATTGCCTGGCGGCCGGCATGGACGACTTCCTCACCAAGCCGATCAACCTGCCCATCTTGATGAAAACGCTGGCCAGATGGTTGTCCACAAGACAAGGCCAGCCACCGGCGGGCAGTTGATCAGGATTGCCGCACCGCCGTTCCGAAATACAGTCCCTCCCGCCACGCCGCCAGCTTGCGCTCGAAGCTCCAGCCTGCATTGACCGGGCTGGTGGAGGGCATCACCAGAGTTTCGAATCCGAGCGCAGCGAGTTGCGGTGCGAAGCGACCCGGTGTCTGTCCGTTGAAGAGGACACGCTGCAAGGCCGGATATCCGCCATCCTGCCGTCCCGCCGGCGCCGACTTTTGCAGGGCGGCGAAATCGTTGGGCATTCCGTTGCGGATCGCGCTGTCGAGGCTGCCGGACCGCTCGCAACTGGCATACACGTCCCAGATTGCGATGCCCGCGGCGATAACTGCCGCCTGCTTCGCCGCATAGTCCAATGCGAACAGCGGCTGCCCGAGTACCGCGCCGAGGATCTTCCAGAACTGGTTCTGCCGGTGCGCGTAGTACTGCTGCGCCGCCAGCGAGGCGACCGACGGAAATGAACCGAGGACCAGCACCCGCGCATTCGGCCCGATCAGCGGCGGCAGGCCGACGAGCCGCTCGACTGACTTCACTTCACGACCAGCAGGCTTTCGTCCCAGGCCGGATGCTTGTCGAATCCGAGCAGGTTCGCCGTGGTCGCGGCGATGTTCGACAGACCGGCGGTTTCCGTCTGCTTCAGCCCGAGCCTGCCGCCGCTGACATTGTCGTAAAGGATCAGCGGTACGGGATTCAGCGTATGCGCCGTCTTGGCCTTGAAGCTGCCGTCGGGATTTTTCGCGGGCTGCCCGGCCTTTTTGTCGATCTCGAACATCTCGTCGGCATTGCCATGGTCGGCCGTCACCAGCGCCACGCCGCCGGCCGCATCGATCGCGGCGAGGAGCCGTCCCAGCGCCAGGTCGACCGCCTCGATCGCCATCGTCGCGGCGCGGAAGTTGCCGGTGTGGCCGACCATGTCGCCGTTGGCGTAGTTGCAGCGCAGCGTGCGGTACTGGCCGCTCTGCAGCGCCGCGATCATCGCGTCGGTGATCTCCGCCGCCTTCATCCATGGACGCTGCTCGAAGGGCACCACGTCGCTCGGCACCTCCTGCCAGGTCTCGCCCTCGAACTTGCCGGAACGGTTGCCGTTCCAGAAATAGGTGACGTGGCCGAACTTCTGCGTTTCCGAACAGGCGAACTGCCGGATGCCGGATTTCGCGAACCACTCCCCGGTGGTGTCGCGGATCGCCGGCGGATCGACGAGAAAGCGCCCGGGAATCTTCAGGTCGCCGTCGTACTGCAGCATGCCGGCATAGGTGACGTTCGGGAAGCGCACGCGGTCGAACTTGTCGAAGCCGACTTCCTCGAAGGCGCGGCTGATCTCGATGGCGCGATCGCCGCGGAAGTTGAAGAACACTACCGCGTCGCCATCCTCCACCGTGCCGACGGGCTTGCCGTCCTCAGCGATCACGAAGGGCGGCAGGTCCTGGTCGATCGTGCCGGGGTGCTTGTCGCGCAGCGCCTTGATGGCTGTGGCGCAATCGGGATATTGCTCGCCCTCGCCGAGCACATGCACGCGCCAGCCCTTCGCCACCATCGCCCAGTTGGCCTCATAGCGGTCCATCGTGATGGCCTGGCGCCCCCCGCCCGAGGCGATGCGCGCATCGAATCGCGTGTCGTTCAGGCCGGCGAGGAAAGCCTCGAAGGGCTCGACGTAGTCGAGCGCACTGGTCTCCGGCACATCGCGCCCGTCGAGCAGCACATGGATGCGCACCTTGTGGATGCCCTCCTCCTTCGCGCGCGCCACCAGCGCCTTGAGGTGGTCGATGTGGCTATGCACGTTGCCGTCGGAAAACAGGCCGAGGAAGTGGATCACGCCGCGCCCTGCCTTCGCGCCGGCGACGATCTCGCGCCAGGCCTGCCCGGCCCAGATCGAGCCGGAGGCGATGGCGTCGGCCACCAGCGCGGCCCCCTGCGCGTAGACCTGGCCGGCGCCGATGGCGTTGTGGCCGACCTCGGAGTTGCCCATGTCGTCGTCGGACGGCATGCCGACCGCCGT
>JAVEWF010000125.1:0-4358 GCA_034004665.1 Rhodocyclaceae bacterium | reverse complement strand
ACCTCGCTTTCCAGTGCACGCATGAACAGTTCCATCAGCAGCGTGACTTCTTCCTGCGGACGCCGCCAGTTCTCGGAGCTGAAGGCGAACACGGTGAGGTGCGAAATGCCGCGCTCGGCGCAGGCGCGGATGACGCCGCGCAGCGCTTCCACGCCCTTGCGGTGGCCGGCCACGCGCGGCAGCAGCCGGCGCTTGGCCCAGCGGCCGTTGCCGTCCATGATGATGGCGACGTGGCGCGGCACGTCCTTGCCCGCCGCCGGTTTCGAGTGACTCGACACGTGCGCGCCGCTCAGACCGCGAGCAGGTCTTTCTCTTTCTCGGCCAACTGCTTGTCGATCTCGCCGATGTGTTTGTCGGTGAGCTTCTGCACCTCGTCCTGGGTGCGGCGTTCCTCGTCCTCGGTGGCGGTCTTGGCCTTGACCATCTCCTTCAGCGAGGCGTTGGCGTCGCGACGGATGTTGCGCATGGCGACGCGCGCGTTTTCCGCTTCGCCGCGCACGACCTTGATCAGCTCCTTGCGGCGTTCCTCGGTGAGCGCCGGCATGGGCACGCGGATCACGTCGCCGTGGGTCGCCGGATTCAGGCCCAGGTCGGAGTCGCGGATCGCCTTCTCGACCTTGCCGACCATGTTCTTCTCCCACGGCTGCACGTTCAGCGTGCGCGCATCCGCCAGCCCGACGTTCGCCAACTGCGGCACCGGCGTCGGGTTGCCGTAGTAGTCGACCATCACGTGATCGAGAATGCCGGCGTGGGCGCGGCCGGTGCGCACCTTGGCGAGGTCGTTCTTCAACGCCTCCAGCGACTTGCTCATTTTCTGCGTAACGGCCTGCTTGATGTCGGCGATACTGGTTTCAGCCATGTTCACTCCTCGGTTCAGGGTGTCACCCGCGTGCCTTCGTCCTCGCCCAGCACGACGCGCTTCAGCGCGCCCGGCTTGAAGACGTTGAACACGACGAGCGGCAGTTTCTGCTCACGGCACAGCGCGAAGGCAGCGGTGTCGAGCACGCCGAGATTCTTCGCGATCGCCTCGTCGAAGCGCAGCGTGTCGTAGCGGCGCGCGCCGGGGTCCTTCTTCGGATCGGCGGTGTACACGCCGTCGACCTTGGTCGCCTTCAGCAACAGGTCCGCGTCGATCTCGGCCGCGCGCAGGGCGGCGGCGGTATCGGTGGTGAAGAAGGGGTTGCCGGTGCCACCGCCGAAAATGACCACGCCGCCGGCTTCCAGTTCACGCACCGCGGCGTCGCGCTCGAACGGCTCGCCGACGTGCGCGATGGCGACCGCCGTTTGCACCCGCGCGCGGACGCCGGCCCGGACCAGCGCATCCTTCAGCGCCAGCGCGTTCATGACGGTGGCGAGCATGCCCATCGCATCCGCCGTAGCGCGGTTCATGCCCGACAGCGCGCCGGTCGCGCCGCGGAACAGGTTGCCGCCGCCGACCACGATGCCGACCTGCACGCCGAGTTCCGTCACCTCGCGGATCTGGGCGACGAAACCGGCCAGGGTTCCGGCGTGATAGCCAAAGCCGTCCGGCCCCATCAGGGCCTCGCCGGAGAGCTTCAGCAGGATGCGTCGCGACCGACTCATACCGGCTCTCCCGGTTCAGACCTGGGCGGCGGCCGCCACCTCGGCAGCGAAATCGGTGACCTTCTTCTCGATGCCTTCGCCGACGATGTACATCGTGAAGCCGTGGCACTGCGCGCCCTTGGCCTTCAACACCTGTTCCACGGTCTGCTTGTCGTCCTTGACGAAGGGCTGCGACAGCAGGGTGACTTCCTTGAGGAATTTCTGCACCGTGCCTTCGGCGATCTTGTCCAGCATGGCTTCGGGCTTGCCGGCCTCCTTCGCCTTTTCGATGGCGACGCGGCGCTCGGCCTCGATCAGTTCGGCCGGCACGCCCGAAGCGTCGAGCGACTTGGGTTTGGACGCGGCGATGTGCATGGCGATGTCGCGGGCGATGGCTTCGTCGCCGGAGACGTCGACCAGCACGCCGATCCGGTTGCCGTGGATGTAGCTGGCAAACTTGCCGGCGGCGTCGAGCCGCACGAAGCGGCGCACCGACATGTTTTCGCCGATCTTGCCGACCAGCTCGGTGCGGAAGGCTTCGACCGTGGCGCCGCGATACGGCATCGCGGACAGCGCGGCGACGTCGGCCGGCGCGTCGGTCAGCACCATCTCGGCCAGCGCGTTGGCCAGCGCCAGGAAGTCGTCGTTCTTGGTGACGAAGTCGGTCTCGCAGTTCATCTCGACCATCGCGGCGGACTTGCCGTCGGCGGCGATGGCGATGGTCACCACGCCCTCGGCGGCGACGCGGCCGGCGCTCTTGGCGGCCTTGTTGCCGAAGCGCACGCGCAGGATTTCCTCGGCCTTCTGCATGTCGCCGCCGGCTTCGGTCAGCGCCTTCTTGCAGTCCATCATCGGTGCGTCGGTTTTTTCGCGCAGGTCCTTGACCATGCTTGCGGTGATTTCAGCCATTTGCTACTCCCACGAAAGTTCAGTTCGAATCAGCGGTTCAATACGGAAAGAGGGGCAGACGCCCCTCCCCGGAATGCGTCGCCGGGCAGCGCGCCCGGCGGGACGGCAGGACCGCGCTTATTCGGCCGCGACGCCGCCCTCTTCCTCGATCTCGACGAATTCCTCGCCGCCGACGATCTCGGTGATCACCTGGGCGCGACCTTCCAGCACCGCATCGGCCATGCCGCGCGCGTACAGGCGGATGGCGCGGGCCGAGTCGTCGTTGCCGGGGACGACGTAGTCCACGCCGTCCGGGCTGTTGTTGGTGTCGACCACGCCGATGACCGGGATGCCCAGCTTCTTGGCCTCGGTGACGGTGCCCTTCTGGTAGCCGACGTCGATGATGAAGATGGCGTCGGGCAGGCCGCCCATTTCGCGGATGCCGCCCAGGCTGCGGTTGAGCTTGTCGACCTCGCGCTGCACGGTCAGGATTTCCTTCTTGGACAGGCGGCCCGGCTCGGCGATCTGGGCTTCGAGGTCGTTGAGGCGCTTGATCGACTGCTTGACCGTCTTGAAGTTGGTCAGCATGCCGCCCAGCCAGCGGTTGTCGACGTAGGGCATGCCGGCGCGCTGGGCTTCCTCGCGCACGATGTCGCGGGCGGCGCGCTTGGTGCCGACGAACAGGACGGTGCCCTTGTTGGAGGCAAGCTGACGCACGAATTTCTGCGCCTGCTGGAACATCGGCAGCGATTTTTCCAGGTTGACGATGTGAATCTTGTTGCGATGACCGAAGATGAAGGGGGCCATCTTCGGGTTCCAGAAGCGGGTCTGGTGGCCGAAATGGACACCGGCTTCCAGCATTTGGCGCATGGTGACGGACATGAACTTCTCCTAAAGGGTTGAGCCTCCACCCGTCAGCAGCCGTACGCAATCGCCGCGCGGCCACCCTTTAACGACAGGTGTGCGAATTTGTCCGAACCATTTCGGACAGCCGGGCATTTTAATGCCGTGCCCGCCGTTTTTCAAGGCGCGCGACCGGCGCGGCCGCAGACGCTAGAATGCGGCTTTGCAAGAACAGCGCCATTCCCATCATGACCGTCACCCTCAAAACCGCCGCCGACATCGAGAACATGCGCACGGCCGGGCGGCTCGCGTCCGAAGTACTCGACTACATCACGCCTTTCGTCAAGCCGGGCGTGACCACGGGCGAGATCGACCGCCTGTGTCACGACTACATGGTGAACGTGCAGGGCACGATCCCCGCCCCGCTGAACTACGCGCCTTCGGGCCACACGCCCTACCCCAAGTCGATCTGCACCTCGGTCAACAACCAGGTCTGCCACGGCGTGCCCGGCGACAAGACGTTGAAGAGCGGCGACATCGTGAACCTCGACATCACGGTGATCAAGGACGGCTGGCACGGCGACACCAGCCGCATGTTCGCGGTCGGCGAAGCCTCGATCCAGGCGAAACGCCTCATCCAGGTGACCTACGAGGCGATGTGGGTCGGCATCGTTCGGGTGAAGCCCGGCGCGCGCCTGGGCGATATCGGGCACGCGATCCAGCAGTTCGCGGAAAACCACGGCTTCAGCGTGGTGCGCGAATTCTGCGGCCACGGCATCGGCCGCAATTTCCACGAAGACCCGCAGGTGCTGCACTACGGCAAGCCCGGCACCGGGCTTGTGCTGGAAGCCGGCATGACCTTCACCATCGAACCGATGATCAACGCCGGCCGCCGCGACATCCGCCAGATGCCGGACGGCTGGACCATCGTGACCAAGGATCGCAGCCTGTCCGCGCAGTGGGAGCACACCGTGCTGGTCACCGCCGACGGCTACGAGATTCTCACCGTCTCGGCGGGCACGCCCGTCATGCCAGAGCGCGTCCGCCAGGCTGCGTGAACGCAC
>JAVEWF010000124.1:0-4382 GCA_034004665.1 Rhodocyclaceae bacterium | reverse complement strand
GCTTCGACGAGGCCGACGTAGCTTTCGAGCGCCATCACGCGCCTGGCAGCATGCATCAGGAACTCGCAGCCGCCGCCCAGCGCCATGCCCTGTACCGCGGCGACGACCGGCACCTGCGCATACTTGATCAGCTGCGCGGTACGCTGGAATTTCTCGACCGTCTGTTCGAGCAGCTCGAACTGCCCGGCCGCGCAGGCCTCGCTGACCTGCTTGAGGTTCGCCCCCAGCGCGAAGGGCGCGGCATGCCAGATCACCACGCCGTCGAGCGTCGTCTCGGCCTGTCGTAGCGCAGCGAGAATGCCGTCGAGCACCTCGTTGCCCAGCGTATGGTTCTTCGAGGTGACCGACAGGATGCCGATGCCGGCATCGACTTCCGGCAGGCGCCACAGGCGCACGCCTTCGTTCTGGTAGAGCGTCTCGCCAGCCTGCTCGGGTGCCGTCCCGCCGGCGCCGACTATTTGCTCGGGGAAGAGTTGCCGCTGATACACCGGCAGCGTCGAGCGCGGCACATACGCCTGCTTCGCCGCCGACCACGAACCTTCCGGCGCATGCACGCCGGTCCGGCCGTCGCTCACCCAGGCCGGCAGCGGCGCATCGCTCATCGCCTTGCCGGCGGCGATATCGGCGGCGAGCGCCTGCGCGATGTCCTGCCAGCCGGCGGCCTGCCAGGTCTCGAACGGCCCCTGCGCCCAGCCGAAGCCCCAGCGCATGGCGAAATCGACATCACGGGCGTTGTCGGCGATGTGCTCGAGCTGCACGGCACAGTAGTGGAACACGTCGCGGAAGATCGCCCAGAGGAACTGCGCCTGCGGATGTACCGAGGCCCGCAGGGCGGCGAACTTTTCAGCGGGCGACTTGATCTTCAGGATCGCGGCGACCTCGTCCGCGACCGTGCCCGTCGAGGCGCGATAGTCCTTGAGCGCCGGGTCGAGCACCTGGATTTCCCTGCCCTGCTTGCGGAAGATGCCGCACTTGGTCTTCTGGCCGAGCGCGCCCTGCGCGATCAGCGCCGCCAGCCAGTCCGGCGTCTTGAAATGGGCATGCCAGGGATCGCCGGGCAGCGTGTCCTGCATGGTCTTGACGACGTGCGCCAGCGTGTCGAGGCCGACCACATCCGCCGTGCGATAGGTGGCGCTCTTGGGCCGGCCGATCTGCGGGCCGGTCAGGGCGTCGACCTCGTCGAAGCCGAGCTTGAACGCGGCGGTGTGGTGCATGACCGCGAGGATGGAGAACACGCCGATGCGGTTCGCCACGAAGTTCGGCGTGTCGAGCGCGCGGATCACGCCCTTGCCGAGGCGCGAGGTCAGCCAGGTTTCCAGGGCGTCGAGCGTCGCCGGCGCGGTGTCGTGCGTGGCGATGATCTCGACGAGATGCATGTAGCGCGGCGGATTGAAGAAGTGGATGCCGCAGAAATTCGGCCGCAATGCCTCGGGCAACGCCCGCGCCAGCGCGTTCATCGACAGGCCCGAGGTATTCGAGGCGACGATGGCGCCCGGTGCGAGGTGCGGCGCGATCTTCGCGTACAGGTCATTCTTCCAGTCCATGCGCTCGGCGATCGCCTCGATCACCAGGTCGCAACCGGCCAGCAGCGGCAGATGCTCCTCGTAGTTCGCGGCATCGATGAATTTCAGTTTGCTTTTGGACGCCAGCGGTGCCGGACTGAGCTTCTTCAGGGCATCGAGCGACTTCGTCACGATGCCGTTCCTGTCGCCTTCCTTCGCCGGCAGGTCGAACAGCACGACCGGCACGTCGGCATTGGCGAGGTGCGCGGCGATCTGCGCACCCATCACCCCGGCACCGAGGACGGCGGCCTTTCTCACGATCAGCTTGTTCAAGCGCTTCTCCTTTCATTGTTCTTCGAATAATTCAGCGGCCCGCCGGTAAAGGGGGCGAAGCCGGTACCGAAAATCACGCCGGCATCGGCCAGATCGGCATCCGCCACGATACCCTCATCGACCAGCCGCTGCGCGGCCGCGATCAATGGTGCGATCAGGCGTTCTGTCAGTCCGTCGGGTGCCGTCCCGCCAGCGCCGACTTTCTGCGGTTTCCCGTCCAGCCAGCGATAGAAGCCCTCGCCGGACTTCTTGCCCAGCAGCTTCCTCTCCACCTTGTCGAGCAGGCAGCGCGGCGGCTCGGCCCCGCCGGCCAGTTGTTTGCCTGCCGCCATGGCGATGTCGAGGCCGACCGTGTCGACCAGTTCGATCGGCCCCATCGGCATGCCGAAGGCGAGCATCGCTTCATCGACCGCTGCGGGCGCGATGCCTTCATCGACGGCCCGCATGGCGGCCAGCATGTAGGGTGCCAGCACGGCATTGACGAGGAAGCCCGGGGCCGATTTCACCGGCAGCGGCAGCTTGTCGATCTGCTTGACGAACGCGCAGGCCGCCTGCACGGCGGCCGGATCGGCCCCCTCGGCCGCCACCACCTCGACGAGCGGCATCATCGCCACGGGATTGAAGAAGTGGATGCCGACCAGCCGTTCGGGCTGCGCCAGCGCCGTGCGCAGCTCCTCGATGCGAAGGCTGGAGGTATTGGTCGCCAGCACCGCCGTCGGCTTCAGTCGCGGCTCGATCGTCCTGAACAGGGCATGCTTCGCCGCGACATCCTCGAAGATCGCCTCGATCACCACGTCGGCATGCGTGACGCCGTCACCATTCACGTCGGGGATCAGCCGGTCGCAGGCATCCCGCACGCGCAGCGGGTCGCGCAGGCGCTTTTCGAACAGCTTGCGTGCCCGCGCCAGCGCCGGCGCGATGCGCTCGACGCTCTGGTCCTGCAAGGTCACCGTCATGCCGCGCAATGCGCACCAGGCCGCGACGTCGCCGCCCATCACGCCGGCGCCAACCACATGGACTCGCCGTCCCGCGGACGCCGAGTTTTTGCCGAAGCCCTTCAGCCGCTCCTGCAGGAAAAAGACGCGCACGAGGTTCTTCGCCGTCGGCGAACGCACGATGCGGTCGATGATCTCCGGCGCGGCCAGCGCATTGCCATTGTGCTTTTGCCAGAGGTCGATGATCGCGTACGGCGCCGGATAGTGTTCGGGGCGCGCCTTCTTCGCCACCTGCTTGCGGGCGCCGTTGGCGACGACGGCCTTGAGCGGGCCATTGAGCAGTCTCTGCAGCAGCGGCAATGGCCGGCGCGGCTGGCCGGAAACCACCAATTGCCTCGCCGCCGGCATCATGATGCGCGGCGGCACACAGTCGTCGGCGAGGCCCATGCGCTTCGCCCGCTTCGCATCCAGCGTCCTGCCCGTCAGCATCAGGTCCAGCGCGGCGGCCGGTCCGATGCGCTGCGGCAGGCGCAGCATGCCGCCCCAGCCGGGGAAGATGCCGAGCATCACCTCCGGCAAGCCCAGCTTGGTGCCCGACTCATCCACCACCAGCAGATAGCGGCAGGCCAGCGCCAGTTCGAGACCGCCGCCGAGGCAGTGGCCGCGCACCAGCGCCAGCGTCGGGTAGCGCACGGCGGCCAGCCGGTTGAACAGCTCCCAGCCGCGCGCCACGAGCGCCCGGCTTTGCGCCTCGCTGTCGAGCAGCGAAAACTCGGTGATGTCGGCACCGGCGATGAACCCGGCCGTCTTGGCCGAGCGGAAGATCAATCCCCTGGGCGGCTCGCGGTCGCACTGGTCGAGGAGTTCGCCCAGTTCGGCCATCACTTCGGCGGACAGCGCATTGGTCGACTCGCCCGTCCGGTCGAGGATCGCCCAGGCGATGCCATCCGCATCCCGTTGCAGTTGCCAATTCTTCAACGGCTTCATAGCGCCTCCACCAGCATCGCGCCGCCGAGGCCGCCGCCGATGCAGATCGTCGCGATGCCGCGCTTCGCCCGGTTGCGGCGCAGGACATCGAGCAGGTGCAGCACGATGCGTGTGCCCGAGGCGCCGACCGGATGGCCGATGGCCACCGCACCGCCGTCCACGTTGAGCCGGTTTTCGTCGATCGTGCCGAGCGCGCCCGGTAGGCCCAGTTCCTCGCGGCAGTAGTCGTCGGACTGCCAGGCTGCGAGGCAGCCGAGCACCTGCGCGGCGAACGCTTCATTCAATTCCCAGTAATCGATATCGGACAGCTGGAGGCCTTGGCGCTGCAGGATCGGCGTCGTCGCATGCACGGGGCCGAGGCCCATCTGCGCCGGATCGAGTCCCGCCCACTGGCTGTCGACGATGCGGCCGATCGGGTCGAGCTTCCACTTCGCCACCGCCGCCTCCGATGCGAGCAGCACCCAGGCCGCGCCGTCAGTGATCTGCGAACTGTTGGCGGCGGTGATGTTGCCGTACTTCCTGTCGAAGAAGGGCTTCGGCTTGGCCATCCCCTCCATGCTCGCATCGGGCCGTACGCCATCGTCCTCGGCATACACCTTCCCGGCGGCATCGACCACCGGCACGA
>JAVEWF010000043.1:0-21462 GCA_034004665.1 Rhodocyclaceae bacterium | reverse complement strand
CACTGGCTTACGTCACGCAGACCACGCTGTCGGTGGACGACGCCGCCGCGATTGTCGCGGCGCTCAAGGCGCGTTTCCCCGACATCGTCGGCCCGAAGAAGGACGACATCTGCTACGCGACGCAGAATCGTCAGGATGCGGTGAAGGCGCTATCCCAGCAATGCGATCTGGTGATCGTCGTCGGCTCGCAGAACAGTTCGAATTCGAACCGGTTGCGCGAGGTGGCGCGAAATGCCGGCATCCCCGCCTATCTGGTCGATGATGCAGAATCGATCGATATTGCGTGGCTGGCAGAGCGGCATCGTATTGGGGTAACAGCAGGCGCTTCGGCACCGGAGGAACTGGTGCAGGATGTCATAGAACGCCTTGCAAGAGTGTCGGGAAGCACGGTAATGCAGTTGCCGGGCGTGGAGGAGGGAATTCAGTTCTCGCTGCCGCGTGAATTATCCGACTTCTGAAGCGGCCGGATCGGCCCCTGTAGCTGGATGTTTACCAACGGTTCGATACCCGGCTGGAAGCTGACTTCGATTCGCAACTCGGCTTTGACGGAACGACCGCCAATCCTGCCTGGTGCATATCGGCCCTTCCGGACGAATGCCTCTACGATTGCGGGTTCGAAAATGTCGGATGGCTCGGAATCCTCGATCCGATAGCGATCGATCCCCCCTGTTTCGTTGACGAACAATAAGAGCACAACACGGCCCGCGATGGATTCCGCCTCGACGGGATATGTCGGCCTGATCGGGGCGAGTGGCGTGACTCTCCGATGCAGGAGACGGGCCGGGTAGTACCAGGGCCCGAGTGGACCGGTAATGGATGGGCCTATCGATAAGGCAGGTGAAGCATTAACAGGGTTGTTCGGCTGAATTGAATCGGGTTCGGAAACTGCCTGCGGCATCCCTACCGGTGCGATACGCTGTTTTGGCCCCGATTCTGCAGTCTTGAAAATCTGTGGGGTATCTGGAACCGATGCTGCCACCAGAATGGCTGTCAGCAACAATTGTGGTTTGACATCGGAGTGAATGGCATGGTCTGCGAACGGTTCGACCGGCACCATTGCGAGCAATACATGAAGAAACAATGATCCGGCCATGCTGAAAAGCAGTCGGCCGATATCCCGTTTCAGCGGCCCGGTCGTGCCAACCGACCGGGCAAGGGGAAAAATCGCAGGGGCTACCGGACGATCTCCCGCCAGCTGACGCGCTTGCCGACGGGCGGCGGTACGTCAAACGGTGCCTGCAGAGTGAGTTGCTCGGCCGCCGAGGTGGTTACGATCACCACGGTCTTGCCATTCGGCAGGCGCACGATGTTGGTACCGACCGCCAGTGATTCGGTTCCGGAAGCCCCGACCAAGCGGACGCCGACACTGTCGTTTTCACTGTTGGCGACTGCGCACCCGGAGCGATAGTTGAAGAAATTGAGCCATCCATAGCCGCCGATGGTGCAGGCACTGCTGGAAGGCACGTTGCTCGCGACTATCAATGTGCCAAGCTGGAGCTTGATGTCGATGTTGACGCGCTCGCCGCTATCCGGCAGGTCGGCGAACCACCCGTCGCCGGTATCGCATGAGGTGGTCGTTACTGTCCGGTAGGCGCTTGTGCCGCTCCCGACGTTGTTGATGATGCGCTCGCCGAGCGTGATGCGCAGGTTGGTCGTCGGCGTGGTTTCGAGTTTGTCACGGATTGCCCACACCGTTTGCTTCTGGGTATCGGCCAGGTCCGTGGATCCGAGATACCGGCCGGTCGCCACATAGACGTAAGGCTTGCTGTCGATCTCGGCCAGTTCCGGCTTGGTCGTGATGGGCTGTGGGGTGCCATTGTCATCAACGACCTGGGCGACCAGCATAGCTTCCCGGCCGCTGGTTCCGAAGTTGTCGTTGATGTCGAAACGCCAGATGTTGCCGAGCAGATCGACGCCATAGACTCGCACGATCATGTTGTCTAACGCTGCGTTATTCACCCATGCGCTCAGATGGCTGAGGCCGCTCTGGTCGGTCGGTGTGCCGGACCCTGTGTCGATGCGGTAGAGGATCTTGCCGCTGACTGCATCCAGCACGTAGAGGTAGCCAATCCCGTCGTCGTTGTTGTACCCCGAGGTGACGAGGGCCACCCATGTGCCATCGGAGAGCTTGCCGATCACCGGCTTGTTGTAGCTGTAGCCGAGGTGACAGTCGTCATAGGCATCAGCGGTCGGAACTTTCGTCGTGGCGTTGACGCTGATACAAGTACTGCCCCTCTTGAACTCCCATAAACCTTTCGGGTTGGCAGGGTCGGTGATGTCGAGCGCGTAGTAACCTTCGCCACCCTTGTTGAGGCCGCCGACCATAATGGTTTTCCAGCACAGGCCGGGATCGGCCGGCACCGGCGCCGCACAATCCGCCGAAGCACCCTTGTCGAATACATCGGCGGCAACCGGCGTGCCATCGACGGTGAAGGTATGCTGGTTGGCGTAATTCTCGCTGGCCAGCTTGTAGAGGTTGGGCAGGGCCATCGTCGGAATGAATGACCAGGCTTCCGTCCCACCCTGGGTGTCCACCACCGAGGTACCCGCGTAGAAGGCGTGCAACATGCCGTCGTTGGCAGCGACATAGACCATCGGCGTGCGGTTCTGCTTTGCCGACTTGAAGGCCGCATAACCCGGGTTGGTGGCGTCGATGTATTCGGCGAAGGGGGCGCGTACATAGATCGGCTGGGCATTGATGATGTCGCCCAGCACGGCGTCGCGGGCCCGATAGAGTTTGTTCGTGTCGCTGGTACCGTTGGTGGCGGGCGGCCCGGAATCGAAGCCCTCCTTGCTGCGCTGGCCGCGCAGGAAGTTCACCAGGTTGGCCCCTGCCGCGTCCACCTTCTGGCTGGCGCTCATGTTGGAGTACTGGCTAAACAATGCGATTTCATCGGTCGTCTGGCCGTAGGTATCCGTGCCGCTGACCGTGAAATGGGCCTGCTCGGCGCTATTCAGCGTCGTGACCGGGCTACCTGTCGGATTGCCGCCGGTATCGCAGGCACTGGTGTTCCACTTAAAGTCGATCAGGTTGTCCGTGGCACCGGCGCGGAACAGCTTGATGTTCCGGTTGTCGCAGACATTCTTCGTCAATGCCGATAGCTTGGCACTGGCGGACCACACCACGTCGCTCAGAACAGTTCCCGTATCGAGGTCGATTTCATGTGCCTCGAGTTCGCCGATCCACTTCTGGGTCACGTACTGCGCCGTGTAGGCGAAGTTATCGCCCGCCACGGGTTCGAGGTTCGATGTGGCGGCGGCAGCAGCCGAGGCCAGCCGGGCGCTGATGCCGGAAAGCGCATTGGTCAGGCCGTTGATGACGCTGTCGGGGTCACTGGCGCTGAAATATTCGCCCCGGCCATTGACGGCAGCATGCCACAGGTCGTCGAGGGCTGTCGCGCTATCCGATTGAGGAATCGGCCAGTTGGCGGTACCGCGGCGGATGTCCTGGAAGTCGAGGCGACCGGTGATCTGACCATTCGTCGCGGGCCAGGTGACGACGTTATCCGGAGAGTCGGCAAGATAGGTCGGCGAATAGGTCACCGTACCGGTCAGGCCGAGGCCGAGGGTGAAGGTAGTCATGTGCTGCCAGTTGACGCGATCGTCCTCCTCGCCGCTGCCGCTGGCCGGCACATTGTTCTCGCACACGTCGATGGTGCCGCCCAGAGCCCCGGTGCAGGGACCGGTCCCCGAGCCGCGCAGGTCGGTCTTGTAGTAGTACTGGGCGACGTCGGCCAGCGAGTTGCTGCTGCCGCCGCTCAATGCGGCGGTGCCGGACTTGTCGCCAGGGGCGGTACAGGGGGCGATTGCCGATTCGTAGTACTTGAAGTGCGTGTTGTCCGGCACCTCGATGATTTCCCTGAAGTTGTTGTAGCCGTAGGACAGGCCGGACAGACTGACGCTGTGGCCGACGACGAATGAATGGGCGGACGACGTGGTTGCCGTGAGTATGCAATTCCCTTCGGTGTCCGTGGCGGCGGTGATGTTGCTGACGCTTGCCGAGACGCCGCCGCCGCCACTGGTGATGATTTCGCAGGGCCAGTCCGTGCAGCTGCCGGGTGGAAGCGGAGTCGTGCTTGCGCCGCTCACGGGGCCGTTGGTTGGCAGGGTGGGTGCGCTCGCGTGGCAGGTGCCGTCGAGTTCCGTCCAGCTACCTGTGTCAGGCGTTGGTCCGCTGAGAATCTGCGTTCCGCCGCTCGGCCCGCCCGGGCCGACATAGGTCGTCGATGTGATGGTCGGCAGGTATTCCGTCTTGTAGCCGTTGATGTTGACGGTCTGGCATTCCGTGGCGACTCCGCTGCCATCCTGCCCAGCAGGCGTGCAGGAAGTGACGTTGGCCCAGCTGCCGGCATTCGAGCGGCATAGCGGTGAGGTATAGGGGTCGGTATTGGTGCACTGGGCGTTCGACCACGTGCCCGAACAGGAGAGGGCGCTTTGACGACGGCATTCACGTCGATTGCCGCCGCTGGAGTCTTCGCTGCAACTGCCAGTCGCTACCCACGGGTCATAAGTGGCGGTTTCAGAGGTGTTGGTCGCGTCATAGATCTGACGTTTTGCAGTGATCGTGCCGCCGCTGCACTGCCGGCGTATCTGTCCGACGTTGTCGGATTCGCAGATCCCGGTTGGGTTCGTCGTCCAGGCCGACCACGATGCGCCTGCGTTTGTCGATGTGCGCGTAAGAAGACCGTTAGTCGTTGCCGAACAGATCTGGTATTGCACTGTGCGCTGCTGCGGCTGAGTGCCATACACGCAGGAAACGTTGCGATACTGGTTGGAGGCCGTATACCAGCCGTAGGTCTGGCTCGATCCATCGAAGATCGGTCGCGGCGACATGTAGTACTTGCTGCCGCTCGGACGATAGGCATCGAGTTCGGAGATCACGCCGTCCTGGTTGTCCATGTCGGTCGTACCGTCGATCTTCTCGCCCCCGCTGCTGTTCCAGTAGCCGTCGGTGGTCAGGATCGAGAAGTTCTGCTGGCAGGAATACTGCATCGGATCGCCGCTCATGCCGCTGTTGATGCCGTTCGTCATCCCGGCGAAGTAGCGGCCGGCGCGCGAGAGCGCCTGACGCAATGGCGTGCTGCCGTTGGATTCTTGTGAGTAGAGCTTGTCGAACCAGCTGGCTTTCTGGGTCGAATCGAAATCGGCGACTGTCAGGAACTTGCTGGAGGTGACTGGGCTGTTCGGGTTAATGGTGATGAAGCCGATGCGATAGCCGTCGTTGAGCTGCACGAAGGCACGTCCGGAAGCGGACTTCATCATCTTCATGCGGTTGCGGTAGTAGGAGTACCAGTTGGCGAAATTCTGCCGCTCGTCGCGGTCTGCTGCATCGGTATCACCATCGCCGTCGAGGTCGGCGCGGCCGATCCCGCTGCCGTTGTCGCCTGAGGTGGTGCCGACAATGACTTTCTTCCACAAAAGCTTCGATCCCGCCGTCGAACAGACGGGGGGAGTGCTGGTGACGCGGTAATCGGCGACGGTACCCGCTATCGCCGGGTCGTCGACACAATATCCAGTAGATGTACTGTCAGTCGTCCCGTCATTGCTGGTCGTCATGTTGAGGGTTTTTTCACAATCTCCTGTCAATGGAACCAGCGTCTGGGTACCCAGATACTCCCAGTAATAGGCTGGCTGTGCGGCATCGTTCTTGTCGGTGCTGTAGCTCAGGTTGTCGTCGGTATGGGCACGAAAACCGGTACTCAGGTTTGTGGTGCTGCTGGAACTGCCATCGAAATCCCAGAAGCCCTCGTTATAGGCGGCGGTGAAACTCGTGGGCGAGGCGCTGTTGATATCGCTGCCGTCGCTGGCCTTGGGCGTGACGTAACGGACCCCGGGGTTGTAGTAGACCTGATTGCATCGGTAATTACGCATGCCGATGCGGTTCTCACGATTGGACAGACCGTCAGGCATGAACTTGAGCTGCATCGAGCCCGAATCGTCAAGCACGTAGAGGATGTTCGGCTTGACGGAAGTCGTCGATGCGCTGGCCAGTGGTACATCGGAAAGGTCGATCTGGGCGTTCGCGACAGGAAGCCAAGCCACAAGCAAGGCAGAGGCCGTTGCTAGAAAGGATACTGAAAGGGGTTTCGGGTTGGCGTTGAACATGTCTGCCTCCGGATTCAATACATGATGACCTGGGAGTAAGCGATGGTGTTGTTCGGCCCGGTCGTTTGCACCGTGATGCGGAAATAGGGCTGCATGGTGTTTTTCAGCGCCAGCACCCCATAGCTTGCAGAGCTCTTGCTGCCGCCGGTCGCCGCGGAGCCGAAGTTGACGCATTCCTGGCCAACGTTCGCGCCGCCGATGTTGATGGACCCGCTCAAAGAACCGGGCAGGCGGCATAGCCTGTGGATGACGTAGCGGACGGTATTTCCGTTGCCGTCGTCGCCTGTGCCATCGCCGTCCGTATCGGTGGGTGTGGCGAGCACCGAGTTGGCCCAGTTGTAGGTGACAGGATCGAATTCGGAGGGTGGAGGGGAGGCCTGACAGTCATCGACGATGCCGTTGCCGTCGGCATCGGGGTTCCCGTTTACGTCCAGGTTGATGTTGCACCAGGCGGGATAGTAGGCATTGGCGACATTGCCGACCTGCAGGTTTGCGCCACTCGTGACCAGCCAGTTGCGAGCCGCTTCGATACCGAGATCCGAGGCGACTAGTGCAATGTTGCTGAAGGTCAGGTTGCGCGCTACCAATACCCCGGTGCCGACTTGCCGGAATAGTGCCAGTCCGGCGAGCGTGAGTGAAACCAGCAAAATCAGTGAAATGAAAAGCACCACCCCCTGCTGTGTTTTGCTGTGCCCTCTGGAAAAGATAGTCCGTCTCATGGCGTGATTCCCCAGATGACATTGCGCAGGGGAATGGCGGTTTGATAAACGCGGTATCGGTAGTGACGCCAGTCATTGGCATCCCCTGGCGTACTGTCCGGGCTGCCGTCGAGGTTGGTCATGACGAAGTTCCCTGCAGCCCAGCCCGGGGCGGCATTCGTTACGGCGATTTTCTCGAAATGCTGGCTGCGTGCGAGCAGGGCAATACGGACAGCGATGACCTCCTGCCAGCTTGCCGGTGCAGCCACCTGCCACGTGTCCGCCATGAAATCTCCGTCAGTGTCGAGGCCGTATTGGGCCTGCAAATCTATGATTCCGTCACCGACCTCCTGAAAGTCGTTCTGACCATCGGCGCCAGCTGCCGCAGGCGTGACCGTCTGGTCGAACGCATCGGTGAAATGCAGGTCGTCGGTTACCGTCAGGGTGCGGCCGTTGTTAATCTGCCAGCTATTGCGGCGCGGCACATCACGAAAACCGAGGCTGAACAGCTGGCCGCTGGGGATAGTGAATCCGGTCGGAGCATTGAAGCGCGATGTTGTCGCCACGCCCTGTGTGTCGTTGTACGCTCCGGAAACATGGTTGATGGTCAGCTGGTCTGCATCGGTGTTGTCGGTGACCTCGATCATGCCGCAGCTGGTGCCGACGACGAACAACAAGTCACCTCGCTGCAGGCCGGCACGGCTGCTCGTGGTGTCCATCTTCTTGGTAGTCGCCGACGAATTGTTGAAGGTGTAGCCGGTGCCTGCAACGGGCGAGTTGCCGTAAAGGACGATCAACTGGTCCGGTGCGCCGCCCCCCCCGTCGACGATCTGTATGGGCGTCATCGGGAAGGTGAATGCGGCACCACGCACGGTGTCATAGGCATTCACAGTACATCCGAGGCCGGCGGAGCTGCCGAAACCGTTTCCGGCAAGCCGGAGGTCGCGTTCGAGAAGATGCATGGCAATGGACCCGGCGATCTGCGCATCGCTGCCGGATGCAGTAGTGCGCTTTCGATTCTCGGAGTTTTCCATGACCTGGAACATGATGACCATGCCGATTAGGGCGATTGCCACTCCCACCAGCAATTCGACCATGGAAAAACCGGTGTTACGAGCAGCTGATGTTCGAGAGGGCAGGTGCGTCATGGCATGTCCGCTCAGTTGATGTAGGTGACGAGCGTATGCCGGCGCGGTATTGCGTCGGCGGCGGCCTGCCAGCAAACAGTGATCATGACCTGATTGAATGTGCCGGTATCGACCAGAATCTGTTGTCGATTGGCCGCAGCACCGGGCAGACGGGCAGCGGCATTCGTAGTGATGTCGTTGACCCAGGCGACGACGAGCGGATCGCCTGAGTCAGTTCCGCCGAAATCGCATTGACCGTTGGTCGTGGTCCGGTGGGCGAAATTGGCCAGGCTGGCCTGCAGGTTGGCCGCACTGCTGCGGTCTACTGCCACCGTGATTTCGCCCAGCATTCGGTCGGCGAGGTTGGCGGCTTCGATGCGATATTGGGTATCGCTTTGTATCTCGATCGACTTGGCTTGCAGGGCGACCATCGTCAATACGCCGATGGAAAAAATGACGATGCCGATGAGCGCCTCAAGCAGAAAGACACCTCGTTGCTTGTTCATGACAGAGGGTTTCATAGGCAACCTCTCGTGTCTCCTGCCGCTGTCTGGGCGGCGGTAACTGCCGGGTCGCACAAGCGTGCCTGACCGCTGGGAGAAACCACGACATTGAGGCAGCGCATTGGGCCGCCGTCTGCCGTGCATGCGCCACCGCTCGGGTTGGTGAATTGGAACACTGCAGCAGTGGGCAGTGTTGTCGAGCCTAGACCATTGAAGGTTACCGTCGCCACCGACCCCGTCACTTGTACCGGACTTGCTTCGTCGGCTCTGCTTCCTCCGCTCTCCGCCCCTGTTTTGCTTTCGATGAAACTTGCCAGGTCGCTGGTGCGAACCAGCCAGTTTCGGCCATTGGCGCTGGCTGCCGGATTGATATTTGTACCTGAAACATCGTTGTTGGTAAGCACGAAATCGACATTTGTATTGCGACGAATTGCCTCGCTACGGGCCATCTGGATACCGGAAAAAAAGGTTTCCGCCGTCGAGCGCAATTTGACGTTGCTGATATAGATACTGAAAGCAGGAGTTCCCAACGTCAGGAGGATCGCTAACAGTACGATCGCGATCATCAATTCAATGACAGTGAAGCCGGCATGTCTGAACATGCTCAACATTCCCCTGATTTTTTGGTAACCCAACAAGAGTTTCCGGCCCCATTCCAGCCGCCCGGCAGCGCAGCCGTCGTGCGAACGTTGTTCTGATCGATCGTATAGACAAACCCGTTCATGGCATTGATTCCTTGTGCCTGGACGGTATAAGTGGTGGCTCCCAGATTGGAGCAGCTATATTGAAAAAACTCGGTGTTGCCTGGCAGGTGGGCAATGGAGGTAGGAGGGGTGGTCTGGGTGGTGCATGCACCGACATAAGTCCGGTTGTCCTGAAAGTATTGTTCCAGCTTGACGCGCATGTCGGAAAGCGCGGCTACTCCCTCGGTAATCCGGGCGCGGGTGATGTAATCGTTATATGCAGGCAGTGCAATGGATGCCAAAATCCCAACGATCGCGACAACGATCATCAGTTCGATCAGCGTGAATCCCTTTTGTTTTCGTTTCACGGTTTTCTCCCGTTGGTTGAACGACAAACTAATCTCTATGTACATCCCGATCAATGCGATCCCGACAAAAGGATCGATTCGCATGACGAACGGCAGGCTGATCCCGATAATAAAGACGCAGCGGGTTTTTGGCTATAATCGCGCGCCTCGACGCTGCTGTAGCTCAGTCGGTAGAGCAACTGATTCGTAATCAGTAGGTCGCCAGTTCGATTCCGGCCAGCAGCACCAAGTTACTTCTAAGTTCCGGCCCCCAGTTTTCTGGGGGCCGTTTTGGTTTATAAAGCCTTCGACACAATCCACTCGACTGCGACGACCATGACCGCTCCCCTGCACGAGTCCACCCTCAAGAGCCTGCCGCTGCTCGGCCGCGGCAAGGTGCGCGACAACTACGCCGTCGGCGAAGACAGGATGCTGATCGTCACCAGCGACCGCCTGTCGGCCTTCGACGTGATCCTGCCCGATCCGATTCCCGGCAAGGGCGAGGTGCTGACGGCCATGGCGAACTTCTGGTTCGAGAAACTGGGCCACATCATTCCCAACCAGATCACCGGCGTCGATCCCGAGTCCGTGGTGGCTCCCGAAGAGCGCGAGCAGGTGCGCGGCCGCTCCATCGTGGTCAAGCGCCTGAAGCCGCTGCCGATCGAGGCGGTGGTGCGCGGCTACCTGATCGGGTCGGGCTGGAAGGACTACAAGGTCACCGGCAAGGTCTGCGGCATCGAGTTGCCCACCGGCCTGCAGATGGCCCAGCAACTGCCCCAGCCGCTGTTCACGCCCTCGACCAAGGCCGAGCTCGGCGATCACGACGAGAACATCGACTACGCGATGGTCGAGAAGACCATCGGCCCGGCGCTTGCCGCCCAGATGCGCGACGCAGCCCTGCGCCTCTACAACGAGGCGGCCGCCTACGCGCGGACGCGCGGCATCATCATCGCCGACACCAAGTTCGAGTTCGGCCTCGATGATGCCGGCACGCTGCATCTGATCGACGAGGTGCTGACCCCCGATTCCTCGCGCTTCTGGCCGGCCGATACCTACAAGGTCGGCGAGAGCCCGGCGAGCTTCGACAAGCAGTTCGTGCGCGATTATCTCGAGACGCTCAAGGACTGGAACAAGCAGGCGCCCGGCCCGCGGCTGCCTGCCGAGATCATCGAGAAGACCACGGCCAAGTACCGCGAGGCGCTGACCCGCCTGACGGGTGCCTGAAAAAGTCGGCGCCGGCGGGACGGCGCTTTAATGTTCGTTGTTGCGGCGGGCGATTGAAGAATCGCCCGCCATCACCATGTGCATGCCATGAACCCACTCCTCGATTTCAGCGGCCTGCCGCGCTTCGATGCCGTCGAGCCGGCGCATGTCGAACCGGCCATCCGTGAATTGCTTGACGAGAATCGCCGCACGGTCGCCCGGCTGACGGATCCCGAAACCCCGGCCACGTGGAACGATTTCGTCCAGCCGCTGACCGATGCCGGCGAGCGCCTGTCCCGCGCCTGGGGCATCGTCGGCCATTTGCATTCGGTCAACGACGTTCCGGCCTGGCGCGATGCCTACAACGGCATGCTGCCCGAAGTGAGCCGCTACTACGCCGAGCTGGGCCAGAACCTGGCGCTCTTCGACAAGTTCAGGGCGCTGGCGGCCAGCCCGGAGTACGCGACGCTGAATCCGGCGCGCCGGCGCATCATCGACAACGATCTGCGCGACTTCCGCCTCGCAGGCGCGGAATTGCCGGAGGAGAAAAAGCCGCGCTTCCAGGAGATCCAGGAGGAGCTGTCCGCGCTGGCGGCGAAATTCTCCGAAAACCTGCTCGACGCCACCAATGCTCATGCCGAATGGGTCGAAGATGAAGCCGGCCTGGCCGGCCTGCCGGACGACGCGAAAGCCGCGGCCCGCGCCGCGGCGGAAAAAGAAGGCCGGGCCGGCTGGAAGTTCACCCTGCAAGCCCCGTCCTACCTGCCGGTGATGCAATACGCCGAGGACCGGTCGCTGCGCGAGCGCATGTACCGCGCCTACGCGACGCGGGCCGCCGAGTTCGGCAAGCCGGAATGGGACAACGGGCCGCTGATCGAAAAGATTCTCGCGCTGCGGGCCGAAGAGGCGGCCATGCTGGGTTTCCCCAGTTACGCCGATCTCTCGCTGGCGCCAAAGATGGCCGATTCGCCGGCCGAAGTGACCGCCTTCCTGCGCGACATGGCGGCCAAGGCGCGCCCGTTCGCACTGCGTGACGTGGATGAACTGAAGGCCTTCGCGCGCGAGGAACTGGGGCTGGCGTCACTTGAAAGCTGGGATTACGCCTGGGCGTCCGAAAGGCTCAAGCAGGCGCGCTACGCATTTTCCGACGACGAGGTGAAGCAGTACTTTCCCGAGCACAAGGTGCTGACCGGGCTGTTCCGCGTCATCGAGTCGCTCTACGGCGTGACGCTGGAGGCCGACAGCGCCCCGGCCTGGCACCCCGACGTCCGCTTCTTCCGCATCGTGAGGAACGGGACGCAGGTCGGCCGCTTCTATCTCGACCTCTACGCTCGCGAGACCAAGCGTGGCGGCGCCTGGATGGACGACGCGATCACGCGTCGCCGCCTCGACCGTCCCGCCGGCGCCGACATTCAGACGCCCGTCGCCTATCTCAACTGCAATTTCCCCGCTCCGGTCGGCAACCGGCCTGCCACCTTCAGCCACGACGACGTGATCACCCTGTTCCACGAGACCGGCCACGGCCTGCACCACCTGCTGACGGAGGTGGACGAACTCGGCGTTTCCGGCATCAACGGCGTCGAATGGGATGCCGTCGAACTGCCCTCGCAGTTCATGGAGAACTTCTGCTGGGAATGGGACGTGCTGTCGGGCATGACGGCCCATGTCGACTCCGCGGAACCGCTGCCGCGTGCCCTCTACGACAAGATGGTGGCGGCGAAGAATTTCCAGAGCGGCATGTTCACGCTGCGCCAGATCGAGTTCGGTCTGTTCGACCTGCAGCTGCACGCATCGGGCCGGCCCGACTTCATGGCCCTGCTCGACGAGGTGCGGCGCGAAGTCGCCGTGGTGATCCCGCCGACCTGGAACCGCTTTCCGCAAAGCTTCTCGCACATTTTTGCTGGCGGCTACGCGGCCGGCTACTACAGCTACAAGTGGGCCGAAGTGCTGTCGGCGGACGCCTATGCCGCCTTCGAGGAGGCCGTGCCGCGGGCCGGCACGGTACTGGATGCCGATACCGGCAACCGCTTCTGGCGCGAGATCCTCGCCGTCGGCGGTGCGCGGCCGGCGCTCGAATCCTTCAAGGCCTTCCGCGGCCGCGCGCCGGACCCCGAGGCCCTGTTGCGCCATAATGGCATGGTCGCAACCGCTTGATCATCATTCGGGAGGCCGCCATGAAAGCGTCGCTGTTGTTACTCGCCCTGTTCGCGGCCGGCGCCGTGCAGGCGCAGAGCACCTATCGCTGGGTCGATGAGCATGGCAAGGTGCATTACGGCGACCGGCCGCCGCCGAAGGCGGCCCGGGACGTGAAGGAACGCAAGTATGCCGTGCCCGAAGCGAACCGGACGCTGTCTCACGCCATGCGCCAGGCGGTCGAAAACTTCCCGGTGACGCTGTACGTAACGGCCGACTGCACGACGGCCTGCAAGGACGGTCGCGACTATCTCAATCGCCGCGGCATCCCGTTCGACGAAAAGACCGTCGCCAGCAACGAGGAAATCATCGCCCTGCGCGACCGGCTCGGCGGGGGCGATGTGATGGTGCCGGTGCTGCTGGTCGGGGAGAAATCCAGCAAGGGATTCCTCGCCGCTGCCTGGGCCGGCCTGCTCGATGCGGCCGGCTATCCTGCGGCGCCCTCCCGGTAGGCTTTCAGTCTTCCGCTTCGCGGATCAGGGCGGCCAGTTCCCGGTCGAGCAGGGCGGGGTCGCCCGAATTCAGCTCGACCAACCGGCGCAGGTGCGTCACGCTGTCGAGGTCGATCCGCTCGCACTCGAAACCGACGCGCTGCCCGGCGACATGCATCACGTCGGCGCTCATGCTGATCGCCGCCTGTGTGCCGAGGCTGAGGCGCAACTGGCAGCGGTCGCCCTGTTTCCCGGCCCAGCCGGCAGGCACCTTGACGAGCGCGCCCTTGAGCGAGATGTCGTAGAGCTCGGCGTCCGTCACCTGGCCGTGCAGGGCGAGCTGTACGGGGGAGTGGAAATGGGCGCGCCAGAACTGGCGGCGGTTCTGCTGCATGGGCATGGCGGGCTCCCGGAACTTGGAAGGTTGTGCTTTTCCGTATCATACCCGCCATGAAGATCGCCACCTGGAACGTCAACTCCCTGAAGGTCCGGCTGCCCCATGTCCTGGAGTGGCTGGCGGCCGTGCAGCCCGATGCCCTCTGCCTGCAGGAAACCAAGACCGAGGACAAGGGCTTTCCCTTCGCCGCACTCGAGGCGGCCGGCTACCGCGCCTTCCACAACGGACAGAAGACCTACAACGGCGTGGCGATCCTCGCCCGCAGCGAGCCGGCGGATGTCACGCTCGACCTGCCGGGTTTCGAAGACCCGCAGAAGCGCATCATCGCGGCGACGGTCGACGGGGTCCGCCTCGTCTGCGCCTACATGCCCAACGGCCAGGCGGTCGGGTCGGACAAGTATGAATACAAACTCAAATGGCTGGTTGCGCTGGCGGATTGGCTCAAGGAGGAAATGCGGCGCCATCCGCGCCTCGCCCTGCTCGGCGACTTCAACATCGCGCCGGAGGATCACGACGTCCATGATCCTGCCGCCTGGCAGGGCCAGATTCTCTGCAGCGAGCCCGAGCGTGATGCCTTCCGGCGTTTCGTCGGGCTCGGACTCGCGGATGCCTTCCGCCTCTTCGAGCAGCCCGAGAAGAGCTTCTCGTGGTGGGATTACCGCATGATGGCCTTCCGCCGCAACATCGGTCTGCGCATCGACCACATCCTGCTGTCGCCGGAACTCGCCGGCCGCTGCCGCGCCTGCAGCATCGACAAGGCACCACGCAAGCTGGAGCGTCCCTCCGACCATGCGCCGGTGATTGCCGAACTGGCCGACTGAGCCCGTGCTGACCGAACTCTATCCCGTACTGGGACACCTGCCCGAGCCGCTGCGGGACTTGCAGGAAATGACCGTGCCGGCAGGGGCCGTCCTCTTCGACGAGCACCAGTCCTGCCAGGGATTCCCTTTCGTACTGAGCGGCGGCATCCGCGTCGTCAAGACGGCGGCGAATGGCCGCGAGCTGCCGCTCTACCGGGTGCTGCCCGGCGAAAGCTGCATCATCACCTCGAGCTGCCTGCTCGGCCGCACCGACTACAACGCGCGCGGCGTGACGGAAAGCGAAACGATCCTCGCGCTGCTGCCGCGCGACCGCTTCGATGCCCTGCTCGCGGTTCCGGCCTTCCGGGATTTCGTCTTCCACCTGTTTGCCGAGCGCATCGCCGAGCTCATGCAGCTCGTCGAGGAGGTCGCTTTCCGCAAGCTGGACCAGCGGCTCGCCAACCTGCTGCTCGGCAAGGGGCGTCACCTGCAGGTGACCCATCAGCAGCTGGCCGACGAACTCGGCAGCGTGCGCGAAATGGTCAGCCGCCTGCTCAAGGGCTTCGCCGCACAGGGGCTGGTCCGCCTCGGCCGCGAGCAGATCGAGATACTCGATCCTTCAGGCTTGCGGAAACTGTGCGGCTGAATGTGACATAAGTTACTGAACCGGAATGGTCGGGAATGTTCTAATGGGCATGTCCTTACTCAATCCCTTCAGGAGAATCCCATGAAATTCAATGTTGGCGGCATCGACCGCATCCTCCGCATCGTCGTCGGCCTGGCCCTGGTTGCCTGGGCGCTGATGGGTGGCCCGGTCTGGGCCTGGATCGGCGTCGTGCCCCTCGCCACCGGTGCAGTCGGCTTCTGTGCGCTCTATCCGCTGCTCGGCATCAATACCTGCCCGACCAGGAAGGGCTGAAAAAAGTCGGTGCCGGCAAGACGGCGTGCCGCGGCACGCCGTTTTCTATTGGCGCCGAAAAACGCGTCAATTCAAACGATTGCCGTCATCCTTCGGGCTAAAATGCGGCCATGCTCAAGCAACGCACCCTTAAGTCCCTCGTTCGCGCCACCGGCGTCGGTTTGCATTCCGGCCAGAAGGTGACGCTCGTGCTGCGTCCCGCCGCCCCGGGGACCGGCATCGTCTTCCATCGCGTCGACCTGGATTCCCCCGTCGACCTGAAGGCCGATCCCTACGCGGTCGGCGATACGCGCATGGCCTCCTGCCTCGAAAAGGACGGCGCCAAGCTCGGCACGGTCGAACACCTGATGTCGGCGCTGGCCGGCCTGGGCATCGACAACCTGCATATCGACGTCGATGCCGAGGAGATTCCGATCATGGACGGATCGGCGTCGCCCTTCGTGTTCCTGCTGCAGTCGGCCGGCATCGAGGAACAGAACGTACCCAAGCGCTTCCTGCGGGTGAAGAAGGTCATCGAGGTGAAGGAGGGCGACAAGTGGGCGCGCCTGTCGCCCTACGAAGGCTTCCGCCTCGAATTCTCGATCCACTTCAATCATCCCGCCGTCGACAAGTCCGGTACCAAGGTTGCGGTGGACTTCGCCGACCAGTCCTACATCCGCGACATTTCCCGCGCCCGTACCTTCGGCTTCACACAGGACGTCGAAGCGATGCGCGCCCAGGGCCTCGCGCTCGGCGGCAGCCTCGAAAACGCCATCGTGATGGACGAGTACCGCGTGCTCAACGCCGAGGGCCTGCGCCTGCCGGACGAGTTCGTGCGCCACAAGGTGCTCGATGCCGTGGGCGACCTGTATCTGGCCGGCGCCCCGCTGCTGGCGATGTTCAGCGCCCACAAGTCCGGCCATGCCATGAACAACCGTCTGCTGCGCGAACTGCTGGCCGATGCCTCGGCCTGGGAGTGGGCGACCTTCGAGGTGCCGGCCGCCACCCCCGCCCGCATCGCGCATCTGTATCCGGACCTGCAGTTCGCCTGACCGGCCATGCTGCTGCTGCGCATCGCCGGGCTGCTCGCCGTCATTGCCATCGGTGCCGGCATCCTGGCCTACCTCTTCACCCGCGACCGGCGTTATCTCGGCCTGTCGTGGCGTATCGCCAAGTACACGCTGATTTTCATCCTCGCGCTATTCAGCCTGCTGATCTTCGAGCGGCTGATCGTCATTCTCTAGCCGTGCTGCGCAGCAGGCGCGCCAGCGCCCGGCGGATCGGCGAATCCTCCTCCAGCCCGGCCGCCAGCGATGCGATGGCCTGCCGCGACCGCGGCCCCAGCGTGCTGGCGGTCTTCCGGCGGAGCCCGGCGCCGCCGCGGCCGTGTGCTTGCACCCGTACTTCGATTGCGGTAACCTCCTGCCCCTGTTGAACAAAACCTGCAGTCAGCCGGGGCGCCAACTGCCTCAGTTTGACCGCAACCGCGCCGCTGGCGGCGTGGATAACGAGTTTGCCCCGCTTGAGATTCGCGACACGGGTGCCCGGCAGCAGGTAGGCGGGCAGCGCCGTTTCGAGCAAGGCTTGCAAATGCCGCAGCTTTTCCGCCTGTCCGGAGAGACGGGCGAAGGCGTTGGCGGAGGCAAGGTGGTCCATCAGGCTGCCACGGCGGCGGAAGGGTGCCCGGGAAGCGTCGGGCGCGCGCTGGTTCCGCTGGTTCGTTGGCATCGGCTGCAGGACAGGGAGGGAGTAGGACGTGCATATTATTCTGGTCTCCGACCGCATGGCAACCGCGCGCAGCATCACGCTGACCCGCGGCCATCTGGCGCTCATCGCCGGCGGTCTGCTGGTCATGCTGTTGGCACTCGCCTCGATGTTCTCCTACATCACCGTGCGTCATGCCGCCGAGATCCGCCTGCCTTTCCTGCAGGAACTGCTGCGCACGATCAGCCTCGAGGAAGCGGGCAAGACCCGCGAACTGGTGCGCGAAAACCTCTCCACCATGGCCGTCCGTCTCGGCGAGATGCAGGGGCAGTTGATGCAGCTCGATTCGCTGGGCGAGCGCCTTGCCGGCATGGCCGGGGTGAAAATGAAGGACATCCAGCCCAAACCGGTCGCCGCGGCGATGGCCGACGGCAAGGGCGGGCCGCTGCTGCGTCCGGACAGCCTGGGTGCGCTCGACATGCAGCGGGCGCTCGACGAACTCGCCCGCCAGGTCGAAGTGCGCAGCGACACGCTCGCCGCCCTCGAAAGCCGCCTCTTCGACGAACGCATCCGCAGGCACATGCTGCCGACCGCCCGGCCCGTCGCCGAAGGCGTGCCCGCCTCGTCCAACTTCGGCTGGCGCAACGACCCCTTCACCGGCCAGACCGCCATGCACGAAGGCATCGACTTCATCGCCGAGGTCGGCACCCCCATCCTCGCGGCCGCCGCCGGCATCGTGCAGACTGCCGAAATGCATCCGCAGTACGGCAACATGGTCGAGATCGACCATGGCAACGGCCTGACCACGCGCTATGCCCATGCTTCCGCACTGACGGTCCGTGCCGGAGAAATCGTCCGGCGGGGTCAGCAGATCGCGGCGGTCGGCACGACCGGCCGTTCGACCGGTCCGCATCTGCATTTCGAGGTTCGCATCAATGGTGCCGCCCAGAATCCCATGCGTTTCCTCGACAAGGGCAAGCCCGCGCAGACCCTGCAATTCGCCCGTCGTCCCTGATGGATGCGGCCTGACCGCGGTCAAGGCCGGGCAAGTCCCGCGTGATAAGATCGCACCCCTTCCGGCGCCCCTTTGCGGTGGCCCGTCCTTCCGCTATTCCAGGCCTCTCTCGAGCTGAATCCCCATGATTTCCGGTTTTCTGAAGAAGATTTTCGGCAGCCGCAACGACCGGTTGCTGCGCCAGTACTCATCCACCATTGCCCGCATCAATGCGCTCGAGAGCCAACTGCAGGCGCTGTCCGACGCCGATCTCGCCGCGCAGACCCCGGCCCTCCGGGCCCGTGTGGCCAACGGCGAGACGCTCGAGAGCCTGCTGCCGGAAGCTTTCGCCACCGTGCGCGAGGCGGCGCGCCGCGTGCTCGGCATGCGCCACTTCGACGTCCAGTTGATCGGCGGCATGGTGCTCAACGACAACAAGATCGCCGAGATGCGCACCGGCGAGGGCAAGACCCTCATGGCCACCCTGCCGGCCTACCTCAACGCGCTGTCCGGCAAGGGCGTGCATGTGGTCACGGTGAACGACTACCTCGCCAGCCGCGACGCCGCCTGGATGGGGCGCCTGTACAACTTCCTCGGGCTGACGGTCGGCTGCAACCTGCCGCACATGAGCCACGCGGACAAGCAGGCCGCCTACGCCGCCGACATCACCTACGGCACCAACGGCGAATTCGGCTTCGACTACCTGCGCGACAACATGGTCTATGCGGCCAACGAGCGCGTCCAAAGAAAGCTGAATTACGCGATTGTCGACGAGGTGGATTCGATCCTCATCGACGAGGCGCGCACGCCGCTGATCATCTCCGGCCAGGCCGAGCAGCACACCGAGCTCTACATCAAGATGAACGCGGTGCCGCCGCTGCTCGAAAAAGGCATCGCCGCGGAAAACCGCGAGGAGCAGGACACCGGTGATTTCGTCGTCGACCTCAAGGCGCATTCCGTGCTGCTCACCGAGCAGGGCCACGAGAAGGCCGAACAGATCCTCGCCAACATCGGCCTGCTGGCCGAGGGCGGCAGCCTCTACGACCCGGGCAACATCCTGCTGATGCATCACCTGTATGCGGCGCTGCGTGCCCATCACCTGTTCCACCGCGACCAGCACTATGTCGTCCAGAACGGCGAGGTGATCATCGTCGACGAATTCACCGGCCGCCTGATGTCCGGCCGGCGCTGGTCCGACGGCCTGCACCAGGCCGTCGAGGCGAAGGAGGGCGTATCGATCCAATCCGAGAACCAGACGCTCGCCTCGATCACTTTCCAGAACTATTTCCGCATGTACGCCAAGCTGGCCGGCATGACCGGCACGGCCGACACGGAAGCCTACGAATTCCAGCAGATCTACGGCCTCGAGACGGTGGTCATCCCGACCAACCGGCCGATGGTGCGCGACGACCGCAACGACCAGATCTACCGCACGGCGCAGGAGAAGTATCTCGCCATCCTCGCCGACATCAAGGACTGCCACACGCGCGGCCAGCCCGTGCTGGTCGGCACGACGTCGATCGAGAATTCCGAGCTGCTGTCCGGCCTGCTCAACCAGGAAAAGCTGCCGCACCAGGTGCTGAACGCCAAGCAGCACGCCCGCGAAGCCGAGATCGTCGCCCAGGCCGGTCGGCCGGGCATGATCACCATCGCGACCAACATGGCCGGCCGCGGCACCGACATCGTGCTCGGCGGCAACGTCGAGAAGCAGGCCGAGGCGATCCGCGCCGAGGAAAGCCTCGCCGAGGCCGACAAGGAAGCGAAGATCGCCGCGTTGCACGCCGAGTGGGAGTCCCTGCACGAGCGCGTGCTCAAGGCCGGCGGCCTGCACATCATCGGTTCCGAGCGCCACGAGTCGCGCCGCATCGACAACCAGCTGCGCGGCCGCGCCGGCCGCCAGGGCGACCCCGGCTCCTCGCGCTTCTATCTCTCGCTCGATGACCCGCTGCTCAAGATCTTCGCCGGCGAACGCCTCAACAGCATCATGGTGCGACTCAAGATGCCCGAGGGCGAGGCGATCGAGCACCCGCTCGTCAGCCGCTCCCTCGAATCGGCGCAGCGCAAGGTCGAGCAGCGCAACTTCGACATCCGCAAGCAGCTGCTCGAATACGACGACGTCGCCAACGACCAGCGCAAGGTCATCTACCAGCAGCGCAACGAACTGCTCGACGCCGCCGACATCGCCGACACCATCACCGCGATGCGCCAGGGCGTGATCCACGACCTGTTCCGCGAGCACGTCCCGGCCGAAAGCGTCGAAGAGCAGTGGGACCTCGCCGGCCTCGAAGTCGCGCTCAATGCCGAACTGACGCTCAAGCAGCCGCTCGCCCAGTGGGTCAAGGACGACCCGAAGCTGGGCGACGACGACCTCCTGAAGCGCATCCTCGATGCCGCCGATGCGATCTATGCCGAGAAGGTCGCGACGGTCGACCTGGCCGCCTGGCGCGGCTTCGAGCGCAGCGTCATGCTGCAGTCGCTCGACACCCACTGGCGCGAGCACCTCGCCGCGCTCGACCACCTGCGCCAGGGCATCCACCTGCGCGGCTACGCGCAGAAGAACCCGAAGCAGGAATACAAGCGCGAAGCCTTCGAACTCTTCGAGGCGCTGCTCGGCACCGTGCGCAACGAAGTCACGCGCATCCTCGCCACCGTCGAGATCCGCAGCGAAGCCCAGATCGAGGAGGCCGAGCAGCATCACCCGCAGGTCGAGAACGTGCAGTATCACCACGCCGACTACGAGGAAGCCCTCGCCACGGCCGGCTCTGGCGAGGAAAAGAAGCCGATGCCGCAGGAGCGTGCCCTGCCCAAGGTCGGCCGCAACGACCCGTGCCCCTGCGGTAGCGGCAAGAAATACAAACATTGCCACGGGAAACTGAGCTGAGCGCGCTGCAAACCATTGCCGAGGATGATGGCGCTGTCGTCATCCTCGACCAGACGAAGCTGCCGCACGAAACCGCCTTCGTCCGGCTCGGCACGCTGGCCGATGCCGCCCATGCCATCCGCGTCATGCAGGTGCGCGGTGCGCCGCTGATCGGTGCCACCGCGGCTTACGGCGTCGCCCTCGGCTTGAGCGAGAGCCGGCCGCTCGATGAAATTATCACCACCCTCGCCGCTACCCGTCCGACGGCCGTCAACCTGCACTGGGCGCTGGCCCGCATGAATGCCGTGCTGCAAAAGTCGGCGCCGGCAGGACGGCAGGAATCTGCGTGGAACGAGGCCCGCGCCATCGCCCGCGAGGACGCGGAAGCCAATGCCGCCATCGGCCGGCACGGCCTGCCGGTCCTGCAGTCCATCGCCGCGCGAACGGATCATGAGGGCCGCGTCGAGATCATGACCCACTGCAATGCCGGCTGGCTGGCCACCGTCGCGCACGGCACGG
>JAVEWF010000042.1:0-21587 GCA_034004665.1 Rhodocyclaceae bacterium | reverse complement strand
CCACGGAGGACGAGGCCGAGAAGATTCGCGAATGGGTGCTCTCCAGCGTGCGCGGCACCGTGCAGGCCGACATCCTCAAGGAAGACCAGGGCCAGAACACCTGCATCTTCAGCACCGAGTTCGCGCTGAAGATGATGGGCGACATCCAGGAATTCTTCGTGCACAACCAGGTGCGCAACTTCTACTCGGTGTCGATCTCCGGCTACCACATCGCCGAGGCCGGCGCGAACCCGATTTCCCAGCTCGCCTTCACGCTCGCCAACGGCTTCACCTACGTCGAGAGCTATCTGGCGCGCGGCATGCACATCGACGACTTCGCGCCCAACCTCTCCTTCTTCTTCAGCAACGGCATGGATGCCGAATATTCGGTGATCGGCCGCGTCGCCCGCCGCATCTGGGCCGTGGCGATGAAGCACAAGTACGGCGCCAACGAGCGCTCGCAGAAACTCAAGTACCACGTGCAGACCTCGGGCCGCTCGCTGCACGCGCAGGAAATGGCCTTCAACGACATTCGCACCACATTACAAGCGCTGATTGCCGTCTACGACAACTGCAACTCGCTGCACACCAACGCTTATGACGAGGCGATCACCACGCCCACCGACGAATCGGTGCGCCGCGCCATGGCGATCCAGCTCGTCATCAACCGCGAATGGGGCCTGGCGAAGAACGAGAACCCCAACCAGGGCGCCTTCGTCATCGACGAATTGACGGATCTGGTCGAGGAAGCCGTGCTCAAGGAATTCGAGGCGATCGCCGACCGCGGCGGCGTGCTCGGCGCCATGGAGACCGGCTACCAGCGCGGCAAGATCCAGGAAGAGTCGCTTTACTACGAGCACAGGAAGCACGACGGCTCGCACCCGATCATCGGCGTGAATACCTTCCGCAACCCGCAGGGCGACGCGGTGCAGCATGTCGAGCTGGCGCGCTCCACCGAAGAGGAGAAGCGCTCGCAGATCCGGCGCCTGCGCGATTTCCAGTCCCGCAACGCGGCGGAGAGCGGCCCGATGCTGGCGAAACTCAAGCAGACCGTGATCGACAACGGCAACGTCTTCGCCGTGCTGGTGGATGCCGTGCGCGTCTGTTCGCTCGGCCAGATTTCCGGCGCCCTCTACGAGGTCGGCGGGCAATACAGGAGAAGCATGTGATGAAAGCCTTTCAGGACTACTACCCCGAGAACGTCGCCCACTGCTACGGCTGTGGCGCGCTCAACGACCACGGCCACCAGATCAAGACATTCTGGGACGGCGAGGAGACGGTGACGCGCTTCACGCCGGAGCCGTACCACACCGCGATTCCCGGCTACGTCTATGGCGGGCTGATCGCCTCGCTGATCGACTGCCACGGCACCGGCACCGCTTCGGCGGCGGCCTACCGGGCGGCGGGGCGCGAGATGGGTTCAGCCCCGGCGCTGCGCTTCGTCACCGGTGCGCTGCACGTCAACTTCCTCAAGCCCACGCCGCTCGGCCCGCTGGAGATTCGCGGCCGCGTCAAGGAGCTCAAGGAAAAGAAGGTCGTCGTCGAGGCGACCGTTTACGCCGGCGGCGTGGCGACGGCGACCGGCGAGGTCGTCGCGGTGAAGATGCCGGAGAGCTTCGGGGGCTGATTCATCGGCAAAAGTCGGCGCCGCTGGGACGGCGTATGTAACAAATGATTTCCGGAAGCGCCGGACCGCCGGGCTTCACTAGAATCCGCGGCCCATGAAGCCCCGCTTCCTGATCGCCTTCTGCCTGGCCCTGCTGTCCCTGCCTTCGCAGGCCGTCTGCCCGCCCCACGCGTTCGCGACACCCTCCGAGGTGAAGCTTGGGGGCGACGCGGTAATGATCGTCACCCATGCGACCTCGACGCACGACGCACGCTTCTCGACCAAGCGCGGGGTCGACGAAGCCGTGCGCTTCGCCAAGGCGAATCGCATCCCGGTCATCTACCTGCAGGACGACACGCCGGAGCAGTTCTACTTCATGGAGGATTGCGCGCCCGACTACTGGGTGCATTCACAGGGCGGCGAGATCTACTTCGACGTGCCGTCCAGTCATCTCTACATCGTCGGCGGCCACCTCGAGATGTGCATGTCGGCGACGCTGCACGACGTGCTCTACCAGTGGGCGAAGAAGTACCCGCCGCGCAAGCTCACGGTGACCTACTTCATGGACGCCATCTACTCGAACGGCAAGCTGGTCGATCCGTCCGATCCGTTCTACCCGGATTTCCAGCGCTTCATGGGCATCGTCACCTACGGCCGCCCCGGCGGCGAACACTGGCCGAAGCTGACACTGCTCGAAACCATGGGCGTGATTCGTCGCGAGGATCATGAACTCGAATACATAAGGCAGATCCTCCCGCGCTGGGACCGGACATTCCCCGAGCACTGGCGGGTCGAGGTCCAGCTCAACGATTCGGTGAAGAAGGTGCTGCGCAAGGCCCCCGGCTGGAACCCGCCGACGCTGCTGTTCCGCTTCGTCGACTCGGCCGTGGGCTTTTCGCCTGCCCCCTGAAGTGTGGTTCAGCCCGGCGGGGGCGAGGCGAGAATCTGCGGCCGCATCCGGCCCATGACATGCATCTCGCAGGCGCGGCAATCGAAGGTCAGCGTCAGGCGTTCATTGCCATTGACCAGCGTCATCGGCTCGGCGCGCACCTGCCCCTGCACGCCGGTGATGCCCTTGGCCTGGTGCGGGCAGAGGTTGAAGGCGTGGCGCAGGCAATGCTTGGTGATCATCAGCGAGACCTCGCCGGTTTCCGCGTGGGCCTCGTAGGCAGCGGCAATCAACCGCACGCCGTGCTTCTCGTAGAAGCGGCGCGCGGCGGCGTTGAAGACGTTGGCGAGGTAGGAAAGAGTCTCTTCCGGATAGGGCGTCGGCGATGCGACGGCGGGGCGGCGCAAGGGGCGCCGGAAGGCTGCGCAGCGTGCCGCCGCCAGCGCGGCGACTGCGTCGCGGCGCAGCGCGTTGGCGGCGGAACTCGGCACGAACCACGGCTGCGTCCAGTCGATGCGGCAGGCGCGCAGCGAAAAGTCGGTGCTGCCGAGACGGCGCAGTTGCTCCTCTACCTTGTCCGGGGCATCGGCGTTCTGCGCCGGCTGCTTCGCCAGCGCGATGCGCGCCGTGGCGGCGATGCCGTCCGCGTCGGTCAGCGTCAGCGCAAAGCCGTCGTCGGTTTCGGCGAGGCACGCGTCGACGGCGATGCGCCGCGCGGCGGATTCCTTCGTCAACGCCTGCTCCCAGGCCTGGTCGCGGTTGCGGTTGAGATAGAGGCCGGGGCGCAGGCCGGCGAGCTTGTCCACCGGATCGTTGGGCCAGACGCGCCAGGTGTCGTTGGCGATCTTATCGACGCGGTTCGCCTGCGTGCCGACGGCGGCGCGCTTGTGCAGCCACGACAGGCCGTCGCCGTTGGCCAGCGATTTTTCCGTCTCGACATCGAAGCTGTCGGCGCCGACCTGCGTCACCTTGCCGAGCGGCAGGCCGACGAAGGCCGGCGTGTCGAAGGCGGCGATGTGCGCCGGGTCGGCGTTGCGGCCGTGCGTGAAGTAGTCGGTGGCGCCGCGGTGGAAGGTCTTGTCCGGGTCCGGCATGAATCCCAGCGTCACGCGGCCGCTCGATGACGGCGACAGGTCCGGATGCTGCTCGAAGATCGCGTCGAGCAGCCGGCGGTAGTGGGCGGTCACGTTCTTGACATAGCCGGCATCCTTGTAGCGGCCTTCGATCTTGAAGCTCTGCACGCCGGCTTCGATCAGCGGCAGCAGGTTGGCGCTCTGGTTGTTGTCCTTCACGGACAGGAGGTGCTTCTCGAAAGCGACGACGCGTCCCTGTGGGTCCTGCAAGGTGAAGGGGAGCCGGCAGGCCTGCGAACAGTCGCCGCGGTTGGCGCTGCGGCCGGTCTGGGCGTGGCTGATATAGCACTGGCCGGAAAAGGCGACGCACAGCGCACCATGCACGAAGTGTTCGATGACGATGTCGTCCGGCAGCGCGGTGCGTACCGCTGCGATGTCCTTGAGGGAAAGCTCGCGGGCGAGAACGAGTTGTGAAAAACCGGCATCGGCCAGGAAGCGCGCCTTGGCCGGCGTGCGGATGTCGCATTGCGTCGAGGCGTGCAGGTCGATGGGCGGCAGGTCCAGCTCGAGGAGGCCCATGTCCTGCACGATCAGCGCGTCGACGCCGGCATCCCAGCATTGCTGCGCGAGGCGGCGGGCGGGCTCGAGTTCGGCGTCGGACAGGATCGTGTTCAGCGTGACGTAGATGCGCGCATGGAAACGATGCGCGAACTCGACGAGTGCTGCGATGTCGGCGATGTCGTTGCCGGCCTTGTCGCGCGCGCCGAAGGCCGGCCCGCCGATGTAGACGGCATCGGCACCATGGAGGATGGCCTGGCGGCCGATCACGGCGGTACGGGCGGGGGCGAGAAGTTCGATGCGGCGGACGGTCATGAAAGTCGGCGCTGGCGGGACGGCGCGGTAAAGGGTGACCACGGGCATCGTGGCGACCGCCGGAGTATCGGACGGCTCCTATAATGATAAAAGAGAACGGGGAGGTTCCATGCGGGCGACGAAAAGGTGGTGCGGCCGGTTTGCGACGTGGATGGCGGCCGCCTTCTGGCTGGCGGGAGGGTTTGCCAGCGCCGCCGATCCGATCCTGCTGGGGCTGGATGCCGAGTTTGGCCACAAGACGAGTACCTCGGCGCAGTCGATAAGGCAGGGGATGGAAATCGCCATCGACGAGATCAATGCGGCGGGTGGCCTGCTGGGCGGACGCAAGCTCGAACTGGTGGTGCGCGACAACCGCTCCATTCCTGCCATCGGTGTCGACAACCTGCGCGAGCTCGCGGGAATGCCCGATCTGGTCGGGGTTTTCGGCGGCAAGTTCAGCCCGGTAATCCAGGAGTGGCTGCCGGTGGCGCACGAGCTGGGCATTCCCGTTTTTGCGACCTGGAGTTCGGCCAATTCGATCACCGATCACGACCGCCGGCCGAGCTGGTCGTTTCGCCTTTCCATGAAGGATGCCTGGGCCGCACCGGTGATGTTGAGGTATGCCCGCGATGTGCTGAAGGTGCGCAAGGTGGGCGTTCTGGTGCCGAATACCGTCTGGGGCCGCAGCAACAGTGCGTCGCTGCGCAACAGCACTCCGGCGCTGGGAATGACCATCGTGGACGAGCGTTGGTACAACTGGGGCGATGCGACCCTGAAGCCGCAGCTGCAGGAGCTGCTCGCTGCCGGGGCGGGGGCCATCGTCCTCGTCGCCAACGAAGTGGAAGGTTCGCTCTTCGTGCGCGAGATGGCCGAGCTGTCCCGGGATAAGCGCGTTCCCATCGTTTCGCACTGGGGCATCACGGGCGGGATGTTCACCGAGATGAGCGGGCCGGCGCTCGAGCAGGTGAATATCGCCGTCGTCCAGTCCTACAGTTTCGTCGGAGACGATTCGGCGACCGCGCGGCGGGTGCTGGCGGCGCTCAGGCACAAGTACGGCATCGATCATGCCGAAAACGTCAAGGGCCCGGTCGGCGTCGCCCATGCCTACGATCTCGTCCATCTCGTCGCGCTGGCGATCAGCAAGGCGGGCAGCACCGATCGTGGCCGGGTACGGGATGCGCTGGAGCAGCTGGGATCCCATCAGGGGCTGGTGCGCCGCTATGTGCGGCCTTTTACCCCGGATGACCATGATGCGCTCTCGGCCGGGCAGGTCTTCATGGCACGTTATGCATCGGGTGATCGATTGATTCCGATCGAGCGCCGCAAGGCGCGCTGAGCTGCCATGAACAATCTGTCCCGCCATTGGCTGGATCCGGATCTGTCGCTGCGCCGGCGCATTGGCGTCAGCGCGTTCCTCGTCGGCATGGCGGCGATGTTGCTGAGCGGAGGCCTGTCGCTGTTCTTCTCCCTGCAGGCCATTCCTCGCGCCGAACTGGCCAGCCACCGGCAGACGGCGCAGCTGTTCGCCACGCAGCTGGAAGGTCGGATCGAAGCGCACCAGTCGGCGTTGCGCGCGATCGCGCAAAGCACCCTGCTATGGACGGCGATCAGCGATTCCTATGGCCGGGAAGCCTACCTCCGCCCCTTCCTGAACGATCAGCAAAAGGCGCTGCCCGGATACCGGCTGCTGCTGCTCGATTACCGCGCGCGCAGCCTGTTCGGCAGCGATCTGAAGGCGGAGGTCGATCAGACAGCGGTGACCCGGTTGGCGCGCGAAGTCATTGCCGCCAGCAAGGCGCAGAGCAGGATGGTGACGTCCGGCCGGCAGACCCGTCTGCTGACCGGCTACCCGATCATCTACACCTATACGCGGGAACCGATCGGCGTGCTGATGTCCCTCAGCGATTTTTCTCATCTCCATGCCCCGTTGACCGAAGGGCTCGGAGACGTCCATAGCCTGAAGCTGCTGGCAGGCGACCGGATCATCGCCGACAATGCCGAGGGGGTGGCGACCTATCAGCCGGTTCGTCAGCCGGTGCGATTGCCGCAGAGCATGGCGGGCATCGACCTGGCAATCGAGTATGCGACGACGGAGCAGGAATGGCTCTGGGCCCTGCTTGCCCAGGTGGCGATCCATCTGTTGCTGGGCTTGCTGCTGAGCGTCGCGATCTGGCTGGTCGCCCGGCGAGCCGCCGGGCGATTGACCGGCCGGTTGATGAGTCTTGCCGATGCCTGCGACGCCGTCGTCCCGGGCCAGGCCACCACGCTGCCGGTGGACGCCTCCGGCGACGAGATCGGCCGGCTGAATCGGGCGATGCACCGGACGCTGTCCGCCTACGATGAACTGCATACCGAACTCGAGGATCGCATTGCGGAACGCACCGCCGAGCTCAAGGCCGTCTTCGGCGCCTTGCCGGACCTGTATTTCCGTGTGTCCCGCGATGGCCGGATACTCGATTATCGGGCGGGCCGTGCGACGGATCTCTACATGCCGCCGGCAGACTTCATCGATCGCCGGTTGCAGGACGTCCTGCCGCCGGAAGTGGCTGCGAAGTCGCAGCATGCGATTGCCGAGGTGCTGGCCGGCAAGTCGATGGTGTTGATCGAATATGAGCTGGCAATGCCGAACGGGATCCAGATTTTCGAGGCCCGTCACCTGCCGCTGGATGACAGGCAGATCGTGATCGTGGTGCGCAACATCACCGAGCGGCATCTGGCCGAGGATATGCTGCGGCATGCGAAGGAAGAGGCCGAGCGGCTGGCGCGGGTCAAGAGCGACTTCCTCGCCAACATGAGTCACGAGATTCGCACTCCCCTGAACGGTGTGCTCGGCATGGCGCATATCGGCAAGCGCCGCGTGACGGGCGATCCGAAGGTGGAGGAGATCTTCGACAAGATCCTCGGATCGGGCAATCTGCTGCTCGGCATCATCAACGACATCCTCGATTTCTCGAAGCTCGATGCGGGCAGGATGTCCGTCGAATCCGTTCCGGTCGATCTTGCCGCTCTCGGCGGCGAGGTGGCCGGCATGCTCGCCGACCGCGCCGCCGCCAAGGGCATTGCCATCGAGATGACAACGCAGCCCGGCATGCCGGCCCGCTGCCTCAGCGACCCGTTGCGGCTCAAGCAGATCCTGCTCAACCTGCTCTCCAATGCGCTCAAGTTCACTTCGGCCGGCAAGGTCCGGGTATCGATCGCGCGCGATGACGGCGATCTGGTGCTGCGTGTCAGCGATACGGGGATCGGCATGACGGCGGAGCAGTTGTCGCGCGTCTTCGACGCTTTCGAGCAGGCGGACGGCTCGACGACACGCAGTCATGGCGGGACGGGGCTGGGGCTGTCCATCACGCGACGGCTGGTCGTCCTGCTGGGCGGCACGATCGAGGCGAACAGCACGCCGGGCGCAGGCAGCATCTTCGAAGTCAGGCTGCCCTTCGTGGCAGCGCACTAGCCTGCCGTCTATCCGCCGAAGCGGCGCAGGCCGTCGAGGTCGAGGATGGCGATGCCGCCGTACTCGATGCGCAGGAAGCCGGCATCCTCCAGCAGCTTGAGCGAGCGGTTCACGCGCTGGCGCGAAACCCCGGCGAGGTGGCCGATTTCTTCCTGCGAGATGGCGAGCGTCTCGTTCTGGCCGGGGTAGAGCACGGGGTTGAACATGATCGACAGGCTGCGCGCGACGCGCGTGTCGGTGTCATGCAGGCGTTCCGATTCGAGCAGGCCGATGAATTGTCCGAGCCGTTCGTTGATCTGCTCGATGATGGCGTGGTTGAAGGCGATGCTGTTGTCGAGCAGCCAGTGGAAGGTGTCGCGCTTCATGCAGGCGACGCGCGTGTCGCGCAGCGCGATGACATCGTAGCGGCGGGTTTCGGGCTTCATCAGCGAGCCTTCGCCGAACCAGCCGCCGGCAGGTATGCCTGCATAGGACGCCGTCTTGCCGGTGACCCAGTCGGAGGACATCTTGGCGAGACCTTCGATGACGCCGATCCAGCACGAAGGCTGTTCGCCCTGGCGACAGATGAATCCACCGGCGGGAATGTGACGCTCGACCATGCCTTCGCGGGCCCGCGCCAGATCGGCGGCGTCGAGTCCGCGCGCCCAGCGCGACAGCGCGATGGCTTCGTCGAGCGAACGCAGCGGAACGGCTGGTTTGGCGGAATTGTCAGGCACGCGACAATTATAGGCAGGCATGCGGGTTAGAGTCCGTCCCGACCGATACAATGAAACGCCGGCCTGCTGCGGCGCAGCAGAGCAAACCGCGATCGATGCACGTTTTGCGCGTGTCACGAGACGACGAAACCGGATGGAGGAGCTGTTGATGACCGTAGCGCACACGGATGCCGCCCGCGCCGCATCCGACGACCGGGATACCTTTCCGCATCTGTTGCTGGCGCACGCGCGCATGCGCGGCGACCGGCCGGCGGTGCGCGAAAAGGATCTCGGCATCTGGCAGAGCTGGACCTGGGCGGAAGCGGCGCGCGAGGTGCGCGGCATGGCCTGCGGGCTGGCCGAGCTCGGTTTCAAGCGCGGCGACCGCCTCGCCATCATCGGCGACAACCGGCCGCGTCTCTACTGGGCGATGTGCGCCGCGCAGATGCTCGGCGGCATCCCCGTACCGATGTACCAGGATGCCGTCGCGCAGGAAATGACGTTCGTCCTGCAGGATGCCGGCATCCACGTCGCCATCGTCGAGGACCAGGAGCAGGTCGACAAGCTGCTCGAGGTGATGGAACAGTGCCCGGAACTGCAGCACATCATCTATGACGATCCGCGCGGCATGCGCCACTACTCGCAGCCCTTCCTCCACGGTCTCGACGAAGTGATCGCCGCCGGCTGCATCCACGATGCGAACCACGACGATTTCCTCGACCAGGAAATCGCGCAAGGGCGCCCCCACGACACCGCCATCATGCTGTACACCTCGGGCACGACGGGCAAGCCGAAGGGCGTCTGCCAGACTCATCACGCACTGATTTCCGCGGCGCGCGGCGGTTGCAGCTTCGACGGCCTGAATGGCGACGACGAGGTGCTGTCCTATCTGCCGATGGCCTGGGTCGGCGACAACCTGTTTTCCTACGCGCAGGCGCTGGTGGCCGGCTTCACGGTTAACTGTCCCGAGTCCGGCGATACCGTGATGACCGACATGCGCGAGATCGGCCCGACCTTCTACTTCGCGCCGCCGCGCGTGTTCGAGAACATGCTGACGCAGGTGATGATCCGCATGGAAGACGCGGGCACGATCAAGCGGCGCATGTTCCATTACTTCATGGACGTGGCGAAGCGTTGCGGCTCCGACATCCTCGACGGCAAGCCCGTCGGCACGCAGGACCGGCTGCTTTACGCGCTGGGCAACCTGCTGGTATTCGGCCCGCTGAAGAACGTGCTGGGCATGAGCCGCATCCGCGTGGCCTACACCGCCGGCGCGGCGATCGGTCCCGACCTGTTCCGCTTCTACCGCTCGATCGGCATCAACCTCAAGCAGCTCTACGGCCAGACCGAGACCTGCGCCTACGTCTGCCTGCAGCCCGATCGCCAGATCAAGTTCGATTCCGTCGGCCTGCCCGCGCCCGGCGTCGAGATCAAGATCGCCGACAACGGCGAGATCCTCGTCAAGGGCCCGATGCTGCTCAAGGAGTACTACCAGCGGCCGGACGCGACGGCGGAATCGATCAACGCCGACGGCTATTTCATGACCGGCGATGCCGGCTTCCTCGACGCCGAGGGCCACCTCAAGATCATCGACCGCGCCAAGGATGTCGGCAAGCTCACCCATGGCGCGATGTTCGCGCCGAACTACATCGAGAACAAGCTCAAGTTCTTCTCCTTCGTCAAGGAGGCGGTGGCCTTCGGTCACGATCGCGACATGGTGTGCGCCTTCATCAACATCGACATGGGTGCGGTCGGCAACTGGGCCGAGCGGCGCAGCATCGCCTACGCCGGCTATACCGACCTGGCCTGCAAGCCGGAGGTCTACCAGCTGATCCAGGAATGCGTCGAGCAGGTGAATGCCGAGCTCGCCGCGGATGCGATGGTGGCGGATACGCAGATCCACCGCTTTCTCGTACTGCACAAGGAGCTCGACCCGGACGACGACGAGCTGACCCGGACGCGCAAGGTCCGGCGCGGCTTCATCGCCGAGAAGTATGCCGTGCTGATCGATGCCCTGTATGGCGGCAAGGCCTCGCAGTTCATCGAGACCGAGGTGAAGTTCGAGGACGGTCGCAAGGGCAAGGTCGCTGCCGATCTCGTCATCCGCGATGTGAAGACATTCCCGGTCACGCAGGGGAGGGCCGCCTGATGGCACGACAGATCGGCGAGATCATTCTCGACCTCAAGAACATTTCGCTGCGTTTCGGCGGCGTCAAGGCGCTGACCGACATCTCGTTCAATGTGCGCGAACACGAGATCCGCGCCATCATCGGCCCGAACGGCGCGGGCAAGAGCTCGATGCTCAACGTCATCAACGGCGTCTATCATCCGCAGGAAGGCGAGATCATCTTCCGCGGCGAACATCGCAAGGACATGGATACGCACGAAGCCGCAGCGGCGGGCTTCGCGCGCACCTTCCAGAACATCGCGCTGTTCAAGGGCATGAGCGTGCTGGACAACCTGATGACGGGCCGCAACCTGAAGATGAAGAGCAACTTCCTCCAGCATGCCTTGTGGTGGGGGCCGGCCAGGCGCGAGGAACTCGAGCATCGCCGCAAGGTGGAGGAGGTGATCGATTTCCTCGAGATCGAACATATCCGCAAGACGCCGGTCGGACGCCTGCCCTACGGATTGCAGAAGCGCGTCGAGCTCGGCCGCGCACTCGCCGCCGAGCCGTCGATACTGCTGCTCGACGAGCCGATGGCCGGCATGAACGTGGAGGAGAAGCAGGACATGTGCCGCTTCATCCTCGACGTGAACGACCAGTTCGGCACCACCATCGTGCTGATCGAGCACGACATGGGCGTGGTGATGGACATCTCCGACCGCGTGGTCGTGCTCGACTACGGCAAGAAGATCGGCGACGGCGAGCCCGACGAGGTCAAGAACAATCCCGAAGTCATCGCGGCCTACCTCGGCACGCAGCACTGAGAGGACCAGAGCAATGCAATTCTTCTTCGAAGTCCTGATCGGCGGCCTGCTCTCGGGCGTGATGTACTCGCTCGTGGCGCTCGGTTTCGTGCTGATCTTCAAGGCCTCCGGCGTGTTCAACTTCGCGCAGGGCGCGATGGTCTATTTCGCCGCACTGTCGCTGGTCGGCGTCATGGGCATGGGGGCGCCGCTCTGGCTGGCCTTCATCCTCGCCTTCGTCATCATGACGCTGCTCGGTATCGCCACCGAAAAGTTCGTCCTGCGCAAGATGGTGAACCAGGCGCCGATCGCCCTGTTCATGGCGACCATCGGCCTGGCCTTCTTCATCGAGGGACTGGCGCCGCTGATCTGGGGCAACGAGGTCCGCGCACTCGACATCGGGCTGGTCGATGAACCGATCGGCTGGATTCTCGACCAGCACAACATGGTGATCAGCAGCTTCGATCTCACGGCCGCCGGGCTCGCACTCGGACTGGTCGCCTTGCTGGCGCTGTTCTTCCAATACACGCGGGTCGGCCGCGCGCTGCGCGCCGTGGCGGACGATCACCAGGCGGCACTGTCGATCGGTATCCCGCTGCAGCACATCTGGGCGCTCGTCTGGGCGGTGGCCGGCTTCGTCGCGCTGGTGGCCGGCATGCTCTGGGGCTCGCGCAACGGCGTGCAGTTCGCTCTCACCTTCACGGCACTGAAGGCACTGCCGGTGCTGATCCTCGGCGGCTTCACTTCGGTGCCGGGCGCCATCGTCGGCGGCCTGATCATCGGTGCATCCGAGAAGCTGGCCGAGATCTACATCCCGCCGGTGATGGCCGGCTGGTTCGGCGGCAACTTCGGCGGCATCGAGGGCTGGTTCCCTTACGTGATGGCCCTGCTCTTCCTGCTCGTGCGGCCCGAAGGGCTGTTCGGCGAGAAACATATCGATCGGGTGTGACAGATGATCTATAGAGAAACAGGCCAGTTCAAGACCAGCTACGCCGCCGACCAGCAGATCTTTCCGATCCGCCAGGACCGGATCGGCATCGGTCTGCTGCTCGCCGTAGCCTTCCTCGTGGTACCTCTGACGGCGGGCAACTACTGGTTCAATGCCATCCTGATCCCCTTCCTGATCTTCGCCCTCGCCGCACTGGGGCTCAACATCCTGACCGGCTACGCCGGCCAGCTGTCCCTCGGCTCGGCTGCCTTCATGGCAGTGGGCGCCTATGCGGCGTACAACTTCCAGGTGCGCGTCGACGGCATGCCGGTGCTGCTGTCCTTCATCCTCGCGGGCCTGACGGCGGCCGGCGTCGGCATCCTGTTCGGCCTGCCTTCGCTGCGCATCAAGGGCTTCTACCTCGCGGTGGCGACGCTGGCGGCGCAATTCTTCATCGTCTGGTGCCTGACCAAGTTCCCCTACCTGTCGAACAACTCGTCTTCCGGCGTGATTTCCGTGCCGAACGTCGAGATCCTCGGCTTCACGTTCGATACGCCGCAGTCGCGCTACCTGCTGGTGCTGACAATCGTTTCCGTGCTCGCGCTGCTGGCGAAGAACATGGTGCGCTCGACGACCGGCCGGGCATGGATGGCCGTGCGCGACATGGACGTGGCGGCCGAGGTGATCGGCATCCGCCTGATGCGCACCAAGCTGCTCGCCTTTGCCGTCAGCTCCTTCTATTGCGGCATCGCCGGCGCCCTGTACGCTTTTTGTTATCTCGGCTCGGTGGAGCCGGACGGCTTCTCGCTCGACCTGTCGTTCAAGATCCTGTTCATGATCATCGTCGGCGGCGTCGGCAGCGTCCTCGGCAGTTTCCTCGGCGCCGCCTTCATCCTGCTGCTGCCGATCTTCCTCGACATTTCGCTGCCGGCGCTGGCCGAACTGCTGCATCTGCCCTTCGACAGTGCTACCGTGTCGCACATCCAGCTCATGGTGTTCGGCGCGCTGATCATGTTCTTCCTGATCGTCGAACCGCACGGGCTGGCGCGGTTATGGCAGATCGGCAAGGAGAAGCTGCGCCTCTGGCCCTTCCCGCACTAGGTATTTTTATAAGTTGCACCAACCAAAGAGGAGACGTGAATGTTTAAAAAAGCCAAGCAACTTGCCATCGCAACCTCCGTGGCCGCCGCCTGCTTCGCGGCGGCCATCCCCGCCGCCCAGGCAGCCGGCGAGCAGTTCTTCCTGATGCCGTCCTACCGCGTCGGCCCCTACGGCGCCAACGGCCAGTCCTTCTACGGCGGCTTCATCGACTACCTGTCCTACGTGAACATGAAGGGCGGCATCGATGGCGTGCAGAACACCTGGGAAGAGTGCGAGACCGAGTACAACACGGCGAAGGGCGTGGAGTGCTACGAGCGCCTGAAATCCAAGGCCAAGGCCTACCCCGGCCCGATCCACAGCATGTCGACCGGCATCTCCTACGCGCTGGTGGACAAGACCGCCGCCGACCAGCTGCCGCTCGCGATGATGGGCTACGGCCTGACTTCCGCGGTGGACGGTTCCGTCTTCCCCTGGGCCTTCCCGCTGGTGACGACTTACCAGATGCAGGCGTCGGCGATCATCAAGTTCCTCAAGGACAAGAACGGCGGCAGTCTCGCCGGCAAGAAGATCGTCTATCTCTATCACGACTCCGCCTATGGCAAGGAGCCGATCCTCGCGCTGCAGGCCGAAGGTCGCCTGAACAAATTCGATCTCGTCGAGATCCCCGTCGCCCACCCCGGCAACGAGCAGGGCGCCCAGTGGCAGCGCATCCGCCAGGAGAAGCCCGACTACGTGATCATGTGGGGCTGGGGCGTGATGAACATGACCGCCATCAAGACCGCGCAGAAGATGGGCTTCCCGCGTGACCGCATGATCGGTTCCTGGTGGGCCGGTTCCGAGGAAGATGTGATCCCGGCCGGCGATGCAGCCAAGGGCTACATGTCCGCGACCTGGAACGTCTCGGGCAAGGGCGTGCCGCTGATCGCCGACATCGAGAAAACCGTCTATGGGGCCGGCAAGGGCAACATGAAGGACACCACCAAGCTGGGCACCATCCTCTACAACCGGGGCGTGTCCGCCGCCGTGCTGTCGGTCGAGGCCATCCGCACGGCGCAGGCCAAGTACGGCAAGGGCAAGCCGATGAATGCCGAGCAGGTGCGCTGGGGCCTCGAGAACCTGAACATCACCGAGGCGCGCCTCAAGGAACTCGGCGCCACCGGACTGTTGCCGGCCGTGAAGACCTCCTGCAGCAACCACGAGGGCTCGGGCATGGTCAAGCTGCAGCAGTGGGATGGCAGCAAGTGGACGCCGCTGACCGACTGGATCGAAGGCAACAAGGCGCTGATCCACCCGCTGTTCCAGGCTGACGCGGCGAAGTACGCGAAGGAAAAGGGCATCACGCCGCGCGATTGCAGCAAAGAGAAGTAGGCCACACGCAGTAAAAGTCGGCGCCGGCGGGACGGCGCGCCGTCCCGTCGGCGCCGACTTTCATTTACCGAGAGACGACATGGGTTCCTATCTCAGCATCAACAACATCGAAGTCATCTACGACCACGTCATCCTCGTGCTCAAGGGCGTGTCGCTCGATGTGCCGCAGGGCAAGATCGTCGCGCTGCTGGGCGCCAACGGCGCCGGCAAGACGACCACCCTGAAAGCGATTTCCAACCTGCTGCGCGCCGAGCGCGGCGAGGTGACCAAGGGCGACATCCAGTTCAAGGACCGGCGCGTCGACCAGATGACCCCGAACGAGATGGTGCGGGGCGGCGTCATCCAGGTGATGGAAGGCCGTCATTGCTTCGCCCACCTGACGGTCGAGGAGAACCTCCTGACCGGCGCCTACACGCAGGCGCAATCGCGCGCCGAGCTGAAGGCGAGCCTCGAGAAGGTCTACCAGTATTTCCCGCGCCTCAAGCAGCGGCGCAGTTCGCAGGCCGGCTACACCTCCGGCGGCGAGCAGCAGATGACCGCCATCGGCCGCGCGCTGATGGCCAATCCCGAGATGATCCTGCTCGACGAACCCTCGATGGGCCTCGCACCGCAGATCGTCGAGGAAATCTTCGAGATCGTGCGCGACCTTAACCAGCGCGAGAAGGTGAGCTTCCTGCTTGCCGAGCAGAACACCATGGTCGCGCTGCGCTACGCCGACTTCGGCTACATCCTCGAAAACGGCCGCGTCGTGATGGAAGGCCAGGCCGAAGACCTGCGCAACAACGAGGACGTGAAGGAGTTCTATCTAGGCCTGTCGAGTGCCGGCCGCAAGAGCTTCCGCGAAGTGAAGCATTACCGCAGAAGAAAACGTTGGCTGGCATGACCGAACATTTCGATGCGCCGCATTTCGATACTTTAGAGACCCGCGATCCCGCGGCGCGCGAACGCGATCTCATGGCGCGCCTGCCGGCGCAGATCGCCCATGCCAAGGCCCATGCGTCATGGTTCGCCGACCGCCTGCGCGATGTCGATACCGCCGCGGTCGTTTCGCGCGAGGCACTGGCGCAGCTACCCGTGGTGCGCAAGCACGAACTGATCGAGCTGCAGAAACAGCACCGTCCCTTCGGCGGGCTCGTCGCTTCGCGCTGGGGACAGATGGGCCGCGTGTTCTCGTCGCCCGGCCCGATCTACGAGCCCGAAGGACGCAATGCCGATTACTGGCGTACGGCCCGCGCGCTGTTCGCCGCCGGTTTCCGTGCCGGCGACCTGGTGCACAACAGCTTTTCCTATCACATGACGCCGGGCGGCTGGATCATGGAGAGCGGTGCGCTGGCGCTCGGCTGCACGGTCTTCCCCGGCGGCGTCGGCCAGACCGAGCAGCAGTTGCAGGCGATGGCCGACCTGCAGCCGCACGGCTACGTGGGGACGCCCTCCTTTTTGCGGATTCTTCTCGACAAGGCCGACGAACTCGGCGTGCAGATTCCGTCGCTGACCAAGGCGCTGGTGTCGGGCGAGGCTTTCCTGCCGCCGGTGCGCGAAGCCTTCGCCGCCCGCGGCATCACCGGCTATCAGGCCTACGCGACGGCCGATCTCGGCGTTATCGCCTACGAGACGTCGGCGCGCCAAGGCATGGTCGTGGACGAGGAAGTGATCCTCGAAATCGTCCGCCCCGGCACCGGCGAGCCCGTGCCCGAAGGCGAGGTCGGCGAAGTGGTCGTCACCACCTTCAACCAGACCTATCCGCTGATCCGCTTCGGCACCGGCGACCTGTCTGCCATTCTTCCGGGGCGGTCGGCGTGCGGCCGCACCAATACCCGTATCAAGGGCTGGATGGGACGCGCCGACCAGACCACCAAGGTCAAGGGCATGTTCGTTCATCCCGAGCAGGTCGAGGCCGTGCGCAAGCGCCATCCCGGCATCGTCCGGGCGCGGCTGGTCGTCACCAATCCGGATGCCGTCGATACGATGATGCTCTTGTGCGAAGGTCGCGGTGACCTTGCGCAGCTTGCCGAATCCCTGCGCGAACTGACCAAGCTGCGCGGCGAAGTGCAGTTCGTCGACACGCTGCCGAACGACGGCAAGGTCATCAGCGACGAGCGCAAGTACGACTGAAAGTCGGCGCTGGCAGGACGGCGCACATGGACGCACATGGACGAAGGCGCCGTATGCCGCACGGTATGGCGCGGCTAGGTGCCGCCCAGTGCGAATTCCACCGCGCTCGCCGCATGCAGCGCCGTCGTGTCGAAGAGCGGCACCGGCGCGTCGGCGGCCTGTATCAGCAGGCCGATCTCGGTGCAGCCGAGGCGCTGCTTCACGCCTTCGTTGATGAGGCGGTAATAGGGCAGGGTCGATTCCCAGCTCATGCCGCCGATCAGGCCGATGGTTTTCACGATGCCTCCCACTAGAATGCGCCGGTCGCAGCTTACTCCCCGTCCGGCAGAACAGGATCAACGCATGTCCGCACCCCACGCCAGTGGCCCGCTCGCCGGGCTGAAAGTCCTCGACCTCACCCGCCTGCTGCCCGGTCCCGTCTGCACCCTGCACCTCGCCGACCTCGGCGCGGACGTGATCAAGCTCGAGGATGGCGGCGCGGGCGATTACGCCCGCACGATGGGACTCGGCGCGGCGCCGGGCGAGGACAGTTTCTTCTTCCGGGTGGTGAACCGGAACAAGCACGGCATGCGGCTCGACCTCAAGCAGCCGGCTGGCGTGGAAGTCTTCCTGCGCCTCGCCCGCGATGCCGACGTGATCGTCGAGAGCTTCCGGCCCGGCGTGGTCGACAAGCTTGGCGTCGGCTACGATGCGGTGAAGGCGGTCAATCCGCGCATCGTCTATTGCGCGATCACGGGTTACGGGCAGGACGGTCCGTGGCGGGACCGCGCCGGCCACGACCTCAACTACATCGCGACGGCCGGCGTGCTCGACCAGATCGGCGAGGCAGGTGGCCCGCCGGCGATCCCCAACCTGCAGATCGGCGACCTGCTCGGCGGCGCGCTGACGGCCGTCATGGGCATCCTCGCCGCGGTGATCGGTGCGAAGGCGACCGGGGCGGGACGCTACGTCGATGTCGCGATGACCGATGCGACCTTCGCCCACGCCTACACGGGGCTGCTCTCGGTGCTGGCGCGCGGCCGGACGCAGCCGCGCGGCATGGATGACCTGAACGGCGGCGTGCCCGGCTACGGCATCTACCGTACCCAGGACGACCGCTGGATGGCGGTCGGCGCGCTCGAGACGAAGTTCTGGCGAGTGTTTTGCAACGCGATCGAACGTCCTGATCTCGAGCCCTTCGGCCTCGCGCGCGGGGCCGAAGGCGAGCGCACGCGGGCCGAACTCGAGGCACTGTTCGCCAGCCGGCCGCTCGCCCACTGGAACGCGCTGTTCGAACGCTTCGACTGCGGCGTGACGCCCGTGCTCACTTTCGAGGAAGCGATGATGCACCCGCAACTCGCGGCGCGCGGCATGCTGCCCGACGTGGATGGCTTGCGCCAGTTCGCCCCGCCGCTGAAGATGAGTGGACTCGACTTCGGCGTGCGTTCGCCCGCTCCAAAAGTCGGCGCCGACGGGACGGCGATCCTGCGTGCCGCGGGCTACACGGACGAGCAGATCGTGGGCCTGCGCGCTGCCCGCGTGATCTGAGAACCCGTGAACACCGCCCTCGCGCTGTTTCCAGATTTCGCGCTGATCCTGCTCGGCTACGGCCTGCGGCGCTGGATGACGCTGGGCGACCATTTCTGGACGGGACTCGAGAAGCTCGTCTATTTCGTGCTTTTCCCGGCGCTGCTGTTCAACGCGATCACGAAGACGCCGTTGTCCTTCGCCGCAGTGCCCCTGATCGGCACCGGCGCGGCGGCGATGGCGGGCGCGATGCTGCTGGCGATCGTCGCGCGGCCGCTGATGAAGATCACGCCGATTTCCTTCGCCTCGCAGTTCCAGTGCGCCTTCCGCTTCAATTCCTACATCGGTCTCGCGGTCGCGGCCAAGCTGCACGGTGCGGCCGGCATCGCGGCCATGGGCCTGCTGGCCGGCGGCATGGTGCCCTTCGCCAACCTCGCCGCCGTCTGGATGCTGGCCCGCCACGGGACGACCTCGGTATGGCGGGAGCTGGCGAAGAATCCGCTGTTCCTGGCGACGCTGGCGGCCCTGTTGTGGAACCTCGCCGGCCTCGGCGTGCCGGCGCCGGTCGGCCAGTTCCTCGGCCGCCTGGCAGAGGCCGCGATCGCGCTGGGCCTGCTGGCGGTGGGCGCCGCGCTCAAGCTGCGCGGCGCGCTCGGCCCGGGCGGGCGCGGCGCGGCGGTCTGGCTGCTGGCGGTGAAACTGCTGGCGATGCCACTGATCGCGCTGGCGGTGGCGCGTGCCATCGGACTGCATGGCATTCATTTCGACGTGGTGATGGCCTTTGCGGCCCTGCCCACCGCTTCGTCGGCCTACATACTCGCCCAGCGCATGGGGGGAGATGGTGCCAGGGTGGCCTGGCTGATTTCCGCCAGCACCCTGCTCGGCATGGTGAGCCTACCCCTTTGGCTTGCCTTTCTTGCCGGCTGACGCGGCCGGTTCGGCCTGCGCTTCGGTCGGGCCCGCGGTAGCAGCCGTCGCTTCGGTGCTACTCATCATGTTCCAGGGCATCGACCAGTTGGCCGGGTTGAGGAAGGGGTTGGGCGCGGGTTCGCTGCCGGTTTCTCCCTGGGCGGCCTGACTCATCTGCTGGAAGGCGGCGAGCGTCGAACGCTGCATCTCGAGGGCCTGGATGCTCATCTGCAACAGGCTGAGATTGGATTTCATCCATCCCTCGACAGCCTTGAGGTCGGCGATGCGTTTGCCCAGTTCGTCGGTGTCGAGGGTCGGGGTGACCATGCCGGGGAGGCTGAAGCCCATGTTGCCCCACATGTTCTTGAGGAAATCCATCGGGTCGTTTCGGGTTTCGTTTGTCATGGCGATGCTCGACAGGAATGGGGGTGAGCCATTATGATAGCCGGACTCGAAGAGGGGAGACAGAAGTGCGGATTCTGGTGATCGAAGATCATGCGCTGGTACGCGAGGGCCTGATGCTGGCGCTCAAGGCGCTCGAAGAGAAGGACAGCCCGGCTGAAATCCTCGGCGCACGCGATGCCGACGATGCGACGCGCATCCTCGAAGCCAACGACGATTTCGACCTCCTGCTGCTCGACCTGATGCTGCCGGGCACCGGCGGGATGGCCTTCCTCGGCGTGATCCGCAAGCGCCATCCGCATATTCCGGTGGTGATCCTCTCGGCGATGGACGATGCCGATACGGTGATGAAGGCGATCCGCCAAGGGGCGGCGGGCTTCGTGTCGAAGGCGAGTCCCACGGACACCCTGCTCGGCGCCCTGCGCGAGGTGCTGGCCGGCGAGATCTGGCTGCCGCCCGAATATCGCGAACTCAGCGGCCGGCGGCGGCGGGCGAAGACCGTGGCCGAGCGCTTCGGCCTGACCAAGAGCCAGGCCCGCGTGCTCGAATTGCTGGCCGAGGGCAAGACCAACCGCGAGATCGGCGAGCTGCTGAACGTCACCGAGGGCACGGTGAAGATCCACGTCTCGGCGATCTTCAAGGCGCTCGGCGTCGGCAACCGCTCGCAGGCCCTGCTCGTCGCACAGGGCAAGAAGGCCTAGCTAAGCCTGGCTTTCTCAGGCGGCCGCGGCCATCGGTCGTGCCATCGCGCGCGGTTCGTTGGCGCTGGCCGCGCGTACGCCGATTCCCGGTAGCGGCATCCCCTCGTCCAGCGGCAGCTGCAGCAGATCGACCACCTGGTGCGCCACGGCGCGGCAGGCATTGGCCAGCGGTGTCGGCAGGCTTGCCGGGATGTTCTTCTGCAATAGCTGCTTGCTCGCCGACAGGCTGAAGACCGGATCGAGAATGCGGTCACGGTAGGGTGCGAGCAGTTCCGCGACGGCCTTTTCCGCGGCTTCGCGCTGCCAGGCGTTGGTCGGCCACTGGGTCGGAATCGCATAGGCACGCGGCAGCATTTCGAGGTCGCGGATGACGGTGCGGATGTCCTCGTGCGAATCGCGGAAGGGCAGCAGGACGAGGTCCGCCATGCCGTAGAGGCGCCGGTCCATCTCGGTCCGGTTGCCGCCGCCGTCGATCACGCCCAGCCAGGCCTGCAGGGAACGGATCTTGTCAGTCACCTTGCCGAGCGCTTCGCGCGAGCGGGCGTCGGCGATCAGGTAGCGCCGGTCGGTGGGATCGAGCGGTTCGCGGTAGGTATCGGTCAGCACGCAGACCGAGCGCTGGCCGAGCAGGCCGAGCCCCTGGCACAGCATGTGCGAAAGCGTGGTCTTGCCGGTGCCGCCCTTGTTGCCGATGATGCAGATGATGTCCGCCATTTTGCCTCCTGCGCACGTCCGGGCATGCGCGTCTGAAGCTGGATTATTCTGGATTGGCGGGGTGGGGGATGGCCGGAAATGCAGCGGATTCGCCGGTTTTATTGTCAGGGATGCGGCCGATAGCAGAAAAGACGGGTATTCCGGCGGTCATCGACCTCGACGACGAACCCGGCGTCGGCTTCCGGCACGGGAAAACTGTTGCTGACCAGCAGGGCGTCCGGCCGCATTTCGGCCATCGCCTTGGCCCACAGGCGCGGCATCGGGGCCGGGGACAGGAAGGCATAGACGAGGTCGTAGCCGGCGAGCGGCACCTGCCAGAAGTCGGCCCGCCGGATCATCAGGTTCGGCAGGGCGGCGGCACGCAGCTTCGCCAGCAGCCAGGGCAGGGGGG
>JAVEWF010000123.1:0-4626 GCA_034004665.1 Rhodocyclaceae bacterium | reverse complement strand
TTTCAGCCGGCGATCATTGCCCTTCTACTGGCAGCGGGACTGAGTCTCGCCATGCTGCTCATCGCCTCGCCCTTCGCGGTTCAGGTGATCCGCCATTGGGACATCGCCAGCGGCAGCGAGCGGCAACTGAAGCTGGAGCGCCTGACCTACCTCTTCTCGACGCTGGTCGCCTTCGTCTGCCTCGTGCAAATCCTGTCTGCGCTGCTGTTCGTCTTCAACGCCGACAAAATGTCGGTGATGTTCGTCGGGGCGATGTGCGCGGTGGGCGCGCTCAACGTCAATGAATTCGGCTTCCCCGCGCTCTACCTGCAGCTGGCCCTGTTCTTCCTCGCCACGCTGTGGCTTGCCATCAACCATGCCGACAGCCGTGCCCGCGACTATCCGCTGGTGAAGCTCAAGTATCTCCTGCTGCTCGGCGCGATTCCGCTGTTCGCACTCAGCCTCTGGCTGCAGGTCAGCTACTTCCTCGGCCTCAAGGCCGACGTCATCACCTCCTGCTGCGGCAGCATGTTCTCGACCGATGCGCCGACGCTGGCGAGCGAGATGAGCGCGCTGGCGCCACAGCCCGCCCTGCTCGCCTTCTACGGCACAATCGCGGCCGCCGTCCTGCTCTCGGCCTGGCACTGGCGCCAGCGCGGCGACCTCTCCGGCGTCGCGGCCGGGCTCGGGTCGCTCGCCGCCTTCGTCGCTGCCATCGCCGGCATCCTCGCCTTCGTCTCGCTCTACATCTACGAGCACCCGAACCACCACTGCCCGTTCTGCATTCTCAAGCCCGACTACGACTATCAGGGCTACTGGCTTTATGTTCCCCTCTTTGCCGCCGCCGCCGCCGGCATGAGCGCCGGCGCCCTGCGCTGCTTCAGCCGGCGGCCCAGCCTCGTGCACGTGGTGCCGCAATTCACCGCCCGGCTGGCCGGCATCGCCGCGCTGGGCTACCTGCTCTTCGCAATGGTCGCCAGCCTGATGATCTGGCAATCCAACCTGCTCCTGATCGAATAATCCGCCGTCCCGCCGGCGCCGACTTTTCTCCCGGAGGGCCGCTCAATTGGCCGGGAAGGTCACTTTCCGGTTTTTCGGATTGAACGTGCTGCCGGCCGGCAGCACATGCATGCGAATGTCGCTCGCCCTGGCCATCGGCCCGGCATCGCCGATGACGCGTGCCCGGCGGGCGTCGAACAGTTTCACGTAGTAGCGGCCGAGTACCTCCCAGACGCCGTCCGGCCTTACCAGCAGGGCCGTTTCCTCGTCGATGCCGACGCCGACCAGCTGCGGATGGTCGAGCGTGGCGCTGATCAGGCGGTTGTAGCGGGGCCGCATCATGAAGTGCTGGTCGACGATCGCCCCCTTGAAGAACCCGAAGCCCTTCGAGACATCGATGATGTCCCGGGCGATATTCGACAGCTCGATCTCCTCGGCATCCCGGGGCTGGCGCGCGCGGCCGGTCAGCATGACGCTGGACATCACCGAAGCGCCAGCCGAGGTTCCACCGATCGTGGCGCCCTCCTCGTAGCGGCGCTCGATGACTTCGAGGGCGGCCGTTCCGACCAGCACGCCGGCGAGCCGCGACTGGTCTCCCCCGAGGAACCAGTAGGCGTCGAACTCCCTGAGCTGGCGGCCGACAGCCTCCTGCTGCGCCTCTTCGTGGCTGATGTTCAGCAGGCGCGTCTCGGCACCCAGCTTGCGGAAGTCCGCCTCGACCTCCCGCGCCTCCTCGTCGTACTGCGTGCTGGCCATCGGCAGCAGGGCGATCCTGGCCCGGCCCGGTCCTCCGGCCAGCGCCACGAAACGTTCCTGCACCTCGATGGGGGTGTCCCCCCCGCCAACGATCAGCAGGTTGCCCTTGGGTGTGGCATAGAACGCTTCCAGCCATCCGGCAACCGCCGACTGGGCGCACAACATGACAACGACCATCAGCAACCGATGGCGCAGCGCTTGATTCATGGCTTGCCCGACTCGCTCGAGAATTGAAGGCCGCCGATTCTAGCGATCCTTGCCGCCCGCCCTGCGGCAATTCGTCGCAGGGCGGGCGATCCCTCGCTGCACGGGCCGGCGTGCCCGTTGGTATAGTGCGAAACCACTCATTCGATGCCGCCCGTATGAAATTCCCGCTGCCGCTTTTGTGTGCCGTTCTGCTCGCCGGCCTCGTGTCCTCATGCGGCGGCGAACCGCCCGCGAAACTCAATACCGGCGACGCCGCGCCCGCCTTCAAGACCGACCGGCCCGACGGCACGGCCGTCGACTTTCCTGCCGCCTACGCGGGGAAACCTGTGGTGCTGCGCTTCTGGGCCGACTGGTGCAAGTTCTGCGAACCCGAGATGAAGCTGATCGACGCGGTGCGTGAGCGCCATGGCGGGCGCTTCGCCATCCTCGCCGTGAACGCGGGACAGGACAAGGCGACGGTGGATGCCTTCATGAAGAAGCTCGGCGTCGGCTACCCCTCTGCCCTCGACGAAAGCTCGAAGATCGCGAGAACCTATGGCGTCGTCGGCCTGCCGACGACCTTCCTGATCGACGGCCGGGGCATCGTGCGCGGCAAGATCGTCGGCGAGACCGACGCGGCGATGTTCGAGCGCCACGTCCAGAATTTGCTGAAATAAGGCTCAAATGATCCCCTGCGACCTGTGCAGCCTCGACTGCGGCAACAAGCCCTTCGAACTGGCCACGCCGGAGAAGACCCTCAACTTCTGCTGCGAGGGCTGCCGGGGCATCTACGAAATGTTGCACGACATCAAGGCGGCACCGGCGCCGACGGAGCAGAATACGCACACATCCCCCGAAAGGAGTCGCACATGAACACCCCGATGATGGAAACCGCGCGGCAGATGCCGCACATGATGGGCCAGATGATGGCGCACCCCATGGCCGGCGGCGCGATGATGGCGGCCGGCGGCTACGCGGCCGGCAAGGGCCTGCTGGGCGCCGGAACGAGCTTCCTGCGCAATCCGCTGGTCGTGCTGGCGGCGGGTGTCGCCGCTGGCTATGTGTTGTTCAAGTACCAGAAAGAGATCGTCGAGACCGTCTCCAAGGCCACCGGCATGGGCAAGGACTTCGTGCTGCACCAGAAGGAAAACCTCGACGACCTCATCGCCGAAACGAAAGAAGGCCAACCCGGCACCGCATCGGCCACATCGGCCGCACCGGCACAGGAGTAAGTCGCACATGGACGGCAGCAGCATCGAAGTCCTCCACCGCGACACCGGCTACCTGCGCCTGCGCCTGCCGACCGGGCTGCGCAGCAAGGAAGTCGGCGCCGCGCTTGAGGCCGGCCTGAAAGCGCTGACCGGCGTGCAGCGCATCACCTGGCTGACGACGGAAGGCAAGCTCGCCGTGCGCTTCGACTCGCGCACCTGTACCCACGCCGACGTGGCGCGACGGGTGAAGGCCCGGCTTGCCGGTCTGCCGCAGCCGGAGGCTGCCGCCGCCACAACTGCCCCCGTGCCGGGTGCGGCCGCACCGGAAACCGCCGGGCTGCCGAACCTCGCTTCCCGCCTCGACGACCTGCGCGAGCAACTGATCGCCGCCACGCCGGAACGCTTCCGCCCGATGGTGGAAAGCGCGACGACCGAGAAGGCGGTGACCAATTTCTTCAACGACATCGTCGCCTTCTACCTGATCAAGATGCATTGGGACCTGATCGTCAATCGCTGGATCAAGGACCCGGTCAAATACGGCAACGCCTGGATGACGGTGTTCTACCTCGTCTTCCTGCTGGTGCGCTACCGCAAGTCGTGAGCCGGCGCCCGTGACCCGTTTTCGCGTCGTCCACCGCCTGTCGCGGCGCATCCGCCTGATCGCGCCGCCGCTCGCCAAAAACGCCGAGAAGGGCTACCTGCTCGAAATCCTGCTCAGGAAGCACGCGGCCATCGAGAGCGTGCGCGTCGTCGCCGAGATCGGCTCGGTGACGATCCAGTACGACCCGGCAAAGCTGCCCGAGGCGCGCCTGCTGGCGCTCTGCGACGCGGTGATCGGCAATCTCGCGGCGGCGCCGAACAAGGTCACCGTCTCGCCGGCACCGACTTTTGTCGCCGACCCCGACCAGCCCGCGCAGGAATGCCTCGCGGCAGTGGAAGGCATGACTTGCGCCTCCTGCGCGGCGCTCATTGAACTCTCGCTCAAGCGCGATCCGCGCGTCGAGAACGTCGCCGTCAATTACGCCGCCGAGACGGTGACGGTGAAAGGCTTCATCACCAAGGATCAGCTCTTCGACACGGTGAAAAAACTCGGCTACCAGGCGCGGCCGATGGACACGCTGGCACAGCGCCGGCTGCTCGTCGAGCGCGAGAAGGCGCGGCTGGACGCGGCGAAGAAGAAGCTGCTGCTCGCCGCCGCGCTGACGACGCCGGTCATGGTCTCCGGCATGCTGATGCACCGCTCGCCGTGGCTGCGCGTCATGGAACTGGCGCTGTCGACCTGGGTCGTCGCCGGCCCCGGCAGCGACATCTTCAAGAAAGCCTGGGCGCTCGCCCAGCAACGCGAGGCGAACATGGATTCGCTGATCGCGATGGGCGCCGGCGCGGCCTACCTCTACAGCATCCCCGGCGTGCTGCGCATGCAGCACCACGTCTATTTCGAGTCGGCCGCTGCCATCATCGCCTTCGTGCTCGGCGGCCGCTACATGGAAGAGCG
>JAVEWF010000122.1:0-4637 GCA_034004665.1 Rhodocyclaceae bacterium | reverse complement strand
GTCGGCGGGGCGGCAAGCCCGGCGGTGCTGACCCGAATTCCCTGCAGTGTTCGCCAAGGCCATATATTCCTTGAACCAATGCTAATTGGCATCGGTCGCCGCCCAAGGACGCCGCCGTTGTGAGCGCTCCCCGTCGAGTGCACCTGAAGCGGCAGGAACGCGACCAATCTGAACCCAGGTTCAGGATGCCGGCCTAGCGGCACCGGCGGGGAACCCATCCAGGCGGTCACTTTGCGGTGGCCGCGTTTTTTTGGAGAGGCGCTTGCGCTACTGGCTGATGAAGAGCGAGCCGTCCGTCGTCGGCATCGACGACGTGCTGGCGATGCCGAACCGGACGGTCGACTGGTGGGGGGTGCGCAACTATCAGGCGCGCAACTTCATGCGCGACCAGATGAAGGTCGGCGACGGCGTGTTCTTCTACCACTCGTCCTGCCCGCAGCCGGGCATCGCCGGCCTGGCCGAAGTCGCGAAGCTCGCCTATCCCGACCGCACCCAGTTCGATCCCGCAAGCCACTACTACGATCCCAAGTCGACGCCCGGGAATCCGCGCTGGGTGAATGTCGACGTACGCATCGTGAAGAAGACGCGGCTGGTCGGCCTCGACGAACTGCGCGCCCACCCCGAACTGGCGCACATGAAGGTGCTCCAGCGCGGCAACCGGCTGTCGATCACCCCGGTCGATCCGGCGGAGTGGGATTTCATCGTGCGGAACCTGCTGAAGTGATCTGGTTCGCCGGCTATCTGGCCCTGGGCGCCGTGGCGGGATTCTTCGCCGGCCTGCTCGGCGTCGGCGGCGGCGCGATCATGGTCCCGGTGCTGGCGCTGATGTTCGCCGCGCAGGGCTTTCCGGACGCCCACCTGATGCATCTCGCGCTCGGTACCTCGATGGCGGCCATCGTGTTCACCTCGATTTCCTCGCTGCGCGCCCATCATGCCCATGGCGCCGTGCAATGGCCGATCGTGCGCACCATCGCGCCGGGCATCCTGCTCGGCACCTTTCTCGGCGCACAGCTGGCGAGCCTGATCCCGACACGGCCCCTGGCGATCTTCTTCACCGTCTTCATGAGCTACGTCGCCTTCCAGATGCTGGCGAACATCAAGCCCAAGCCGTCGCGCCAGCTGCCCGGCAGCATCGGCATGTTCCTCGTCGGCAGCGGCATCGGCGCGATTTCGGCATTGGTCGCCATCGGCGGCGGCTCGCTGTCGGTGCCCTTCATGACCTGGTGCAACGTCAAGATGCACCACGCCATCGGCACCTCGGCCGCCATCGGCCTGCCGATCGCGGTGGCGGGCACGTTCGGCTATATGGTCGGCGGCGTCGGCGCCACCGCACTGCCCGACGGCAGCTTCGGCTACATCCATCTGCCTGCGCTGGTCGCCTGTGTCGCGATGAGCATCCTCACCGCCCCGCTCGGCGCGAAGGCCGCCCACCGCCTGCCGGTGCCGACGCTGAAGAAGATCTTCGCCGGCGTCATCCTGCTGCTGCTGGCCAAGATGGTGCATGGGCTGTTCCTGTGACTCGATGAACCCGCTGCTCCACCACGTCGACCTGATCACGCGCAGCCGCAAGCGCGGCGAGGTGGAGGCGCGACTGGTCGAAGCCATCCACCTGCTGCTGGGTGCGACGCGCACCGAGTTGCACAAGATCTTCATGCCGCCCGGCGACGTGCTGGTCGGCCTGTCGGTGGAAATCGGCGCCGGCGAGACGGCGGCGACCACGCATGACGACGGGTTTTCCTGGCCGGAACGGACCTGCTCGATCGAGAACCAGCCCCACATGCAGGCCTGCCTCGGCAATCAGGACGAACCCTGCATCGATCAGCTGGCCGATGACCGGGTGCGCTTCATCCTGCTGCTGCGGACTCCGCTGCACGAGCCGTATGCCTTCCTGCAGCTCGTCCGTCCCACGCCGCCGAGCGCGGCGGAATGCGACATCGTGTGCGGCTTCGCCGCCCTCCTGAAGAATGCGCTGGCGCTGCTCGACTACAGCGAAACCGACACGCTGACCCGCCTGCTGAACCGCAAGACCTTCGACGAATACCTGATCAGCATCCTCGCCAACATCCCGAACCAGGACGATGCGGATTTCGGCTCCCTGCATCTGCCGCACCGGCGCCAGGGCCATCCGGAGGCGCGCGACCACTGGCTGGGCGTGATGGACATCGACCACTTCAAGTCCATCAACGACCGCTTCGGCCACCTGATCGGCGACGAAGTGCTGATCCTGATGGCCAACCTGATGCGCGAGAGCTTCCGCGTACAGGACAAGCTGTTCCGCTTCGGCGGCGAGGAATTCGTCGCCCTGCTGCGGCCGGCGGAATATGCCCATGCCCGCCGCACCTTCGAGCGCTTCCGCATGCGCGTCGAGTCCTTCGACTTCCCGCAGGTCGGCAAGGTCACGATCAGCATCGGCTTCACGCGCATCCGGCTCGGCGACACCCACTCCCATATTCTCGACAGCGCCGACGAGGCGCTCTACTGGGCCAAGGAAAACGGGCGCAACCAGTGCCACGCCTACGAGGTCCTGGTCGCCGAAGGCAAGCTGCAGGGACCTACCGCACCGATTTCCGAAATGGAACTGTTCTAGCGCGCGGCGACCCAGTGCAGGAGCGGGGACCACTGGTCCCAGTCCGGCGCAGCCCGCGAGGCGGGCAGATCGAAGATCGTCAGGCCGTGCGCCGCCGCCTGCACGTAGTTCTGCGTGTCGCGCAGATGGGCGATCACCGGCAGGCCGGTATCGACGAGAAAACGTTCCAGTTCACCGGCGGCGCGCGTGCGTGCATCGACGCGCATGCCGACCACGGCGATGCGCACGCCTTCCTTGCGCACCTGCTTCTCGGCGAGCAGTTCATCGAGAAACTGCCGGGTCGCCAGGATGTCGAACAGCGAAGGCGAGAGCGGCACGATGACATGATTGACCGCACGCAGCGCATGGGCGAGCTTCTTGCCGTGCAGGCCGGCCGGCGTGTCGAGCACGACGTGCGTGGCGTCCTGCGGCGGCCGCGCCGGTTCGCCGGGACGGATGTCCCACGACGCGATGTAGGGCAGCGAGGGCGGCCGCAGGCGCAGCCAGGCGCGCGCCGACTGCTGGCGGTCGATGTCGCCGAGCATGACGCGGCTGCCGTTGCGCGCGAACCAGCCGGCCAGGTTGGTGGCCAGCGTGCTCTTGCCGACCCCGCCCTTCGGGTTGGCGATCAGGAAGTTCTGCCTCATGGCAGCAGGATCGTCGACCCGGTCGTGCGGCGCGCTTCGAGATCGGCATGCGCCCGGGCAGCCTCCCTGAGCGGGTAGGTCTGGTTGACTTCGACCTTCAGTTTTCCGGCGACGACCATGTCGAACAGTTCGCCGGCGCTCTGCAGCAGATCGGCACGCTGCGCGGTATAGGCGAACAGCGAAGGCCGGGTGAGGAACAGCGAGCCGCGCTTCGCCAGCTCTGAGAGGTCGAACGGCGGTACCGGTCCGGACGCGCTGCCGAAGCTGACCATCATGCCGAGCGGACGCAGGCAGTCGAGCGAGCCGGTGAAGGTGTCCTTGCCGATCGAGTCATAGACGACGGGAACGCCGGCACCGCCCGTGATTTCCCTGGCGCGCGCGACGAAGTTCTCGCGCGTGTAGACGATCGGGTGGTCGCAGCCGTGGGCGCGGGCCAGCGCCGCCTTTTCGTCGGACCCGACCGTGCCGATCACCGTGGCGCCGAGCGACTTCGCCCACTGGCAGACGAGCAGGCCGACGCCGCCGGCCGCGGCATGGATGAGGATCGTGTCGCCGGCCTGAACCCGGTATGTACGGCGCAGCAGGTACTGCGTCGTCATGCCCTGCAGCATCATCGCGGCGGCAGTGTTGAAGTCGATGGCGTCGGGCAGCTTCACCAGCCGGTCGGCGGGAATCGTGCGCACCTCGGCATAGGCGCCGACGGGGCCGCCGGCATACGCGACCCGGTCGCCGACGGCGATATCGCTCACCCCGCTGCCGATGGCCTCGACCACGCCGGCGCCTTCCAGTCCGATGCCCGAAGGCAGCGGCAGCGGGTACAGACCGGTGCGGTGATAGACGTCGATGAAGTTGAGACCCACCGCGGCGTGGCGGATACGCGCTTCCCCGGGCTGCAGCGCCGTCTCGCCGGCGCCGACTTCTTCCCAGCGCAACACCTCCGGACCGCCGGTCGCATGGATGCGGATCGCGTGGCTCATGTCAGCTCCTCAGGTGGTTGGCGTCGACCACGGCGAGCGCCGTCATGTTGACGAGGCGGCGCACGGTGGCGGTGGAGGTGAGGATGTGCACCGGCCTGGCGGCGCCGAGCAGGATCGGGCCGACGGTGATGCCGTCGCCGTTCGTTTCCTTCATCAGGTTGAAGGCGATGTTGGCCGCATCGACGTTGGGCATGATCAGCAGGTTGGCCTCGCCCTTGAGCCGGCAACCGGGGTAGAGGCGATTGCGGATGTCCTCGTTGAGCGCGGCGTCGCCGTGCATCTCGCCGTCGACTTCGAGTTCGGGCGCACGTGCGGTGATGATCTCCAGCGCGCGGCGCATCTTGCGCGTGGCGTCCGACGGCACGCTGCCGAAATTGGAATGGGACAGCAGCGCGACTTTCGGCGTCAGGCCGAAGCGGCGTACCTCTTCGGCGGCCATCAGCGTGA
>JAVEWF010000121.1:0-4642 GCA_034004665.1 Rhodocyclaceae bacterium | reverse complement strand
ACCTCCTTCGACGTTGTCATGATCCTGCGCAAGGGACGGCAGGATATCATCGACTGCGCAGTGAGAATCAAGGCCGAGCGTGCCACGGAAGACCCAAAAGTTTTCACACGCATTGATATGCACTTCACGGTTACCGGTAGGAACCTGAAACCGGAGGCCGTGGGTCGTGCGATCAAGCTTTCGGCAGAGAAATACTGCTCGGCATCGATCATGCTCGGCAAGACTGCGGAAATCCACCACACTTGGGAAATTGTCGAGACTTAGACCCAGTAGGCGGTGCCGGTCATGAGTTTGGCGGCCAGTTTCATCGCACCCTTTGCCGGACCAGGCAGTTCGGCGGCTCCCAGGGCGATCGCGGTTTCGGCGTGCTTGATCTCATCAAGCTTCATCTGCTGCACGATCGCCCGCGACCGCCGGTCCGACTCGGGCAGTCCGTCCAGGTGGCCGTCCAGATGCGCCTCTACCTGGCGCTCCGTCTCGGCAAGGAATCCAAGGCTGACATGATCCCCCAGGCAGCCGGCCACTGCGCCGATCGTCCAAGCCCCCGCGTACCACACGGGATTGAGCATGCTCTTGCGCCCACCGAGTTCCGCGATGCGATTCTCTGTCCAATTGAGATGCTCGGTTTCCTCCCAGGCGGCATGTACCAAGGCCTGCTGGACCGTCCGCTCCCTGGCAGTGAATGCCTGCCCGGCGTAAAGCGCCTGGGCGCAGACCTCGCCGACATGATTGACCCGCATCAGCGCGGCGACATGGCGCCGTTGTGCCTCGGTCGCCTCCGTCTCGGGCAGCTCGGCACCCGGCATCTGCCGGGTCGTCGGCGCCTTCGCGAAGAGGGTGCGCAACGCCTGATCAACCTGAAAGATCAAGGGATCGAGGCAGCTCATGGCGCATTTCCATCAATATTTGTAAATATTGGTCACACTGGGATGCCTGCCTAACCGCAAGGCATCCCGCCCCTCGTCGGGAGATCCGATCGGCACTCCCAGCGGACAGAGCAAGTCGCGATACAGGGAAACATGTTGGCGATTCGCCAGTTTGTTCTCTATCGGTCGCCAATCGCCGCTACGCGACTTCGCCCACGTCCCTTCCCGACGCCCCGACGCATACACTTTCACTTCACCCGTGGCGCAGCGAATGCCTTCGAAGCTGATATTCGTGGCACCGCCCCCGGTTCGCACCACCAGCACGTAGCGAACCACGCCATCCTTGCCTACGGAGAGCGTCGTGGCATCGATGAAGAACTTGTGGGTGGTCAATTCGCTGACATAAAACTCGCGCAGATCGCCCTCTCGGGGAAATGCCGGAAATGCGACCTCCTCCTCGGACCAGACCGCTGCCTCGGACTCCACCCGATTCGGGGGCACCGGTTGTGCCCACGTACCGCATGCGGCGACGGACATAAGACACGCAAAGACGGTCCGCTTCATTCGCCAGCCCGTTCCGGCACCCGGTCTGGTTCCGGAACCACCCAAGCATGCCCTGGCCATTTCGGCAGGCGATCATGGGCATGGAAAATCAGGCGCGCGAGTTCGGTAAGCGCCTGCTCATAGACGCTGCGCTTGAACTCGATCACGGAATCAAGGGGCACCCAGTAGCTACTCCAACGCCAAGCATCGAACTCGGGCTTGGCGGTGGCGCGCAGGCTGACGTCGCTGTCGCGCCCGACAAGACGCAACAGGAACCAGATCTGTTTCTGTCCCTTGTAGGTGCCGCGCCACTCGCGCCGCACCCACTGCTTGGGAACGTCGTATCTCAACCAATCGCGCGTGCGGCCGATGATGCGCACATGCTCCGGCCTGAGGCCAACCTCTTCGTAGAGCTCGCGGAACATCGCCTGTTCGGGCGACTCCCCCTTCTTGATGCCCCCTTGGGGGAACTGCCAGGAATGCTCGCGGATGCGTTTGCCCCAGAAAACCTCGTTGCGCTGATTGGTAAGGATGATGCCGACGTTCGGGCGATAACCTTCCCGGTCGAGCATGATGCAACCTCAAAATGTTTGACTGGTTGAAATTGTTCCATATTCACCCGGCCGAGGAAAGCCGGACAGGAAGGTAAAATCCGCGCTTCACTGCCTTAATTGACCAGTTATCCGGAAAAAAACTATGCGCGCCAGCCAGTTCTTCATCACCACCCTCAAGGAAGCCCCAACCGACGCCGAAGTCGTTTCGCACAAGCTGATGACCCGCGCCGGCATGATCCGCAAGCTGGCAGGCGGTATCTACAGCTACATGCCAATGGGTCTGCGCGTGATCCGCAAGATCGAGGCCATCATCCGCGAGGAAATGAACCGGGCCGGTGGCATCGAGCTGCTGATGCCGCTCGTCCAACCCGCCGAGCTCTGGCAGGAAACCGGCCGCTGGGACAAGATGGGTCCCGAAATGCTGCGAGTGAAAGACCGCCACGACCGCGATTTCATCATCCAGCCAACTTCCGAGGAAGTCGTCACCGACATCGCGCGCGGCGAAATCCACAGCTATCGCCAGTTGCCGAAAAACTTCTATCACATCCAGACCAAGTTCCGCGACGAGCGACGCCCCCGCTTCGGCGTGATGCGCGGCCGCGAATTCACAATGAAGGACGCCTACTCCTTCGACCGCGACGAGGCCGGCGCCGAGAAGAGCTACCAGGCGATGTACGCCGCCTACGTGAAGATCTTCGAGCGTCTCGGTCTCAAGTTCCGCGCCGTGCGCGCCGACACCGGCGCCATCGGCGGCTCGCTCTCCCACGAGTTCCAGGTTATCGCCGACACCGGCGAGGACCTGCTGGTGTATTGCCCCGATTCCGAATACGCCGCCAACATCGAACTGGCCGAGGCGCTGCCCCTGCATGCCAGCCGCGCCGCGCCCGCAGCAGCCATGCAGAAGGTCGCCACCCCGGATACCGTCCGCTGCGAGGATGTCGCCAAGCTGCTCGGCACCACACTGGACCGCACAGTCAAATCCATCGTGCTGGCCGCCGACGGGCCACTCGGTGCCGAGATCTGGCTGCTGCTGGTGCGTGGCGACCACGACCTCAACGAGGTCAAGGCCGGCAAGCTGCCCGGCCTGGAAGGCGGCTTCCGCTTCGCCAGCGAACAGGAGATCATCGAGCATTTTGGCTGTCCGCCCGGTTATCTCGGCCCGCTCAACACCAAGAAACCCGTGAAGGTCGTCGCCGACCGGACGGTCGCCAACATGAGCGACTTCGTCAGCGGCGCCAACGAGATCGGCTTCCACATCCAGGGCATCAACTGGGGCCGCGACCTGCCGGAGCCGGAACTCATCGCCGACATCCGCAACGTCGTCGAAGGCGATCCCTCGCCGGACGGCAAGGGCAGGCTCGCGATCCAGCGCGGCATCGAGGTCGGTCACGTCTTCTTCCTCGGCACCAAGTATTCGGCGTCGATGAACTGCACCTACCTCGACGAGAACGGCAAGCCGCAGTTGATGGCGATGGGCTGCTACGGCATCGGCGTGACGCGTCTGGTCGGCGCGGCCATCGAACAGAACCACGACGCGCGCGGCATCATCTGGCCCGACAGCATCGCCCCCTTTACCGTGGCGATCTGCCCGGTGGGCTGGGGCAAATCGGAGGCCGTCCGCCAGGCGGCGACCGAGCTCTACGAGAAGCTCGTCGTCTCGGGCATCGACGTCATCCTCGACGACCGCGACGAGCGTCCCGGCGTGATGTTCGCCGACTGGGAGTTGATCGGCGTGCCCCACCGCATCACCATCGGTGACCGCGGCCTGAAAGAGGGGATGGTCGAATACCAGCACCGCCGGGACGAGGCGGCGACGAAAGTCCCCTTGACGGAAATCGCCGCACTGGCCCGCCAGAAGGCATGCGGCTGAGGTTACCACTCTGCCTGCTGCTGGCCTGGGCCGCTCCGGTCTGGGCCGGCGCCCAGAAGTACGAGCCTCTCGCCGCCAGCGTGCAGGCCGCCCTGCATGCGACGGTCTCCGACCGTGCCGCTCCCGAGCCGCGCTTCGACAGCATCGAGGACAAGATCGACTGGCTGACGGAAATGTCGCGGCGCCTGGAGAAGCGCATACCGGACCGCGCGGCGCGCCTCGAATTCCTCAAGACCGTGCGCTACGAGGCACAGCGCGCCGGCCTTGATCCCCAACTGGTGCTCGGTCTGATCCAGGTGGAAAGCGGTTTCCGCAAATACGCGGTGTCGTCGGCCGGCGCCCGCGGCTACATGCAGGTGATGCCCTTCTGGGTCAAGCTGATCGGCAACCCGGATAGCAACCTGTTCCACCTGCGCACCAACCTGCGCTTCGGCTGCACCATCCTGCGCCACTATCTGGACATCGAGAACGGTGACCTGTTCCGTGCCCTCGGCCGCTACAACGGCAGCCTCGGCCGGCCGGAATATCCAACCCTGGTGCGCGCCGCCTGGGAAAAGCATTGGTCCTGGGGCGCGCGCGTCATCCAGGCGCAACGATAAAAGTCGGCGCTGGCGGGACGGTGGATCAGCGCGGCAGACCGGGCATGCCGCCGCCCATCAGGCCCTTCATGCCGCGCATCATCTTCGCCATGCCGCCCTTGGTGAACTGCTTCATCATCTTCTGCGACTGCTCGAACTGGTTGAGCAATCGATTCACTTCCTGCACCTGCACGCCGGCGCCGGCGGCGATGCGACGCTTGCGGCTGGCCT
>JAVEWF010000041.1:0-22809 GCA_034004665.1 Rhodocyclaceae bacterium | reverse complement strand
AATGTCGGCAAGTTCGAGAGCCTGAAGATCGTCAACGAGTTCGATAAGTCGCTGATCGAGCTTTTTGGCATCAACATGACGGATGCCCGCATCACCCGCTACGAAGTGCTGGAGGCATGCAACAAACTGGGCAGCGCAAGGAAGGCCGCCGAGGCGTTCGGTACCCAGCGGGGGATGAAGCCGATTACCGAAGCCGAACCGGCTGCCTGAGGCCGACAGTCGGACGGACGGCAAAAAGTCGGCACCGGCGGAACGGCGGCGCTGACGGAAAGTATTCTCAGGGGCGCTTGCCGGCCTGAAGGAGTTCGGTATCGATGCGCTGTACCGTCTCCAGGAAATCCGTCGCGGCCACCGGCCGGGAAAAGTGGTAACCCTGACCGAAGCCGCAGCCCATTTCGTCGAGCAGTGCCAATTGCTGCGCATCCTCGACGCCCTCGGCCACCACGTTCAGGCCCAGGCTGGCGGCCATGGTGATGATCGCCTCGACGAGTGTCCGGTCGCTGCTGTTGACATGCAGGTCGCGAATGAACGACTTGTCGATCTTGACGGTATCGAGCGGAAAGCGCTTGAGATAGGAAAGCGACGAATAGCCGGTGCCGAAGTCATCGAGATAGATGCGCAGGCCCGCGGCTCTCAGGCTCTCGATCCAGGCCTGCGCCACGCCGACATTGCTCATCAGGACGCCCTCGGTGATCTCGATGGCGATCGCCTCGGGTGGCAGCTTGTAACGGCGGAGAATGTCCATCACGACCACCGGGGGCAGATCGTCGGGAATCTGGCGTACCGAGACATTGACCGAGACATAGATGTCGAGGCCGGCACCGCGCCACAGGGCCACCTGCCGGCAGGCCTCGTCGAGCACGGCGAGGCCGATGGCGCCGATCAGGCCGATTTCTTCCGCCAGGGGGATGAACACTTCGGGCGAAACATGACCGCGCTGCGGATGCAGCCACCGCAGGAGTACCTCGGCCCCCGCCAGACGACGCTCGCGAAGGTCCACGATGGGCTGGAAAGCGAGTTTCAGCTCGCGTGAAGCGACGGCCGCCCTGAGGTCGTCCTCGAGGCGCCGCCGGTGTTCCACGGCCGCCTGCAGCGCAGGATCGAAGAAACGATAACTGCGCCCACCGGCCTGGCGCGCACTGTTGAGCGCAAGTTCCGCCGCACGGAGCAACTGCTGGACATCGACACCATCGCGCGGAAACAGCGCTACGCCGAGACTGGCGCTGACCACCAGCGAACTTTGTGCATCGGCCACCTGCATTTCGTAGGGCAGGGCCAGCTGTTCGGCGATGCGCTCGACCCGCGCGCCGGTCATCTCGCGATCATGTTCGCCGGCCAGAACCAGCGCGAACTCGTCGCCGCCGATGCGAGCCGGCTGGTCCATGTCCCCGAGCATGCCACGCAGGCGGGCGGCCACGGCGAGCAGCAGCCGGTCGCCGACCGGAAAGCCGAAGGCGTCGTTGATCTGCTTGAAACCGTCGAGGTCGAGCATCACCAGGGCGAAGGGCGCATCGGCAGGATCGAGGTCCGCCAGGCTGCGATGCAGTCCGACACGATTGGCAAAACCGGTCAGGGAATCGGTGACGGCGAGACGGCGTGCCGAAAGCTCTTCGCGCTTGCGCTGGGTCACGTCGGTGACGGTGCCCTGCACGCTGCCATCGCCCAGCGGCACGACGGCCACATGCAGCCAGCGTTCGTCGCCGCGGCGGCCGAGCAGCAGGAAGTCATCTTCCAGCTGGCCATCGCCGCCGGCATCAAGACTGGCGCGCAGCAGTGCGAGCAGCTGTTCCGGTGCCTGCCAGCCGGTATCGGTGAGCCGGCGCGTGCCCTCCTCGCGATGAGGCAGCCAGATCAGCTCGACGAGCGCACGATTGAACGACTCGAGCAAACCGTCCCGATCGGCGACGAAGATGCCGGAGCCGGCGTTATCGAACAGGTCCTGATACTTGCGCTGGTCGATTTCCTTCTGGCGGCGCAAGGCCCGCTCCTGATCGAGCGTCTCGACCAGACGGCCGCTCAATGCATTGATGTCTTCCACGAGGCGACCGATCTCGGTGCGCTCGTGCCCCTCGGGCACGACGAGCCGCTCGCCGCTGGCAGGATCGAGGCGATGCAATCGATCGGAGGCCGCCTTCACCGGGCGGATCACGAGAAAGAGCATCATGGCGGCGGCAGCGGCGATCACGAGGGCCAGCAGGCCGGCGAACAACAGGCCGATGAACCGGCTGTAGCTGTCCATGCGTGCATCGATCACCGCCCAGTCGGCATCGATGCGAATTTCGCCGATGACCTCGTCCGCATTGAAGGGGGAGTGCAGCACCCGATGGACCGAGGGGGTCAGGAGCGTGCGCAGCGCCGTCCTGCCGGGGCCGACTTTCCCGACCTTGCGCTCGGCATGCGCCAGTTCGTGCTCGCCGGTACGCAAACTCACGCGCAAGACTTCGCTGTTGCGCAACAGGCCCTGTACCAGTTCCCTGGCGAGTTGCTCGTCGGCGACGAAGCAGGCGATGCTGGCCGTGTTCTCGACGGTATCGAGCAGTTCACCGAGCTTGATCACCGCCTGGTCATGCACCTGTTCGCCGACCATCCGGCTCACCAGCAGGCTCGACATGCCGCCCATCAGCAGGGCGATGCCCACGACCGCCATCAGGCTGCGTGCGAGGATGCCATGCCACCAGCGGGTACGTTTTTCCATCTCAGTCGTTCAGTTCGAAAACGATCTTCGCCTGCCGGCCAGCCTGGCTGCGCTCGAGGTAGGCGATCGAGCCCGGCTCGGCAACGACTCGCCTCAGCGCTGCCTCGGGGCTTTCGACGACCAGCGGCGGCCGGGTCTTGCCGGCGAAGACCAGCCGTGCCCAGTAGGCATTGATCTCGGGCAGGCTCTTGCGCACGAGACCGCGGTAGAAGCGCGCCCTCATCTCGTTGTCCGAAATGTCGATCGGCTCGGCGGTCGCCCCCGAAGGCAGGCGCCGGTAGCGTCCCAGATAGATATTGACGACATCGTCCAGCGACAGGTGCGCGATGCCACTCTGCGGATTCGCCACAACGACCAGATCGGCCAGGACTGGCATCGGCAGGGCAGCCAGGCTCCAGAAGCAGACCGTGATGAACAGGCGGCGCATGCTCAGAAGACGAAATCCATGACGACGCTCAAGACATCCGTCCTGCCGTTCCAGCCCGAGCCGCCGTTGGCCCGCGCATAGGGAAACAGGGATTGCGGACTGCCGCGAATCGCATCCCACTGCAGCTTGAGCGCCATGTTGTCATGGAAGTCCCAGCGGGCACCGAGGGTGTAGGTCGTCTGGTCTGAACCGGAGGCCGCCATGATGCGATCGAGATCCGGAATGCCCAATCCCACGCCGAAGGGCTTGAATTTGCTCTTCCACCAGGACACGCCCGCATACGGGGTTAGCATACCGAAACGGTAGCCGGCCAGCAGATAGCCGGCGCTGGAATTCTGGAATACCCCGGTTTCCTGATCGATCGTGTTGAGCATGCCCTGTACCTGCAGCGGACCGTCGTCATACACGATGCCGAGAGAATAAAAGCGCGTCTTCGTATCTTTTGTAACCAGAGCGTCAGCAGCCGCGATGGCCTGCGGCGTACCGATCACATTTCTCAATATAAAGGGCAAGGGCGCGAAATTGATATCGCTGGAAAACCTGATCTGCGCATAGTTGGCGCGGAACAGCCACGGTCCCTGCAGGTAGTCCAGCACCATCCCGGCGACGGGTGAACCGCTGGTGTCCCAGATGCCGGGCGCACCGGAAGTCTTCTCGCGGGTCTCGCCGGCGAACAGCTTGCCGCGGACCAGACCACCTGCCAGCGGCAGGGTGAGGCTGGCGTCCGCGCCATCGAAATGCGAGAAGAACAGCGGCCCGAAGAAATCGGCAGACGGCCTCGCGGGGAGGTAGGAATAGCCCACCAGCCGCGAATCGGCCAGCATCATGAAGTCGGCGCCGATGCGGCCGGCGCGCAGCGAGACCCGCGCATCCGGCTCCCATTTGGCGAAAGCCCACATGACTTCGGGATCGCGGCTGCGGTCGTAGCGCAGTCGGGCGATCGCCTGGCCGACGAACTCGAGATCGTCGGTCGCCCGCCAGCTGGCCTGCAGACCGAGAACGCTGTCGATGCGGCCCGACCACTCGCCGCCCTTGATGCCCAGCGGCTGCGAAAGATCACGGACGAACTCGGCGTGATCGGACGAGGATCTTGCGAGGCCGACAGTCCCGAAGCCGCGCAGCGAAAAATCCCCCGCCTCCGCCTGTACGGACCCCATGCAGAGCACCGCCAGCGTCAGCAGGAACCCGGAAAAACCCTTGCCGCCCATCGAAACCGCCCCGAAAAATTTCGCGCAGGTTAGCACGCCGCAAGCCGCCAAGAAATGTCCCGAGCATGCCCAACGCATGCCGTCCCGCCAGCGCCGGCTTATGCCTTCCGGATGCCTCGCTGAATGCAGCGAAGCGGATTCAGAACAGGCTGGCGACGACGAAGCGATCGCGCGCGGCCAGCCGCTCGAGGCCGCGTGCCGCCTCGAGCGACGCGCCGCGCCTCATGACGTGCGACAGGAATGTCGTGAGGGCGGCGGCGAGCGAGTAGCCGGTTTCCCGCCATTCGGCACGGAACTCGGCGAAGCTCATGGAACGGGCCGACAACTTGCCGCTTCTCATCGGCACCAGGGTGACTTTGCGGCCATCGTTGCGGATCACGATGGCGGTATGGCGCTGGAGGTTCGTCACGACCACGGGATACCCCTGCAAGTAAGGATATTTCCTTAACGGCCGCGGTAGGGACGGCTTGAGGGCAGCATCAATGAACGCCCGCGGCGACGGCCAGCATCTTTTCGGCACGGCGGCGGCGTGCCTCCTCCGGGGTCAGGCCGACCAGCGACTCCGGCGGCAGCGGTACATCCCAGTGCTGCTGGAACAGGTCGACATCCTCGCCCGTGTCCAGATGGGCGCGGTAGATTTTTTCCTGGTAGGTGGGCGCATCCGGCAGCGCCACCAACTCGACCGACTGGATGATCATGAAGCACCTCTACGCGAATGAATCGACAAACCGGCACCTATCCTGCGCCCCCCGGGAGCCCGGCTCAAGCGAAAGAATGGGGATAAAATCGCCGCTGCTTCGCCATCCCGGTAACTCAAGTTTTCGCTATCCGGAACCGTATTCGTCAGATGAACATCAGCGTGCCCGCCGACCCGACCGCCCTGGCAGCCCGCCTGCGCATGCTGGAGCATGTTCTGGCGAGAAGCGGCGAAGCCATCCTCATCACCGACCACGAAAACCGCATCGTCGAGATCAACGCCGAATTCACCCGCCTGACCGGCTACTCCCTCGACGAGGTGCGCGGCCAGAACCCGCGCATACTGGCTTCCGGAAAACACAGCCCCGAGGATTACCGGACATTCTGGCAATCCCTGATGCTCAACGGCATCTGGCAGGGCGAAATGTGGGACCGCGCGAAGGATGGCACCCTCTATCCGAAATGGATGACGGCGTCCGTCGTGCGCGACGAAGCGGGGGCGATCCAGAATTTCGTCGCCCATTTCGCCGACATTTCCGAAACCACCGAGGCCGCCGCCAAACTGGCCTACATGGCGCATTTCGACGCCCTGACCCAGCTGTACAACCGCGCCGCCATCGACTCGCTGCTGCCGCAGGCATTGAGCAATGCCCAGCGGGACGGCGTCCAGGTCGCCGTGATGCTGATCGATCTCGATCGATTCAAGAGCGTGAACGATTCGCTGGGGCATGCGGTGGGTGACCACCTGCTCAAGGCGGTCGCGCAGCGGCTGCGCGACTCGATGCGCGCCAGCGACATCGTCGCCCGGCTCGGTGGCGACGAGTTCGTCGTCGTGCTGCCCGACGTCGAGAACGCCCTGTCGGTCACCGGCGTCGCCAGCAAGCTCAAGCGCAATCTGGCCGACAGCTATCTCGTCGAGGGGCACACGCTCTACGCCACACCCAGCATCGGCATCACGCTGTTCCCCGGCGACGGCGAAGATGCCGCCACGCTGCTGAAGAATGCGGACCAGGCCATGTACCACGCCAAGGCCCAGGGCCGGGACAACTTCCAGTTCTTCGCCGAGGGCATGAACGTGGCCGCCAGCGAGCGCATGCAGCTGGAAAACGGCCTGCGCCAGGCCATCGAGGGTGCCCGGCTCGGCGTACAGCATGAATTCCGCCTCTACTTCCAGCCGCAACTGCATGTCGCCAGCAACCGCATCGTCGGCCTGGAAGCGCTCGCCCGCTGGTTCCATCCGGAATGGGGCACCATTCCGCCGAACAAGTTCATCCCGGTGGCGGAAGATACCGGGCTGATCCAGCCGCTCGGCGACTGGGTGTTCTGGGAATCGTGCCGCCACCTGCGCATGTTCCGCGACGCCGGCATCGATGACATCCGGGTGGCGGTCAACCTGTCGGCGCAGCAACTGCGCCACAGCGACCTGCCCTTCGTGGTCCACGGTGCGCTGGCCTGCTACGACCTCAAGCCGACCGATCTCGAACTCGAAATCACCGAATCGACGGCGATGCAGAATCCGGCCGCCACCATCGCCATTCTCGAGCAACTGTCCGACATGGGCATCGTCCTTTCGATCGACGACTTCGGCACCGGCTACTCCTCGCTGTCCTACCTCAAGCACCTGCCGGTCAACCGGCTGAAGCTCGACCGCAGCTTCGTGCAGGAAATCGAGACCAGCCGGGACGACCATGCCATCTGCTCGGCGACCATCGCCCTCGGGCACAACCTCGGCCTCGAACTGGTGGCCGAGGGGGTCGAAACCGAAGGCCAGCGCGACCGGCTCCACCTGCTGGGCTGCGACATGCTGCAGGGCTATCTCTACAGCCGCCCCCTGCCCGCCGAAGAAGTGATTCCCTTCCTGCAGCAATGGCGGGCCGAGAAAGGCGCCTAGGCAAAAGTCGGCACCGGCAGGACGGCGATGCATGAAACCGGCCCACAAAACAAAAGGCACCCGCTTGTGGCGGGTGCCTTTTTTCTTCTTTGACTCCTCCTCCGGTTCTCTTCCGGATCAGATACCCTGTTTGAGCTGATCCAGAATCGCGGGGTTCTCTAACGTCGATGTATCCTGCGTGACCTCCTCGCCCTTGGCGAGCGAACGCAGCAGGCGACGCATGATCTTGCCCGAACGCGTCTTCGGCAGGTTGTCGCCGAAGCGGATGTCCTTGGGCTTGGCGATCGGGCCGATTTCCTTGCCGACCCAGTTGCGCAGCTCGGTGGCGATCTTCTTGGCTTCCTCGCCGGACGGACGCGCCTGCTTGAGCACGACGAAGGCGCAGATGGCCTCGCCGGTCAGGTCGTCGGGACGGCCCACCACGGCAGCTTCCGCCACCAGCGGATTGGCGACCAGCGCGGACTCGATCTCCATCGTGCCCATGCGGTGGCCGGAGACGTTCAGCACGTCGTCGATGCGGCCCATGATGGTGAAGTAGCCGGTCTTGGCATCGCGGACCGCGCCGTCACCGGCGAGATAGAGCTTGCCGCTGAAGTCGGCCGGGTAGTAGGACTTCTTGAAGCGGTCGGGATCGCCCCAGATGGTGCGGATCATCGACGGCCAGGGCTTCTTGACGACGAGGAAACCGCCGTTGCCCCAGGGCACGTCGGCACCGGTCTCATCGACGATGGCGGCCTGGATGCCCGGGAAGGGCAGCGTGCAGGAACCCGGCACCAGCGGGGTGGCGCCCGGCAGCGGGGTGATCATGTGGCCGCCGGTCTCGGTCTGCCAGAAGGTATCGACGATCGGGCAGCGGCTGCCGCCGACATTGTCGTAGTACCACATCCAGGCTTCGGGGTTGATCGGCTCGCCGACCGAACCGAGGATGCGCAGCGACTTGAGGTCGTAATTGCGCGGATGGGTGGTCGGGGTGGTTTCCGAGGCCTTGATCAGCGAACGGATCGCGGTCGGCGCGGTATAGAAAATGCTGACCTTGTGGTCCTGGATCATCTTCCAGAAGCGGCCGGCATCCGGATAGGTCGGCACCGATTCGAAGACAATTTCGGTGGCACCGCAGGCGAGCGGACCGTAGGTGATGTAGGTATGGCCCGTCACCCAGCCGATGTCGGCGGTACACCAGAAGACGTCGTCCTTCTTGATGTCGAAGGTCCAGCGCATGGTCAGGATGGCATGCAGCAGGTAGCCGCCGGTGCTGTGCTGGACGCCCTTCGGCTTGCCGGTGGAACCGGAGGTGTAAAGCAGGAACAGCGGATGCTCGGCCTCGACCCACTCGGGCTCGCAGGTGTCGGGCTGGCTGGCGATCACGTCGTGGTACCAGACGTCGCGGCCGGCGACCATGTTGCAGGCGCCGCCGGTGCGCTTGATGACGAACACGTTCTTGACCTGGTGGTTCTGGGCCAGGGTCAGCGCCTCGTCGACGGCCGGCTTGAGCGGGATGCTCTTGCCGCCGCGGCACTGCTCGTCCATGGTGATGACGGCGACGGCGCCGGCGTCGAGGATGCGCTCTTCGAGCGACTTGGCGGAGAAGCCGCCGAACACGACGGAATGGATCGCGCCGATGCGGGCGCAGGCCTGCATGGCGACGATGCCTTCGACCGACATGGCGACGTAGATCAGGACGCGGTCGCCCTTCTTGATGCCGCTGGCGCGCAGCGCGTTGGCGAACTTGTTGACGCGGCCCAGCAGGTCCTTGTAGGTCACCTTCGCGACCGAGCCGTCATCCGCTTCGAAGATCAGGGCGACCTTGTCGCCAAGGCCGGCTTCGACGTTCTTGTCGAGGCAGTTGTAGGACACATTCAGCTTGCCGTCCGGGAACCACTTGTAGAACGGGGCATCCGACTCGTCGAGCACCGTGTTGAAGGGTTCCTTCCAGACCACGTGCTCCTTGGCCAGGCGTCCCCAGTAACCCGTATAGTCCTGCTCGGCTTCCTTGCACAGGGCCTCGTAGGCGGCCATGCCGGAAATGGTGGCTTTCTTGACGGTCTCTTCGGAAGGAGGAAAGACGCGGCTTTCCTGCATGACCGATTCGATGGCGCTCATTGAGACTTCTCCTCTCGCAATGACGTTTGAAAATTGGCGTTGGACTGCCGGAAAAAACACCCGGCCTGTCCCGCTACTCCCTGCGGCCGGCCGGTTTTGTTTGGATCTGATTTTAGCCGTTTATTACAGCCGATTAAGCTTACATGCCACTTACGCAAACCACCCTGCTCGTGCCCATTCACCCGCCCGCTCGGGCCCCTGAAGCGGCAATATCGCGCGTGTAGAATTCCGCGCCTGTCGCAACCATGAAAGCCTGACCATGCAAAAGACCATCAAAGCCCTGGAACATTTCATCTTCTGGAGCCGCTGGCTGCAGGCGCCCCTCTACGTCGGCCTGATCCTCGCCCAGGGCGTCTATGTCTATCAATTCATGCATGAACTGATGCACCTGATCACGAAAGCCGGTACCCTGACCGAGGTCGAGGTCATGCTGATCGTGCTGGGCCTGATCGACGTGGTCATGATCGCCAACCTGCTCATCATGGTGATCATCGGCGGCTACGAGACCTTCGTCTCCAAGCTCGATCTCGAGGGCAACCCCGATCAACCCGAGTGGCTTTCGCACGTCAATGCCGGCGTGCTCAAGGTCAAGCTCGCCGTCGCGCTGATCAGCATCTCGTCGATCCACCTGCTGCGCACCTTCATCAACGCCCCGCAGATGGAGGACCGCGTCATCATCGCCCAGATCGCGATCCATGCCTCCTTCCTCGTCTCGGCACTGGCCGTGGCCTGGACGGACAAGATCATGATGCAGACGCTGGCCATCAGTCACAGAACACCACACTGAGCACCGCACTGAAATACAAAAACAAAACCAGAGGGAAACCGCCATGACCACCGCCATCAAGCAGGAAGACTTCATCGCCTCGATTGCCGATGCCTTCCAGTTCATCAGCTACTACCATCCGCTCGACTACATCACGGCCCTCGGCCGTGCCCATGAACGCGAGGAGTCACCCGCAGCGAAGGACGCCATCGCGCAGATCCTGACCAACTCGCGCCTGTGCGCAGAAGGCAAGCGGCCGATCTGCCAGGACACGGGCATCGCCGTGGTGTTCCTCAAGATCGGCATGAACGCCAAGTGGGATGCGCAGATGTCGATCCAGCAGATGGTCGATGAAGGCGTGCGCCGCGCCTACAACCACCCGGACAACAAGCTGCGCGCCTCGGTGCTGCTCGACCCGGCCGGCAAGCGCCAGAACAGCAGGGACAACACGCCGGCCGTGATCCACTACGAGATCGTCCCCGGCGACCACGTCGAGGTGATCTGCGCGGCCAAGGGCGGCGGCTCGGAGAACAAGTCGAAGATGGTCATGCTCAACCCCTCCGACTCCATCGTCGACTGGGTGCTCAAGACCGTGCCGACCATGGGTGCCGGCTGGTGCCCGCCGGGCATCCTCGGCATCGGCATCGGCGGCACGCCCGAGAAGGCGATGCTGCTCGCCAAGGAGTCGCTGATGGCGCCCGTCGACATCGACGAACTGAAGGCCCGGGGGCCGCAGAATCGCATCGAGGAGCTGCGCCTCGAACTCTTCGAGAAGGTGAATGCGCTCGGCATCGGCGCGCAGGGCCTCGGCGGCCTGACCACCGTGCTCGACGTCAAGATCATGGACTACCCGACCCACGCCGCCAGCCTGCCGGTGGCGATGATCCCCAACTGCGCGGCGACGCGCCACGTACATTTCCACCTCGACGGCTCCGGCCCGGCGAAGCTGGAACCGCCGAGCCTGTCCGACTGGCCGCAGGTGGCCTGGGCACCGAATACCGAAACCTCGACCCGCGTCAATCTCGACACGCTGACGCCTGCCGAGGTTGCCGCCTGGAAACCGGGCCAGACGCTGCTGCTCAACGGCAAGATGCTCACCGGCCGCGACGCCGCGCACAAGCGCATCCAGGACATGCTGGCCAAGGGCGAGAAGCTGCCGGTCGACTTCACCAACCGCGTGATCTACTACGTCGGCCCCGTCGATCCGGTACGCGACGAAGTGGTCGGCCCCGCCGGCCCGACGACGGCGACGCGCATGGACAAGTTCACCGAGATGATGCTGGCGCAGACCGGCCTGATCTCGATGGTCGGCAAGGCCGAGCGCGGCCCGGCGGCGATCGAGGCGATCAAGCGGCACAAGTCGGCCTATCTCATGGCCGTCGGCGGCGCGGCCTATCTCGTTGCGAAGGCGATCAAGGGTGCGAAGGTCGTTGGCTTCGCCGATCTCGGCATGGAGGCGATCTACGAGTTCGAGGTCAAGGACATGCCCGTCACCGTCGCCGTCGATTCGACCGGCACCTCGGTGCACCAGACCGGTCCGCAGGAATGGCAGGCCAAAATTTCCTCCATGTTCGGCAAGATTCCGGTCGTGACAGCCTAGCCAGCGCCGTCCTGCCAGCGCCGACTTTTCGATGATCGGAGTGTTCGACTCAGGGCTGGGCGGATTGTCCGTCCTGGCCGCCATCGCCCACGAGTTGCCGAAGGCCGACCTGATCTACCTGGCCGACACGGCCCACGTTCCCTACGGCGACAAGCCCGACGGCTTCGTCACTGGCCGCGTGCTGGCTATCGGCCGGCATCTGGCAAATCAAGGCTGCGACCTGATCGTGGTGGCCTGCAACACGGCCACCACGACGGCGATCCAGGCCTTGCGCGAACACCTCCCTCACATACCTGTCGTGGGCGTCGAACCCGGTGTCAAGCCAGCCGCGGCCGGCTCGAGCAGCCGAAGGATCGCCGTGCTGGCGACGGAAACCACCGCGAAGAGCAAACGCCTGGCGCATCTGATCGACACGCATGCCGCACATGTGCAAGTGGACATCGTGCCCTGCCCCGGCTGGGCGACGCACGTCGAAACCCTGCAGCCCGACACGCCGGCCTTTCGCGCGGAAATCGCGGCGAAGATCTCGCCGCTGCTCGATGCCGGCGTCGACCGCATCGTGCTCGGCTGCACCCACTACGCCTTTCTCGCGCCGCTGATCGAACCGCTGCTCGCCGGACGCGCCCAGCTCATCGATGTCGCGGCGGCCGTCGCCCGCCAGGTGCTGCGCCTGCGCAGCGACACCCATGCCGGCGGCCACCTGCATCTGCAGGCGACCGCCCGTCCGGAACACCTTGCCGCCGCCCTGCCCTTGCTTGGCCTGCACGCACTCGCCGCACGCGTCACGACGGTCGGTTTGGCAAACCCGTCGTAGCAGCGGACGACGCCCGCGCGAGATAGACCACGGCGGCAAGAATCAACGCCCCGCCGGCCAGTTGCATCGCGGTGACCCCTTCGCCCAGTACCAGCGCGGCCAGCGTCAGCGTCACCAGCGGTTCCAGCGTGGATAGCGTCGAGGCGTCTGCCGCCCCGAGTTTTTCGAGGCCCTTGAAGAAACCGAGGATCGCCAGCAGCGTCGAGAAGACGGCGATGGCGAGCACGGCAGTCCAACCGCCGAAAGTCGCCGGCCATGACGGACCGGCCGACCAGGACGCCGCACCGAAGACCGCAGCCGCGGACAGCATCACCACCGTCGCCGCCGGCAACGGCCCGGCACGCGGCATCACGCCTTCGCCCGCGAGGATGTAGGCCGAATAGATGCAGGCACAGGCAATGCCCAGCAGAATTCCGGGCAGTTCGCTGTGCAGATCTCCACCGACCGTCAGCGCCGTGCCCGCCAGTGCGACCGCCACGGCCCAGCCGCGGCCGGTACCGATGGCGCGCCGGAACAGGAGGGCGGACAGCACGACCACGATCGCGGGATAGAGATAGAGCAGCAGGGCGACGAGCCCGGCACTCGCATACTGCAGCGCGGCGAAGTAGCTGAAGGACTGGCCGACGTAACCGATGCCGCCCATCCCGACGAGCCACAGCAGCGTGCGGCCCCGGGGCCAGCGCACGCCACGCATCATGCCCCAGCCCGCCAGCAGCGCACCGGCGATGGCGAAGCGCAGGAACAGCATGGTCGGGAGCGACACGCCGTCCCGGTAGGCCAGCTTGGCGAAGATCGCCATCGCGCCGAAACCGACCGAAGAGAGCACGATCCAGAATACGCCCTGCCAACGGCTCGACATGCAGGCAACCTCGCTCAAAATGGTCAGGCAGTTTACCGTCCTGCTTCGGCGATAATGCCGGCATGAAATTCGACATCGCCGGCTTCCGCGCGTGGGAGCACAAGAAGATCACCCTGCTCGGCATGTCGGGCGTCGGCAAGACCTGGCTGTCGTCGCTGCTGCGCCGCCACGACTGGTTCCACTACTCGGCGGACTTCCGCATCGGCAAGCGCTATCTGGACGAACCGATCCTCGACCTGATCAAGCAGCAGGCGATGCAGGTCCCGTTCCTGCGCGACCTGTTGCGGCGCGACTGGATCGACATCAAGAACAACATCAAGATCGACGACCTCGGCCCGGTGCTCACTTTCGTCGGCAAGCTCGGCGACCCGGCGCGCGGCGGCATTCCCTATGACGAATTCACACGCCGGCAGGCGATGTACCGTGCCGGCGAGATCGCCGCGATGTTCGACGTGCCGGACTTCGTGAGCAAGGCGCGCGACATCTACGGCTACGCGCATTTCGTGAACGATGTCGGCGGCAGCCTGTGCGAACTGGAGGAGCCCGCCGTGATCGAGCAGCTCGTCGCCAGCACGCTGATCCTCTACATCCAGGTGACGACGCCCGAAGAGGAGTCCGAACTGATCCGGCGCGCGCAGTCCGATCCCAAGCCGCTCTACTTCCGGCCGGCCTTCCTCGCCGAGCAGTTGCCGCTATTCCTCGCGGAACGCGGCCTGGCGGATATCGCCCAAGGCGATCCGGACGACTTCACGCGCTGGATCTTCCCGCGCCTGTTTCATGCCCGCATCCCGCGTTACGCGGCAATCGCCGGCCCGCACGGCTACACCGTCACCTCCGCCGAGGTGGCGCAGGTCAGGGACGAAAAGGATTTCCTCGCGCTGCTGGAAACGGCGATCGGCCGACAGCCGACCGCCTGACGCCGTTTAGTGGGCGTGGGCGTGGGCGTGCCCGCCCTCGCCATGCACGTGGCCATGCGCGACCTCTTCGGGCGTTGCCGCACGTACATCGTTTACCGTGCAGGAAAATACCAGCGCCATGCCGGCCAGCGGATGGTTGCCATCGACGACCACCTTGCCTTCGGCGATGTCGGTGATCGTGTAGAGCATGTCGTCGTCGCCGTTCTCGGTGGCGCGCTCGAACTGCATGCCGACCTCGATATCGTCGGGAAACAGGTCGCGCGCCTCCATCAGAACAAGCTCGGCATCGTAGTCGCCGAAGGCCTCTTCGGGATGCAGGCGGATGTCCTTCTGGAAGCCGACGGACTGCCCGAGCAGCTCCTCCTCGATCTTCTCGAAGATGCCGCCGTAGCCGCCGTGCAGGTAGACCAGCGGACGCTCGCCGGCATCGATGAGGTTGCCGTCGCTGTCGGTGACGCGATAGGCGAGCGTGACTACTGTGTCCTGGCCGATTTGCATGAATGACTCCTGTCGGTGAAGGGCGGCGTTATTTCCTGCCGAGTTGCTTGACAAGCTGGAAGACCTCGGCGGCGTGCCCTTTCGGCGTCACGTCGTGGAGGGCGTGGCGGATCACGCCGTGTTTGTCGATGATGAAGGTCGAGCGGATCAGGCACAGCTTCTTGTGGCCGTCGTGCTCGCGATAGTGCAGCACGCCGAACTTGTGGCAGACGGCGCCGTCCTCGTCCGAGAGCAGGCGGATCGACAGGCCGTGCTTGTCGCGAAAATCCGCATGCGCGAGGCAGTCGTCGCGCGAAATGCCGACCACGGCGCAGCCGAGCCGGTTGAACTCGCTTTCGTGGTCGGAAAAATCGATGGCTTCGAGCGTGCAGTACGGCGTGCCGTCCTTCGGATAGAAAAACAGCACCATGTGCTCTTTGCCGATCAGCGACGCCGAATCGAACGGCTCCATGTCGGCATCGGGCAAACTGAAATGGGGAGCGGGTTGTCCTGCCTGCAGATGCATGAGGGTCTCCGGAAATCGTCGGGCGATTCTAACCGACGATATCGTCGCTGCAAGCGCATTCCCCCGCCGCGGGAAAGGGATCTAGAGCAGGTCGCCCTGGGGCGGTTCGCCGCGCGGCATGCCGGCATGAATCCGGTAGTCGTTGCGGCCGCCCTCCTTCGCCTTGTACAGCGCGGAGTCGGCATTGCGCTGCAGGTGTTCGCTGTCGAGGCCGTGCTGCGGGCACAGCGCGATACCGATGCAGCCGGAGATATGCGCCGTGCCGGCATCGAGGTAATAGGGTTCGGCCAGCAGGGCGACGGCACGTCGTGCCACCTGCTCGGCCTCCTTCTCGTTTTCCAGCTCCGTCAGGATCATCGCGAACTCGTCACCGCCGAGTCGTGCGACGGTATCCGATTCGCGCACGCAGCTCGACAGGCGGCGCGCCGCCTCGATCAGCAACTCGTCGCCGGCGGCATGCCCGAGCGAGTCGTTGACTTCCTTGAAGCGATCCAGATCCACCATCATCAGGGCGAAATTGCGGCGATAGCGGCGCGTCTGGCTCAGCGCCGCTTCGAGCCGGTCCCGGAACAGGGCCCGGTTCGGCAGGTCGGTGAGGGGATCGTGCTGGGCGCGGTGGCGCAGCGCGTCCTCCGCTTCCTTGCGGCGGGTGATGTCGTGGAAGACGGCCAGATAACGCCCCGACCCATCGTCCCCGCTCTCGATGCTCGAAATCGACAGCCACTCGACGAAGATATCGCCGTTCTTGCGGCGATTCCAGATCTCACCTTCCCAGTGGCCGAGCGTTTCGAGCGCCTGCCACATCGACTCGTAGAAAGCTGCATCGTGGCGACCTGACTTGAGCAGCGACGGCTTGCGGCCCATCACCTCCTTCGGCGTATACCCGGTGATCGCGGTGAACGCGGGGTTGACCCGCACGATATTGTTGTCGACGTCCGTGACCATGATCGCCTCGGCCGCGCTTTCGAACACCGCACCCGCCAGCCGCAGTTCGTGCTCGTTGCGGCGCCGCTCGACGATCTCGCGCCTGAGGTCGTCATTGCGCTCCTCGAGTTCGCGGGTGCGTTCTGCGATCACACCCTCCTGGGCTTTGGCGAGCTTCTGCAACTGCAGGTAATACGTGCGTGCCCGTCCCGCGAGCAGATGCAGAAGCGCGCTGGTGACGATGAAGCTCGCCAGCACGATGAGCATCGATCCCCTGACCCGCTGGTCGCGTACCGCCATCAGATCCTCGGCTGGCATCGTTACGGAGATGCCGCCACGGATATCCCCGACCCGGTAGCCCTGTTTTTCATGACAGGTCAGGCAGGGTTTCTTGACCAGCAAGGGCGCCATGTAGCGATGCGCCGGACGCGTTTCCTGTCCGCCGAAGGCGTAGGAATCGAAATATTCGACCCGTTCCTTGAGCATGGCCGACTCGAACATGTGGAGACTCTTCGCCTCCCACTCGTCCGCCTCGTTGGCGGGACGAATCGGCTTCAGACTGGTGATATGGAAGCGCACGCCGGTCATCCGCTCCGCCAGTTCGGCGATCTGCCGGGTCATGAAGGCCGGATTCACCATGGTCAGCCGCTGGCCGTCGGAAGTCTCCACGTCGCGCCGCGGATGCTCGAGATAGGGGTTCGGCTGGGTAGCCTCGGTGACCGGCACGTAAATGCCGCCATGGCGGGTATTCCAGTCACGCGTCAGCTCGATCAGGCCGAAAAGCACCCGTCCGCGCTCGAGCGCGATGGCATCGATGCTTTCCTCGATCCGCTGCCGTTCGTAGATGCCCAGCCCGAGGAAGAACAAGGCCGAAACCGCATAGAGCGATACCAGTATCGTCCGATAACGCTTCAGCGAAAACCCTTCGATTTCTGACGGTGAATCGCTGGCAGGCGGAAAGCCTAGGGGACTTGTCATTTGATCATTATGAGCCAAATGCATCAGCCCGCTTTGCGCTTCGTCAAATACTGCGCAGCCCCTCGGTGACCCGGCCGGAACGCGATTGGCGCGTCGTCGCCAGGCCGGCGGTGACCACGCCGCCCGCACCGACCAGCAGGCCGATCAGCAGCAGCGATGGCGCGGGCAGATAGGGCAACTGGAATACCCAGCGTGCCAGCGCCGTCCCGAGGGCCGTTGCCGCGGTACCTGCCAGCAGACCGGCGACCGCACCGAGGATGCAGAATTCGGCCAGCAGCGCATCGCGCAATTGCCGACGTCGGGCACCCAGCGCCCGCAGGACGGCCAGTTCATGGCGCCGCTCGCCGGCCGTCGCCTGCAGGGCGGCATACAGCACCACCAGCCCGGCCAGCAGCGCGAAACCGAACACCAGCTGCACGGCGCCGACCACCTGGTCGAGCGTGTCCTGCAACTGGCGCATCAGGGCAGCGACGTCGATGGCTGTGATATTGGGAAACTCGCGCACCAGTGCGGTGATGAAACCGGACTGCTCCGCGGGCAGATGGAAGCTGGTGATGTAGCTCGTCGGACGGTCGTCGAGGCTGCCCGGCGGCGCGATGACGAAGAAATTCACGCGCATCGAGTCCCATTCCAGCCTGCGCAGGGAGGTGACGCGCGCGATCAGCGGCAGCCCGGCGATGTCGAACTCCAGCTCGTCGCCGACATGCAGGTTCAGGGTTTCCGCCAGTCCCGCCTCGACCGAGAACTGCGGACCGGCATGTTCACCGTGCCAGCGGCCGGCGATCACCGTGTTCGCGGGCGGCAGGTCGCCGCGGGCGGACAGGTTGAACTCCCGCTCGACGAGGCGTCGTGCGCGCGGCTCGACGAAATCCTGCGGACCGACGGCACGTCCGTTGAGCCGGACGAAACGTCCCCGCACCATGGGCTCCATCTCGGGCGGCGCCAGCCCCGCGGCACGGAAAAAGTCGGCGATGGCGGGACGCTGTTCGGGCTGGATGTTGATGAGGAAACGGTTCGGTGCATCCGGCGGGATGCGCGTGCGCCAGGCATCGACCAGATCGTCGCGCGCCAGCGTCAGCAGCAGCAGGGTCGTAAGGCCCAGCGCCAGCGCCACGGCCTGGACCAGCGAAGCCTCGCGGCGCCGCTGCAGGTTCGCCAGACCGATGCGCCAGCCGCCCGTCGCACGCTGCGCCGCCAGTCGCCAGATGGCGGCGAGCAGCAGCCGGCCCGCCACGGCAAACACGGCGATGGCGACGAGGAAGCCGCCCAGCACGACCAGACCCAGCCGCAACTCGCCGGCCATCCAGAGCATCAGGGCCGCCAGACAGCCCAGACCGGCCAGATAGGAAACGAAGGTCAGCGGCGCGGTGTTGCCCCACTCCCGGCGCAACACCCGCACCGTCGGGACCGCCTTGAGGCGCAGCAGCGGCGGCAGCACGAAGCCGGCGATCAGGACGATGCCGACGGCGAAGCCGTGCAGCCACGGCAGCGGGCCGGGAGCGGGCAAGGCGCCCGACACCAGCCCGGCGAGCAGGCTCTGCAACAGCAGTTGCAGCAGGTAGCCCAGCCCGCTGCCCGCCAGCGTCGTGGCCAGTCCGAGCAGCAGGAACTCGCCGCCGTGGATGAACAGGATCTGGCGCTCGCCGGCCCCGAGGCAGCGCATCACCGCGCAGGCATCGAGATGCGTGCGCATGTAGTGCCGCGCCGCCAGCGCGACGGCAACCGCGGCGAGCACCACGGTCAGCAAAGCCGCGAGGCGCAGGAAACGCTGGGCGCGCTCGACGAGGTTGCGGATTTCCGGCCGGGCATCGTCGAGCCCCTCGATGCGCTCGCCGCGGCCGAGCCGCGACTGCGCCCAGCGGCGGTATTCGGTCACGGCGCGGGCCTCGCCCGCGAGATGCAGCCGCCAGGTGACGCGGCTGCCCGGCTGGATCAGCCCGGTGGCCGGCAGGTCGACGAGCGACATCAACAGGCGCGGGGCGATCGCGAAAGGATTGATGCCGCGATCCGGCTCGAAGGTCAGGATGGCGGCAACCGCCGTCTCCCCGGCGCCGACTTTCAGTCGTCCGGCCGGATCGCCATCGAGCGACGATGGCACCACGCCCAGCGCCGCCGCCAGCCGTTCATCCGGCCAGACCGTTCCGGGTGCGGGACTGCGCACATCGCCGCCCGCCTCGGCATCCGGCACATTGAGGCCCGGCGCCTTGCGCAACGCACCGCGCAGCGGGTAGCCGGTCGAGACTGCCTTGATCTCGGCCAGCTGGACGCCAGCCGGCCCGCCGACCATGCTCGGGAAACTCGCGCTCTCCGCGAGTCTCAGGCCCCGCTCGCGGGCCGCATCCCGAAACGCGTCGCTCCACGGATGATCGGACGTCAGCAGCAGGTCGCCGCCGAGCAGCTGATGCGCCTCGCTCTCGACGGCACGCTGCACGCGATCGGCGAGAAAGCCGACGCCGGTCAATGCGGCGACGGCGAGTACCAGGGCGATGCTCAGGACGGTCAGGTCGCCGGACCGCAGGTCGCGCAACAGCATGCGCAGGGTGAGCCGCAGGGTATTCATTCGGTCAGCAAATGTGCAAGTGGATCCGCGTCAAGCCAGGCCTTGAATCCGTCGGCCGGCAATGGCCGGGAGAAATGATAACCCTGGACCAGATCGCACCCCACTTGCCGCACATACGCCAGCTGTGCAGCGGTTTCGACCCCTTCCGCCACCAGTTGCAGGCCGAGGCCACGGCCAAGCCGGGCGATCGCCTGGACGATCGCGGCGCCGGTACTGTCCTGCGGCAGGTCGTCGATGAAGCTCTTGTCGATCTTCAGGCTATCGACGTGCAGATACTTGAGGTAGGCGAGCGAGGAATAGCCGGTACCGAAATCGTCGATGGCGGTATGCACGCCCATGCCGGCGAAGCACGCGACCATGCCCATGCCGTTTTCGGCATTCTCGAGCAGGAAGCTTTCGGTAATCTCGAGCTCCAGCCGATCCGGTGCCAGGCCGGTTTCGGCCAGAATGGCCGCGACCGTCGCGACGAAATCGCTGCGCACCACCTGCTGGCCATCGACGTTCACTGCGATGCGGTCGAGCATGATGCCCTCGGACTGCCATTGCCGGAGCTGCCGGCAGGCGGTACGCAGCACCCATTCCCCGAGCGGCACGATGAGGCCGGTATCGCTCGCCACCTGCAGAAATTCGGCCGGCGACATGAGGCCTCGTTCGGGGTGCCGCCAGCGCACCAGCGCCTCTGCGCCGACGACGCGGCGCTTCGTCAGGTCGATTTGCGGCTGGTACCAGAGCTCCAGCTCGTCCCGCTCGATGGCGAGACGCAGGCCCTGTTCCAGCTCATGGCGATGCCGCACCGCCGCCGACATGCGCGCATCGTAGAAGCGGTAGGTATTGCGTCCTTCGTTTTTGCCGACATACAGTGCCGTGTCGGCCGCCTTGAGCAGGGCCGTGGCATCCGTACCGTCGGCCGGAAACAGGGCGATGCCGATGCTGCTGGTGACGCGTGCCGCCTGACCGTCGAGATCGAGCGGCTCGGCGACCGCAGCGATGATCTTTTCAGCCACGATCGCGGCATCGTCGGCCGAACCGAGGGATTCCATCACGATGGCGAACTCGTCGCCGCCCAGGCGGGCGACGACATCCTCGTTGCGCAGCACTTCGCGCAGGCGCCGGGCGACGATCTGCAACAGCCGGTCGCCGGCCGGATGACCGAGCGTGTCATTGACCGTCTTGAAACCGTCGAGGTCGATCTCCATCACCGCCAGCTGGTCGCCGCGGCGGGCCGCACGCCCCAGCGCATGCCGCAACTGTGCGCCGAACAGCAGGCGGTTGGCCAGATCGGTCAGCGGATCGTAATGGGCCAGGCGTTCCAGCTCGGCCGCCGAACGCTTGATGTCGGAAATGTCCGAGAAGACGCCGATGTAGTTCTGCACCTGGCCCTGGGCATCGCGTACCGCACTGATGGTGAGCCACTCGGGAAATATTTCGCCATTCTTGCGGCGATTCCAGATCTCGCCCTGCCACTGTCCGCTCCGGTCGATTTCGGCCCACATCTGCTGGTAGTACGTCTCGTCGTGACGGCCGGACTTCAGGAGTGAGGGCGGATGGCCCACCGCCTCCGCGGCGCTGAAGCCGGTGATGCGTTCGAAGGCCGGGTTGACCGACTGGATGACCCCGCGTTCGTCCGTCGTCACCACGCCTTCCGCCGTGTTCTCGAACACGGCCACGGCCCGCCGCACGTAGGCTTCATGGGCGATGCGGTCGGTAATGTCGGTGACGAGCGCGAACGAACCCTGCCTTTCGCCGTCGGCGTCGTAGATCGGCGTGCCGTTGAAGTTGCAGTGTCGCGTCGTGCCGTCCGGGCGGGCGACGACGATCTCGTAGCTGCTGCTCAGGCCGGCCTCGCGCCAACGCATCTGGGCCTTGAAGACGGCGATGCTTTCCGGCACGAAGAAATCGCTGGCATGACGCCCGATCACGCTGTCGCGCGTCCGGCCGAGCATGGCGCAATAGGCGGCGTTGACCTCGACGACCGTCATGTCCCGATCGATCCGCAGAAAACCCTCCTGGGTCGTTTCGAGGATATTGCGCATCCGGTATTCGCTTTCGCGCAGGCGACGCGTGTTCTCCTGGGTGCGGCCGGCCACCGCAGCGACCATCACCAGCACGATCAGCAAGGCGGTGAAGACGCTGACGACGATAGCCAGCAAGGTCGGCCGGAACATGCTGTCGGGAATGCCGACATCGCCTTCGCGCAAAAAATAGGTGGCGGCCATGGCGGTGTAGTGCATGCCGGACACCGCACAGCCCATCACGAGCGCAGCGACCGCGGTGCCCAGCCGGCTGCCGCTTTTCATCCGGTAGCGGATCTGCAGGGCCAGGAAAGCCAGCACGACGGCTACCACGAGGGAGAGCAGGAACAGCTGGGGGTTGTAGCGCACCAGTCCGTCGATGCGCATCGCCGCCATGCCCGTGTAGTGCATGGCACCGATCCCCACGCCCAGCAGCAGGCTGCCGCTGGCGATCTGCCACTGGCTCGGCCGGACATGGCGTATCACATTGATGGCGATGGCGCTGGCGAGGATGCCCGGCAGGATCGACCAGAGGGTCAGCGGGGCATCGTAGCTGACGCTGCAGGGCAACTGCAGCGCCAGCATGCCGATGAAATGCATCGCCCAGATGCCGCCCCCCATCGCCAGCGCGCCCAGCGCGATCCAGGCGACCCGACTGCGCAGATGCTCCGCCCGCCGGGCACGGACGGCGACGTCGAGTGCGGCCAAAGAGGCAAAAACGGCGATGCCTACCGACAACACGACCAGCTTCGGGTCGTAGATGCCGGCATAGAGAAAACTCGACGGCGGCGCAACGGGAAGAAAGACGAAAACGTCGCTCAATGACATGGAAATGTCGGCGCTGACGATACGGTGTATCAGCCTATCACGACCGCATCCGCTCGATGGCCTGTTCGACGCGCTCCAGCGCGATCACTTCCAGCCCCTTGATCGGCTGCTTCGGCGCGTTCGCCTTGGGAATCAGCGCGTGGGTGAAGCCGAGCTTGGCGGCTTCCTTGAGGCGCTCCTGCCCGCGCGGCGCGGGACGGATCTCGCCGGCCAGGCCGATCTCGCCGAAGGCGACCCACTTGCCCGGCAGCGGCTTGTTGCGCAGGGACGAGACGATGGCGAGCAGCACGGCGAGGTCGGCCGCCGGCTCCTGGATGCGCACGCCGCCGACAGCGTTCACGAACACATCCTGGTCGCCGCACATCACGCCGGCGTGGCGGTGCAGCACCGCCAGCAGCATGGCGAGCCGCTGCGCGTCGAGGCCGACGGTGAGCCGGCGCGGGTTGCCGCCCATCGCGCCATCGACGAGCGCCTGGATCTCGACCAGCAGCGGCCGCGTGCCTTCCTGCGTCACCAGCACGCACGAACCCG
>JAVEWF010000120.1:2781-4751 GCA_034004665.1 Rhodocyclaceae bacterium | reverse complement strand
GCATGCCGGAAGATGGAAAGCAGCAGCCGGTGACTCGAAGCGATGGTTTCGTGATCGGATTTCATGGCAGCGCCGCGGCGGACAGGTATGCCGATATCCTATGAGGACGGGCTCCGCCGTGTCAATCATACGAAGGTTCTAGCCGGCCGCCGCAACCGGCGTCGTGCCCCGGCGCGGAGCGGCGGCCGGGGCGACGGGATTCAGGCGATCAGGTCGGGACCGAGGAGGCGTTCGACGGCGGCGATGCGGTCCTTGAGCTGCAGCTTGCGCTTCTTCATGCGCCGCAGCAGCAGTTCGTCGGACGGGGGACTTTCCTCGAGGCGGGCGAGGGTCGCGTCGAGGTCGTGATGTTCCACCTTCAGTTCGGTGAGCAGAACCTGCAGGCGGGCGGTATCGTCGGGCAGCATGGTGCGGCAAATCTTAGGCGCCCGGGCGGGAATTGGCAATGCCGACGGTAGAATGAATTCATGGAGGAACCAGAACAACCTGCCGGCCGTTCCGTGAAGAGCGGCGAACTGGGGCGCTTCGAGATCCGCGGCGAACTGGGACGGGGAGCGCAAAGCGTTGTCTATCTCGCCTGGGATCCGCAGCTGCAGCGCGAGGTGGCGATCAAGACGCTGCACTTCACGCATCCCGATCCCGCACGCAATGCCCAGCTGCTCGACGAGGCGCGCACCGCTGGCCGTTTCCGTCATGCCAACGTGGTGCCGATCTTCGATGCCGGCGAGCAGGACGGCGATCCCTACCTCGTCTTCGAGCGGGTCGAGGGCCGCAGTCTGTCCGACATCCTGCGCGCCGACGGGCCGCTGCCGGCCGTCAAGGCCGTCGCGCTCATGCGCCAGGTCGCCGACGTGCTCGCCCAAGCCCATGCCCAAGGCATCATCCACCGCGACCTCAAGCCCTCGAACATCCTCGTCGATGCCCGTGACGGCGCACCGCGACTGACCGATTTCGGCATCGCCATCCGCATCGACGCCGCCGCGCAGGATGCCGGCGGCAAATCCGCGGAGCTGACGGGGACGCCGGCCTACCTCGCGCCCGAATACATCACCCAGCAGCGTGTCAGCCCGCAGTCGGACGTGTTCAGCGCCGGACTGGTGCTGCTCGAAATCCTTACCGGCCGGCGCGTCTTCGACGGCGGCTCGATCGAGGATCTGCTCTACCGGATCGCCACCGAACCGGTCGTACTGCCCCCGTCGCCGCCCGGGCCGCCCATCGACCCGAAGCTGGGCGGCATCATCCTGCGTGCCTGCGCGCTCGACCCGGCGCAGCGCTATGCCAGCGCCACCGAGCTGTGCGATGCGCTCACCGCCTGGCTCGGCGAAGGCGAGGCCGACCGTGCCGAGGGACAGGCAGCCATCGCCCAGCAGGAGACGCTCGAATTCCTGCTGCGGCGCATGCGCCACAAGTCCGACTTCCCCGCGCTGTCCGACTCGGTGTCCGCCATCAACAAGCTGACCGCCTCGGAAGGCGAAAGCGTCAGCTCGCTGTCCAACACCATCCTCAAGGACTACGCGCTGACCAACAAGATCCTGCGGCTGGTCAATTCGGCCTTCTATCGCCAGGCCGGCGGCGGCAACATCAGCACCGTCTCGCGCGCCGTGATCGTGCTCGGCTTCGACACCATCCGCAACATCGCCATCACCGTGCTGCTGTTCGAGCACCTGCAGGACAAGGCCAATGCCCGCGAACTGAAGGAGGCCTTCCTGCGCGCCAATCTCGCCGGCCTGCTGGCGCGCGAGAGCTGCCAGGGACCGCTGCTGCGCCGCCAGGGCGAAGAGGCCTTCATCTGCGCGCTGTTCCACGGCCTCGGCCAGCTGCTCGCCCAGTACTATTTCCCCGAGGAGGTCGAGGAGATCGGCAAGCTGGTGGAGTTCAAGAAGCTCTCGCCGCAGGCGGCCTCCGCCCAGGTGCTCGGCATCTCCTTCGAGGAGCTCGGCATCGGCATCGCGAAGAACTGGGGGTTCCCG
>JAVEWF010000120.1:0-2681 GCA_034004665.1 Rhodocyclaceae bacterium | reverse complement strand
GACGGCAACGGGGCGGATGCCGTCGCCCATGCCGACGACCATGTCGCCGGCGTGCCGGACGACGCGCAGAGCGTGCTGGCCGCCGGCATCCAGGACATCAGCAACTCGCTGGTCGACGACGTCTCGCTCAACGACATCCTGCGCATCATCCTCGAAACCATGTACCGGGCGATGGGCTTCAAGCGCGTGCTGCTGGCCCTGCGCGACGGGAAAAGCGGGCAGATGACCGGCCGCTTCGGCCTCGGCCCCGAGGTCGGCGAACTGGCACGGCAATTCCGCTTCGCGCTCGGCGACCAGCTGCAGGACGTGTTCCAGCTCGCCACCGGCCGCGGTGTCGACATCATCCTGACCGACATCGACGATCCGAAGATCGCCGACAAGGTGCCGAAGTGGTACCGGGAACGCATCCCGGCCAAGACCTTCGTGCTGTTTCCCCTCAACATCAAGGGCCGCCCGGTGGCGCTGATCTACTGCGACCGCGACAGGCCCGGCTCGATCAACATCCCGGAACGCGAGCTGACGCTCCTGAAGACGCTGCGCAACCAGGCGCTGCTGGCGATCAAGCAGGCGGCCTGATAAAAGTCGGTGCCCGCGGGACGGCGTCAGCCGGGCTCGCCGCGTACATGGGGACGGCGGCGCTCAATTTTTTACAAGTCTTTCCAGCTTGCGCGCGACGTCGCGCAGCCGGTCGCTGACGTCGAGGCCCTCGTCGCGCAGGGCGGCCAGTCTGGCGTGGGTGCGCTGCGCCATTTCGGCAAGCCGGTTTTCCTGATCCTCGGAGAGGCCGAGGCGGACAAAGGCGCTGACCAGGTCGCGGAGATAGTCCTCGTCGATATCGGTCGCGCGCAGACGGTGTTCCGCCTGCTGCCGGTCGATTTCTGCGAGCGTGGCGGAAAGCTCGGTGATCGCCTCTCCGATGCCGCTGGCCTGGACCGTCTGGCGGCGCAGCAGATCCATTGCGGCGAGGCGTGCTTCGGCGCCTTCGACGAGAATGGCGAGATGGTCGCGCAGGCGGCCGACGCGGTCCGCGTCGTCGACCGGGAGCGGATGGGCGAACAGGGTCACGTTCGGATAGTTGACCGTCAACCGGTTGCGGAACTGGAAGATGCGCTCCATCCTGGCCGCATGTTCGAGAATGCCGGTTTCCAGGGGGGTGCATGGACCCTGGGTCGAGTGACAGCTGCGGCCCAGGGTGCTGCGCAGTTCCACCATGCCGTCGAGATTGAACTGGCGCAGCGCTTCGAGCAGTTTTGCGGCCAGGGCGTCCGGCGTCGTGCAGGCAAAAGAGTTGCGCATGAAGTCCAGTACCACGCCCATTTCGGCCAGCGAGGACATGACGGTCATGGCCGTTTGCTGCGCATAGCTGGCCTGTGCGGCGAGTTCGCGCCGGCTCAGCAGCTGGTGTCGTATCGCCTGCGTCTTGCGGGCCAGTTCCGCCGGTTCGTAGGGCTTGACGAGATAGTCGCTGCCACCGGCCTCGTAGGCGAGCAGCCGCGTTTCGAGATCGTTGTGCGATGAAATGAACATCACCTGCACGCTCTCGTGACCGGCGGCCCGCAAACGTCGGCAGGTCTCGATGCCGTCGATGTCGGGCATTTCGATGTCGAGCAGGATCAGGTCGGGCAGGTCGCATTCGACGGCCGCCAGCAGCGCCGGACCGTCCATGCATTCGCTCTATGCGTATTCAGGGGCATCGAGAGCGGCTGCGGCCGTCAGGCGGGCGGCGGTATCGTCGTCGACAATCGTGATTTTCAATGGTTGCTCCGTCGGCATGTGGCTCCGGTTTCAGGGGGCTGGGTCATCGTGATAGCTGCGGGCGATGATGCGGAATTCCCCGGCAATGTCGCTGAAGGCAGCGGCCATGGCCGGGTCGAAATGCGTGCCGCCACCCTCCAGGATCATGTCGACCGCCTGCTCGTGCGGGCAGGCGGCCTTGTAGACGCGGCGCGAGATCAGGGCATCGTATACATCGGCGATCGCCATCAGCCGGGCGGAGAGCGGGATCGCTTCGCCTGCCAGGCCTTGCGGGTAGCCGCTGCCGTCCCATTTTTCATGGTGCCCGTAGGCGATCTCCCGGGCATAGCGCAGAAAACTGGCGGTGGCACCCAGCTCGCGTTCCGCCTGCGCGATGGCATCGCGGCCGATTTCCGCATGCCGGCGCATGACCGTCCATTCTTCGGCGGTGAGCCGACCCGGCTTGAGGAGGATCGAATCGGGGATCGCCACCTTGCCGATGTCGTGCAAGGGCGCCGACTTGAACAGGGACTGGATGGCGTCTTCATCGAGTTCGGCAGCGAAACGGGGAAGCCGGCACAGATGCCGCGCCAATGTCTCGACGTAGTGCTGGGTGCGGAGGATGTGGTTGCCGGTTTCGTTGTCGCGCGCTTCGGCAAGTGTGCAGAAGGCCTTGATGACGGCTCCCTGGGAGATGATGATCTGCTGCTTCTGTTCGAGGATTTCGTGCGTCCGTTCGAGGACGATCAATTCGAGTTCCGCATTGCGTTCGCGAAGACGGGTCCGGGCGCGGGCGAGTTCGAGGTGGTTGCGCACGCGCGCCAGCACGATCGGCGGGGAGATCGGCTTGTGAATGAAATCCTCGGCACCGAGTCCCAGACCCATTTCCTCGTCGATCGCGCTGTCGAGGCTGGTGAGGAACAGCAGGGGAATGTCGCGCGTACGTT
>JAVEWF010000119.1:0-4752 GCA_034004665.1 Rhodocyclaceae bacterium | reverse complement strand
ACGTCAGCAATACGGCATCGAAGCTGGTCGACACCAGCAGACGATAGCGCTCCTCGCTTTCGTACAAGGCCTCCTCGGCCTCCCGTCGTTCCGTGATATCGAGATGCGAGATCACCAGACCGCTGCCGGCGCTCGCGCTCAAAGGGACGACGTTCATCAGGAACCAGCGCTGCTTCGACGGGCTGTGACAGGGGTACTCCATGACAAATTGAGGCAGGGCTCCATTCAACACCCCCCCGATTCCCTCCACGGCACGGATCGCATCCGGATCCTCCCTATCGGCTGCCTGCCGCACGATGCCAAGATAGTCGGCGCCGACGGTCACCTGCGGCGAGTCGCCGGCATCGTTGCTCCGCGCAAAGTCGACCCAGGACTGGTTCACCGCGATGATGCGGCCGTCGCAACCGATCACGGCGATGTGCGCCGGCAGGGCCTGCAGGGTACTGCGGTTCAGCTCTTCGCTTTGCAGCAGCGCAGCTTCGGCGCTCTTGCGCTCGGTAATATCCTTGACGCTGAAGACGATCCGTCCGTCGCAGTCGTCAGCCATCATCGGCGTCGAAGACAGATGCACGTCGATTACGCGCCCGTCCTTGCGCCGCCAGCGGGTTTCCACCCGGCCAACGCCGTGCGCGCGCATGAGCCGGTATTTTTCCGTCCCGACATACTCATAATCGGCATCACTCGGATACAGCGTCCGGGCGGGCATGCCAATCAACTCCTCCCGCGCGTAGCCGGTAATGGTCGTCATGGCCGGATTGACATCCAGCAGGGTCCGGTCGCGCAACACGCCGATACCGGCCGGCGCCGCACGCAGCACGCTGGCAAGCTGCGCTTCGCTTTGCCTGAGCAGATCTTCGGTCCGGGTCAGCTCCTGCAGCCGCTCGACCAGTTGCTCGCGGGAGAATCCGGAATAATCATTCCGGGGGCTCATCGCGAAAAGTCGGTGCCGGCGGGACGGCGTCTAGATGCCATTGAGCCGCTCCGTCGCCTCCACCAGTTCCCTGCCGATCTCTTCGAGCTTGCGACGACGCTTGCGGGCAGTAGCCCGCAGCGTCTCGAAAGCCGACTGTTCGGTGAGGCCCCGCCGTTCCATGAGGATGCCGATCGCGATGCTGGTCTGGCGCCCGCTGTCCAGCGCCTGTTCGAGTTGCGATCGTCCTTCGGCCAGCACTTTGAGGTCGCGCGCACGCGCCAGCGCCGCCTCGATCGCCGGCACGAGTTGCGGGACATCGACCGGTTTGACGACATAACCGAGCCCGCCTTCGCTCGCTGCCTGCTCGACCAGCTCGCGCTCGCCGTAGGCGGAGAGAAACAGGGCCGGGGCGCCATACTCGGTCCGCAGGCGCCGGGCCGTTTCGATGCCCGACAATCCGGGCATGCGAATATCGAGGACGGTCAGATCGAAAGGTCGCTGCGCCGCCAGTGCCAGCGCCGCCTCGCCGGAATCGGCGGTGTCGACCGCATAGCCCGCCTCACGCAATCCCTGCGAAAGCGTGGCGAGCACGAGACGGTCGTCGTCAGCGAGCAACAAACGGGCGGTCATAGCATCGATTCCTCATAAATCAACCCGACAAATATACTTTATTGCTACATTCCGTGACGCAGGCATAATAACAAGCGACTGCGTCGCCCGCCGGCCCCGCTCCCGCCGGCAATTCCTTTCCCGAGGCCGCGAATCCGCCTTCCCGACTGTTTCCGAAAACGGAGGATTTCGCGTGCTGCGCTTCCCTTCCATTTTCTTGCATGACACCGTGCGGCCGTTCGGACTGATCCGGCTCGCCGGTTTCGCACTGCTCTACGCGCTGCTCGGTTGGGGCTGCGTCACGCTGCTCTACACCATCGACAGCGGAACGGGCCAATTCGCCTGGCCCGGCAGCGGGATCGCCGTCGCTGCACTGCTGCTCGGGGGCAGGCGCTATGCGGCCGCCATCTTCGCCGGCGCATGGCTCGGCGGCTGGTGGCTCGGGACGCCGGCCGCCGCCGCGGCCGGCATCGCCTTCGGCACCGCGCTGGAGGCCCTTTGCATCCTTTGGCTGCTGCGGACCGGCCGCGATTTCGATGCGTCGCTCGGCAAGCTCAATGATTACCTCCACCTGCTGCTGGCCGGCGGCTGCGGCGCCTTGCTCGGCGCCAGCCTCGGCGTCGCCCTGCTTTGGGCGGCCGGGCTGACGGATACGGGAACTCCGGCCCATCAATTCGCCCACTGGTGGATGAGCGACATGCTCGGCATCGTTCTCGTCACGCCGCTGATCCTCGTCTGGCGGCAGTGGCCCGAGTGGCGTTCGCGCGGCTGCCGTGCCGAGGCCCTGCTGGTGCTCGGCGCGACCTTCCTGATCGGCCAGATCGTCTTTCTCGACTGGTTCCCCGGGTTGAGCGACACCATCGCGCGCGGTTACTGGCTGTTCCTCTTCGTCTGCTGGGCGGCGCTGCGCCTCGGGAGCCATGGCGCATTGCTGATCCTGCTACTGGTCGCCACGCAGGGGCTCGCCGGCATCCACTTCGGCACCGGCTTCTTCGGTGGCGAAGGCCACGCGCAACTGGCGGCCTACTGGGGCTACATACTCGTGCTGTCCATCACCGGCATAGCACTCGCGACCTATCTCCAGAATCTGCGCCGCACGCGGCAAGCACAACTGATGGCGGAGGCGGAACTGCGCCGCGAGCACGAACTGCTGGAAATCCGCGTACGCGAGCGCACCGCCGAACTCGCCATGAGCGAGGCGCGCACGCGTGCCGTACTGCACTCGATGGCCGACGGCGTGATCCAGATCGATGCGCAGGGCATCATCCGGCTCGCCAATCATGCGGGCGCCGCGCTATTTGGCTACGAGGTCGATGACTTGATCGGCCAAAAGGTCAACATGCTCATGCCCGAACCATACCGCTCCGCGCATGATGGTTACATCTTCCGGTATCTATCCACCCGAGTGCCGCATGTCATCGGCCAGTACCGCGAGGTCGAGGGACTGCGGCAGAACGGAGATAGCTTTCCGCTGGAATTCAATGTCAACGAACTCGTCGACGATCAGGGCATCACCTTCATCGCCGTGTTGCGCGACCTGACACAGCAGCATGAAATGGAAGCGGCGCGCGAGGCGGCGCATCGGGAAGCCCAACGCCTGGCCCGCATGAAGAGCGATTTCCTCGCCAACATGTCGCACGAGATCCGCACGCCGCTCGGCGCGATGATGGGGCTGGCGCGCATCGGCATGCGCGAGAACCGGGGACGCCAGACCCACGACACCTGCGCGCGCATTCTCGACTCCGGTGAACATCTGCTCGCCCTGGTCAACGACATCCTCGATTTCTCGAAAATCGAGGCCGGCAAGCTGACGGTCGAGGCCCGGCCCATGCAGCTCGCCGCCGTGATCGAGGAATCGATCGGCATGGTCTCCGACCGCGCCTCGGCCAAGGGCATCGCGATCGACTATTGGCCGGCCACCCACCAGCCGGCCTGGGTCATGGGCGATCCGCTGCGGCTGCGCCAGATCCTCGTCAACCTGCTCGCCAACGCCGTCAAGTTCACCGCACGCGGCCGCGTCGACCTGACCGTACTGCACAATGCCGGCCAGTTCTGGTTCGCGGTACGCGACGAAGGCATCGGCATGACGCTGGAACAGGTCGAGCGCCTGTTCCAGCCTTTCGAACAAGCGGACGCCTCGACGACCCGGCAATACGGCGGCAGCGGCCTCGGCCTGGCGATCTCGCAAAATCTCGCGCAGCTGATGGGCGGGAAGATCGAGGTGATGAGCCAGTTCGGCGAGGGCAGCACCTTCACCCTGCGCCTTCCGCTGCCCGAGACCACGGCCCCGCCCGATGACGAGAAAAGTCGGCGCTGGCAGGACGGCACCGCCGGGTCGCCGTCCACCGCAGGACCGCGGCTGGCCGGGCTCTCGCTGCTCGCTGCCGAAGACGTCGAGATCAACCGCTACATTCTCGAAGACCTGCTCGAATCGGAAGGTGCCCGTGTCGTCTTCGCCGTCAATGGAAAGGAAGCCGTGGAGCAGGTGGCATGCGCCCCGGACGCGTTCGATGCCGTGCTGATGGACGTGCAGATGCCGGTCATGGACGGACACGAGGCCGCCCGCCACCTCCGGAAAATCGCTCCTGACTTGCCGATCATCGGTCTGACCGCGCATGCGCTGAAGGAAGAACGCACCCGCTGCCTGGAAGCGGGCATGGTCGACCATGTCACCAAGCCGATCGACCCCGACACGCTGGTCGCTGCGATCCTGCGCCTTGAATGCCCGGCAAGGACCGCCGATGCCATCGCCCCCGGCGAAATCCCCGCCCAAATCCCGCTGGAAACCCGCGGGCCAGCCTGCGGCATCGACTGGCAGGTACTGGAAACGCGCCACAAGAACAAGCCGGCATTCATCCGCAAGCTGTTGCAGGCGGTACTCGATAGTCACTCCGCCACTCCCGGCAAGCTGCGCGGCCTGGCGGAAAATCGCGACTTCGATGCCCTCGCCTTCCTCGCCCACAATCTGAAAGGCACTGCCGGCAACCTTGCAGCCATCGACATCCAGACGCTGGCCGCCGCCACCGAAACATCGGCGCGCAAACACGAAGCCGACAGCGTCGATCTGGCCATCCGGCTGGCCGGATGCGTCACCGTCATGATTGCGGATATCCAGGACTACCTGCGACTGGGCGACGCTCCATGAACGGCCGGCGGCCCACGCTGCTGATCGTCGACGACGAACCGGTCAACCTTCTGATTCTCGAGGAGACGCTGGGAGATCGGAAGAG
>JAVEWF010000118.1:1410-4830 GCA_034004665.1 Rhodocyclaceae bacterium | reverse complement strand
CGCCGCGCTGCAGGCGCACGGCATGGGGCAGATCCTCGACATCGTGCCCAACCACATGGGTGTGATGGGGGCCGACAACGCCTGGTGGATCGACGTGCTGGAAAACGGCCCGGCCGCCGCGCACGGCGACTTCTTCGACATCGACTGGGATCCGCTCGATCCCGAGCTCAAGGGCAAGGTGCTGCTGCCGCTGCTCGGCGACCACTACGGCAGCGTCCTGAAGTGCGGCGAGCTGCAGCTCCGCTTCGATGCCGCGGCCGGCGAATTCAGCCTGTTCTACTGGCAGCACCGCCTGCCGATCGACCCGGCCACCTACCCGCAGATCATCGGCCCGCACGGCACCCGTTTCGCGGAGCGGCTGGCGGCCGTGCTCGGCGAGGCGAATCCCGTGCTGGCGGAACTGCAAAGCCTGTTGACCGCGTTCGAGCGCCTGCCCGGCCGGCTCGACGGTGACGTCCTGCGCATCGGCGAACGCCAGCGCGACAAGGAAGTCCACAAGCGCCACCTCGCCGCGCTGTGCGCCGCCTCGCCGGATCTGGCGCTGCATGTCGAGGCGATGGTGGACGAGTTCAACGGCCGGCCCGGCGACGCGGCCAGCTTCGACGCGCTGCACGCCCTGATCCGTGCCCAGGGCTGGCGCCTCGCCTTCTGGCGCGTCGCCGCGGACGAGATCAACTACCGCCGCTTCTTCGACATCAACGAACTGGCCGCGCTGCGCATGGAGGATGCCGCCGTGTTCGACGCCACCCACCGCCACGTGCTCGAACGCGTGCGCATGGGGCAGATCGACGGCCTGCGCATCGACCATCCGGACGGCCTTTATGATCCGGGCCAGTATTTCACCCGCCTGCAGGAAGCGGCCGGCGGCCGGCCGCTCGCCGCCGGCGAAGCGCTGCCGCTCTACCTCGTCGTCGAGAAGATCCTCGCCGAGCACGAGCCGCTGCCGGCGGAATGGCCGATCCACGGCGCCACCGGCTACCGCTTCGCCAACCTCGCCAACAATCTCTTCGTCGACCCTGCCGCCGAGCGGCGCCTGACGCGCATCTACGACGACTTCATCGGCGCGCCGGTCGACTTCGACGCGCTCGTCCATCGTGCCAAGCACCTGATCATGGACACCGCCCTGGCGAGCGAGCTGGCCGTGCTGGCCAATCGCCTCGCCCGCATCGCGGCGTTCGACCGCGACACGTGCGACTACACGCTCAACGGCCTGAAGGATGCGCTGGCCGAGGTGGTTGCCTGCTTCCCGGTCTATCGCAGCTATGTCGGTACGGCCGGCCTGTCCGACGCCGACCGGCGCCACATCGAGTGGGCGGTGGCCGTGGCGAAACGCAGGAGCCCGGCGGCCGACACCAGCGTCTTCGACTTCGTGCAGGGCGTGCTGACGACCGACATCGCGCAGGGCCGCAGCGAGGACTACCGCGCCGCCGTGCTCGGCTTCGCCATGAAGTTCCAGCAGTTCTCGGCGCCGGTGATGGCCAAGGGCGTCGAGGACACCGCGTTCTACCGCTACCACCGCCTCGCCGCGCTCAACGACGTGGGCGGCGAACCGAAGCGCTTCGGCGTCTCGGTGGCCGCCTACCACGCCGTCACGCGGGAACGGATGAAGCGTCACCCGCACAACCTGCTCGCCACCTCGACGCACGACAGCAAGCGCAGCGAGGACATGCGCTGCCGCCTCGACGTGCTGTCGGAACTGCCGGCCGCGTGGAAACTGATGCTGCGGCGCTGGTCGCGCATCAACCGCGCGAAGAAGCGCACCATCGACGGCCGGCCCTGTCCCTCGGCCAACGACGAATACCTGCTCTACCAGACCCTGCTCGGCAGCTGGCCGCTGGAAGAAACCTTCGATCTGGACGCCTACCGCGAACGCATCGTCGCCTACCTGACCAAGGCGGTGCGCGAGGCCAAGGAACACAGCAGCTGGGTGAACGCCAACGCCGACTACGAGGCGGCGCTGGCCGACTTCATCGGCGCGCTGCTGGCGCCGGGCGACAAGAACCTGTTCCTCGCCGACTTCATTCCGTTCGCCCGGCAGGTGGCCCGCCACGGGCTGTTCAACAGCCTGGCGCTGGCGCTGCTCAAGCTCACCGCGCCCGGCGTGCCCGACATCTACCAGGGCTGCGAGCTGTGGGCCTTCAATCTCGTCGATCCCGACAACCGCCGGCCGGTCGACTACGCCGCGCGGCAGCAACTGCTGAACGAATTGGACAGCTTCGACCTGATGCGGGCCGTGCAGGCCGACCTGGCCGACCCGCGCCTCAAACTGGCGGTGATCCAGCGCACGCTGGCCTGGCGGGCCGGGCAGCCCGCGCTGTTCCGCGACGGCGACTACCAGCCGCTGGCGGTGAAGGGCGGGCAGGCCGCCCACGCCTGTGCCTACGCGCGCGTGCTGGGCGAAGCGGCCGTCATCGTCGTGGTGCCGCGCCTCACCGTCAGGCTGCTCGCCGGGCGAGAGGGCGCCCCGGTCGGCGCGACCTGGGGCGATACCTCTCTCGAATTGCCCCGATCCCTGCGCGGCCGACGCTGGCGCAACGTGCTGACCGGGGCCACGCATGCACCCGGCGCCACGTTGCCGCTGGCCGAAGCGCTGGCCAGCGCCCCGGTCGCGCTGCTGGCCGCCGGCTGAAAAGTCGGCGCCGGCGGGACGGCACCGACCCGTTTCAGCGGATGTTGGCGCTGCCCTTGTCGAGCGCCTTCTGCAGCATCGGCGCCGGCATGTAGCCCGGGGCGCGCGTGCCGTCGGCGAAGAACATCGTCGGCGTGCCGCGGATGTTGAGCTTGCGGCCGAAGGCGACGACCTTGTCGGTCGGGTGGTCGCAGTTCGCGGCGGCGGGCGCCTTGCCGTCGACCATCAGGTCGTTCCACGCCTTGGCGCGGTCGCCGGCACACCAGAGGTTCTTCGCCTTTTCCGAGGAGTCGGGCGAGAGGATCGGGTAGATGAAGGTGTAGACCGTCACGTCGCTGACGCCCTGCAGTTCCTTCGCCAGCTTCTTGCAGTAGGTGCAGTTCGGGTCTTCGAAGGTGGCCAGCAGGCGCTTGCCGTTGCCCTTCACCTGCTTGATGGCGAGGTCGAGCGGCAGGTCGGAGAACTTGATCTGCGAGAGCTTCTGCTTGCGCTCCTCGGTGAGGTTGCGGCGCGACCGGGTGTCGATGATGTCGCCGAGGATGACGTGCGTCACCTTGTCGTCGGTGTAGACGAGTTCGCCGTCGATCTGGACTTCGTAGAGGCCGAGCGCATCGGCCTTGCGGACGGCGTCGACCCGCGGGCCGTTGCTGCCCAGCCAGGCTTCGACGCCTTTCTTGACGTCGGCTTCGCTGGCGGTGGCGATCTGGGCGGAGAAGAGCGCGGCAAACAGTGCGATGGGGGCGGCGCCGGGAAGGGTGCGGGCGAACAGTTTCATGAAGACTCCGGAGGGG
>JAVEWF010000118.1:0-1310 GCA_034004665.1 Rhodocyclaceae bacterium | reverse complement strand
CGGCAGATACGCCAGCACGCCGTCGTGGCGGAACCACTGGAAGGCGGTTTCGCGGTGCGGGCGTGCAGCGCGGAAATTGGCGACGACGCCCATCTGTTCGTAGGGCAGGAAATCGACGCGGATGCCCGCGGCGTCGCGCGTCCAGGAATCGGCCCCGTCCGCCGCGACGACCAGACGGGCCGTCAGGGTGCGCCGGTCGGCGAGTTCCAGCACGACCTCGCGGTCGCCGATGTCGAGGCAGGCCGGCGTGGCGGGGCAGAGCAGGTCGACGTTGCCCTGGCGCCGCGCCGATTCGCGCAGTTCCGCTTCGAGCAGGGAGGATTCCATGATCCAGGCCAGTTCGCCGACACCGCTGTCGTAGGCGGAGAAGCCCAGTTCGCCCGCGCCGTCGCCGCGCACGGCCATCTTGCGCACCGGCGTCATGCGCGCCGGGTCGAGATGCGCCCAGATGCCGATCTCGTCGAGGAAGCGTGCATTGGTCGGGCTGACGGCATAGATGCGCGCATCCCAGTTGCCGTCACCGCCGGCAGGCTTCTGCGGCGCCCGGCCTTCCACCACGGCGATCCGGAGCCGGCTGCGGCGCAGCGCCACGGCCAGCGACAGACCGGCCAGACCGCCACCGACGATGATCAGATCGTAATCCATGCCCTACCGTCCATTCGTCGCCGATCTTGACAAGATCGGCACCACGCCGGGATAATCCCGCCCCTTCGCGCGGTGATGTAGCTCAGCTGGTTAGAGCGACGGATTCATAATCCGTAGGTCGAGGGTTCAAGTCCCCCCATCACCACCACCCATTCAAGCCAAGCGGCCCTCCTCGGAGGGCCGTTTTCATTTCGCGAATCGCGCGCACATTAACATATCCGCGGCAACTGGTCGCCCGCCAGCCAGTCCACCATGCGCTTGCCGCCCAGTGCGGTGACGAGCTGGACGAAACTGCGTTCGTCGGCGACCACTTCGCCGATGCGGGCGGCGTCGGCACCGAGCGGATGGGCACGCATCGCGGCGAGCAGCGTCTCCGCCGCGTCGGCCGGGCAGATGCAGACCAGCTTGCCTTCGTTGGCGACGTAGAGCGGGTCGAGGCCGAGGAATTCGCAGGCGGCGGCGACCGTGGGCCTGACCGGGATGGCCGGTTCCTGCAGCAGCATGCCGACGCCGGACTGGGCGGCGATCTCGTTGAGCGTGGTCGCGAGCCCGCCGCGCGTGGGGTCGCGCATCGCGTGGATTGCGGCGCCGGTCGCCAGCAGGGCGGCGATCAGGCCGTTCAGCGCGGCCGTGTCGGAGACGATCGGTGCGTCGAAGCCGAGGTT
>JAVEWF010000117.1:0-4932 GCA_034004665.1 Rhodocyclaceae bacterium | reverse complement strand
CGAGCACGGCGGCCGTCATGTAGAGGAGGTCGCCGAGCAGCGTCCCCAGCACCGCGCCGAAACCGGCGCGCACGCCGTGGCGTGCGGTAGCGTCGAGGATCGCGACGGTGCCCGGCCCTGGCACGGCCTGGAAGACGAGGATGGCGATCAGGAAGCTGGCGTAGTGCTGGATGTCGAACATGGCAGATGTCCGGCTTGGCGGATAATGCGCAGCTTAACGCGAAACGCCGCCCCGTCCATGACCGACCTCTTCACCGCTGCGCCCCATGCCCCGCTGGCCGAACAGCTGCGTCCCGCCACCCTCGACGAGGTGATCGGCCAGAAGCACCTGCTCGGGCCGGGCAAGCCGCTGCGGCTGGCCTTCGAGTCGCGCACGCCGCACTCGATGATCCTCTGGGGGCCGCCGGGCGTCGGCAAGACGACGCTGGCGCGGCTGATGGCCGATGCCTTCGACGCCGAGTTCATCGCCCTGTCCGCCGTGTTCTCGGGGGTGAAGGACATCCGCGCCGCCGTCGAGCAGGCCGAGCTGACACTGGCCCAGCGCGACCGGCGCACGCTGCTGTTCGTGGACGAGGTGCACCGTTTCAACAAGGCGCAGCAGGATGCCTTCCTGCCCTATGTCGAGCGGGGGCTGCTGACCTTCGTCGGTGCGACGACGGAAAATCCCTCCTTCGAGGTCAATTCCGCGCTGCTGTCGCGCGCCGCCGTCTATGTGCTCAAGCCGCTGGCGGCGGACGACTTGCGCGAGCTTTTCCGGCGCGCGCATGACCGCGCTTTCCCCGAGCTGGAATTCGATGCCGACGCGATCGATCGTATCGTCGGTTATGCGGACGGCGATGCGCGCCGCCTGCTGAACGTGCTGGAAACCCTGCGCACCGCCGCATCCGCATCCGGACGCCGTCTCGTCGGCGCCGACTTTCTCGAGGAAGCGCTGGCCTCCGACCTGCGCCGCTTCGACAAGGGCGGCGATGCCTTCTACGACCAGATCTCGGCGCTGCACAAGTCGGTGCGCGGCTCGAATCCCGATGCCGCGCTCTACTGGTTCACCCGCATGCTCGATGGTGGCGCCGACCCGCTTTACCTGGCCCGGCGCATCATCCGCATGGCGAGCGAGGATATCGGCCTGGCCGACCCGCGTGCGCTGTCGATCGCGCTGGAGGCGGCGCAGACCTATGAACGCCTCGGCTCGCCCGAAGGCGAACTGGCGCTGGCGAACGCCGTGATCTACATGGCCGTGGCGCCGAAATCGAATGCCGGCTATGTCGCCTACGGCGCGGCGCGACGCTTCGTGAACAAGGACCAGAGCCGCCCCGTGCCCGAGCACCTGCGCAACGCGCCGACCAAGTTGATGAAGAACCTCGGCTTCGGCAGCGAATACCGCTATGCGCACGACGAACCCGAAGCCTACGCCGCCGGGGAAAATTATTTTCCGGAGGACATGCCCTCCGTGTCGTGGTACCGGCCGACGCCGCGCGGGCTGGAACAGAAGATCGGCGAAAAGCTCAAGCACCTCGCCGCGCTGGACGCGCAGTATCGCAAGCGCAGGAAAGACTGATCAACGCTCGGGGTGGTTCGCGGCGAACTGTTCCAAGGCCTTGCGGGCCGTATCCACCCCCTCGGGGCGACCGCAAACTTCCGCATCGCACACCGCGTTCTTCAGCAGGCAACGCAACATCTCCGCCCCTTCGTCCGTCTGGGCGAGACAGCATGCCATTTCCACGGCACAGGGATAAGGCAGATGCTCGTGCTCGGCGATCACTGCGACCTCGTCTTCGGTCAGGTCGCTGTAGTCGAGGCAATCCTTGATGGAAATCACGGGTATTCCTCCTAGAATGGCGCCCTTCGATCGATTTAAAGCAGCTTTCGCCGGAATTTTCAAGGATCTCCCATGCTCGATATTCAACTGCTCCGCACCCAACCCGACCAGGTCGCCGCCGGGCTCGCCCGCCGCGGGGCGGCCATCGACCTGGCTCCTTTCGAGGCGCTTGAGGCCGAGCGCAAGCAGGTGCAGACGCTGACGCAGGAACTGCAGCAGAAGCGCAATACCCTCTCCAAGCAGATCGGCATGCTCAAGGGCAAAGAGGCCAGGGGCGAGGATGTCGCGGCGTCGCTGGCCGACGTGATGGGCGAGGTCGCCGGCCTCGGCGATGCGCTCAAGGCCAACGAGGACAAGCTCGCGGTGCTGCTGGCGCAACTCGATGCCTTCATCGCCCAGATTCCCAACCTGCCCCACGAAAGCGTGCCGGAAGGCCGTGATGAGACCGGCAACGTCGAGATTGCCCGCTGGGGCACCCCCCCGGCCTTCGATTTCACGGCAAAAGACCATGTCGAACTGGGCGAAGCGCTCGGCGGGCTGGATTTCGAAACCGGCGTGAAGGTCGCCGGCAGCCGCTTCACGCTGATGAAAGGCGACATCGCACGCCTGCACCGTGCGCTCGCCCAGTTCATGCTCGACACGCACGCGCGTGAGCACGGCTACACGGAAGTCTATGCGCCCTACCTCGTCAATCCCGACAGCATGTTCGGCACCGGACAGCTGCCCAAGTTCGAGGAAGACCTGTTCCGCGTCGAGCGCTCGGACGGCAGCCGCCTGTACCTGATTCCCACCGCCGAGGTGCCGGTCACCAACATCGTGCGCGGCGAGATCCTCGAAACGGAAAAGCTGCCGCTCAAGTTCGTCTGCCATACGCCGTGCTTCCGCTCCGAAGCGGGCAGCTACGGCAAGGACACACGCGGCATGATCCGCCAGCACCAGTTCGACAAGGTCGAGCTCGTGCAGGTCGTGAGCCCGGAAGATTCGTGGCAGGCCCTGGAGCAACTCACCGGCCATGCCGAGGCGATCCTGCAGAAGCTGAACCTGCCCTACCGCAAGATGGCGCTGTGCGCCGGCGACATGGGCTTTTCGGCCGCCAAGACCTACGATCTGGAGGTCTGGCTGCCGGCGCAGAACACCTATCGCGAGATTTCCTCGTGTTCCAACTTCGAGGCCTTCCAGGCACGCCGCATGCAGGCGCGCTGCCGTGACAAGGGCGGCAAGCCGCGTCCCGCCCATACCCTCAACGGATCGGGCCTCGCGGTCGGCCGGACGCTGGTGGCGGTGCTCGAAAACGGCCAGCGGGCCGACGGCTCGGTGGTGGTGCCGGAAGCCCTGCGCGGCTACATGGGCGGCGTCGAAGTCCTTGGCACGCGCTGACGCGAGCGGGTGCGGGCTTTCTGGGCCTTGCTGATCGGCTTGGCCCGGGCCAGGCTCGGCGGCTTCCAGACCGGTTCGAAGCGCGACAGTACGTCGAAATAGTTGCGGACGTTCTCGACCAGGATCACGGCTTCGCCGCCGCGCGCCCGGCCGCTCTTCAGCCGTTCGTAATATTCGGGCCGCGACATCAGCGGCAGAATCTGCTTCATGTCCGCCCACGAATTCGGGTCGCGCTTGAGTCCCGGCGCGAAGGCCCGCGCCCCGCGCAGGTGGCCCATGCCCAGATTGTAGGCGGCCAGTGCGAACCAGAGGCGGTCGGGCATCCCGACCTCGGGCGGCAGGTCCTCCATCAGCAACGTCAGGTATTTCGCGCCGGCGCGGATGCTCTGCTTCGGATCGAGCCGGTTGGTTACGCCCAGGCGGTCGGCCGTGTCCTCGGTCAGCATCATCATGCCACGCACGCCGGTGAAGGACGTAGCCAGCGGATCCCATTTCGATTCCTGATAGGCGAGTGCCGCGATCAGCCGCCAGTCGATGCCGGTGATCTCCTGCGCTTCCTGAAAGGCATGCCGGTAATCGGGCAGGCGCGTGCGCACGTGCTCGAGAAAGACTTCGATGTCGCGTGCGTCGAGTCGCCGGATGTGCCCGAAATAGCGTTCCTCAAGCCGCCTCAGCGTGCCGTCGCGCGAGGCTTCGGCGATGAAGCGCACGGCCTTTTCGCGCAGGGGTTCCTGGGCGGCATTGAAGACCCAGACGTAGGCCAGCTTGTCGGGCAGCTTGAGCGCGATGTCGAGGTCCGGATAGAGATTCGCAGCGACGTTGAAATGCAGGTCGTCGGTCGCCGCAAGGTCGAAACGGCGCCGGGCGACGCCGGCGAGCAGTTCGAGTTCGTCGATGTTGTTGCGCTCGACGATGACGGGCGGCGGGTCGATGCCCAGCGCCTGCAGCGCCCTGGCCTGCGATGCCCCGGGCATGAGGGAGATTTCGCGGCCGGCGAGCTTCTCCGGCTTGTCCAGGGGCAGCGCGCTGGCATGCTGGACGACGACTTGCTGCGTCTCGCGCAATGGCGGCGTGGTGCGCAGCTCCGGGTCGTCGACGCTCTGGGCGGGCAGGGCTGCCGCGAAATGCACCTTGCCTTGGCGCACCATTTCGATCAGGGCGCGATGGTTGGGCGCGCTGACATAGCGAATCTCGAGGTTCTGGTTTTCCGCGAACAGATCGGTCAAGTCGCGGCTGAAGCCTTCCATGCCCTCGGCAGGGGGTGAGGCCTGCTGGAATACCGGATCGGCCGGCAGGCCGACGATCAGGGGCTGTCCGGGCCCCGGAGGATCCAGTCGGGTACAGCCGGCCAGCAGGGCGATTGCCAGCAGAAGAGGGCCGCACAGCAGCCGGGGAAACCGGAACATCGGCTTTTCCTGCAGTGGGTGAGCGCGCATTGTGCCATGCGGCAACGGGATGGTTATAATCCGCGCCTCGGAGAGGTGGCAGAGTGGTCGAATGTACCTGACTCGAAATCAGGCGTAGGTGCAAGCCTACCGTGGGTTCGAATCCCACCCTCTCCGCCATCATTCAGTCCGTCATAATCCGTAAATGTCCAAAAGCCCGCATCAGGCGGGCTTTTCTCATTGACGCGGGGGCTACATCTACATGTAAAAAAACCGGCCACCTTGCGGTGGCCGGTGGCATGCGGCAATGAGCCCTGCTAATGAGCGGAGGCGGTTGCCGCGCCCACGCCGGTT
>JAVEWF010000116.1:0-4948 GCA_034004665.1 Rhodocyclaceae bacterium | reverse complement strand
TGATGCCCGGAGACAACGTGAGCATCAAGGTGAGCCTGATTGCGCCGATCGCGATGGACGAAGGACTGCGTTTTGCGATCCGCGAGGGCGGCCGCACCGTCGGTGCCGGCGTCGTGGCCAAGATCGAAGAGTAAGGCTGACCCATGCAAAACCAGAAAATCCGCATTCGCCTCAAGGCGTTCGACTACAAGCTGATCGACCAGTCCGCGCTGGAGATCGTCGAAACGGCCAAGCGCACGGGCGCCGTGGTCAAGGGGCCGGTGCCGTTGCCGACCTCGATCGAGCGTTTCGACATCCTGCGCTCGCCGCACGTCAACAAGGCCAGCCGCGACCAGTTCGAGATCCGCACCCATCGTCGGCTGATGGACATCATGGACCCGACCGACAAAACGGTCGATGCGCTGATGAAGCTGGATCTGCCGGCCGGCGTGGACGTCGAGATCAAGTTGTAAAAAACGGGCGGCATGCGTATAATGCCGCCCCTTCGGTTGTACCTTTTGAAGTCGCCGGTCAATCGTAATCGGCACCTACAACCCTGTCGGGCGCCCTGCGCGCCGGCATGAGATAGGAAATACGAACATGAGTATCGGGCTCGTTGGCCGCAAGGTCGGCATGACCCGCATTTTCGCCGAGAACGGTGCGTCCGTTCCGGTGACGGTGCTGGAAATGTCCAACAATCGCGTCACGCAAGTGCGCACGTCTGAAATCGACGGCTATTCTGCCGTGCAGCTCGCCTATGGCGGCCGCCGCAACAGCCGCGTCAACAAAGCAGAAGCGGGTCATTTCGCCAAGGCCGGTGTGGAGGCGGGCGAAGTGCTGCGCGAATTCCGGGTGCCGGCCGATGTGGCTGCGCAGTACCAGCCGGGGGGCGCCGTTTCGGTCGAGCTGTTCCAGGCCGGCCAGAAGGTCGACGTCACCGGCGTGACGCAGGGCAAGGGCTTTGCCGGCACGATCAAGCGTCACAATTTCGCCTCGCAGCGCGCGTCGCACGGCAACTCCCGTTCGCACAACGTGCCGGGCTCCATCGGCATGGCGCAGGATCCGGGCCGGGTCTTTCCGGGCAAGCGGATGGCCGGCCACATGGGGGCGGTGACCTGTACGAAGCAGAATCTCGAAGTGGTGCGCGTCGACGCCGAGCGTGGGCTGGTGCTGGTGAAGGGCGCCGTGCCCGGCGCCAAGGGCGGTCACGTTGTCGTGCGTCCGGCCGTGAAAGGGGGTGCCTGATGGATCTGGCCGTCATCAATGAGCAGGGTCAACAGGTGGCCAGCGTCAGCGCGGCCGACGAAACCTTCGGCCGCGATTACAACGAAGCGCTGGTGCACCAGGTGGTGACCGCCTTCCTGGCCAATGCCCGCAGCGGCAATCGCGCGCAGAAGACACGGGCCGAAGTGACCGCTTCCACGCATAAACCGTGGCGTCAGAAAGGCACCGGCCGCGCCCGTTCCGGTCGCTCGTCGAGCCCGATCTGGCGTGGCGGCGGCGTGACCTTCCCGAACAAGCCGGACGAAAACTTCACCCAGAAGGTGAACCGCAAGATGTACCGCGCAGGTCTGGCGGCGATCCTGTCGCAGCTCGCGCGCGACGGCAAGCTCAAGGTCGTGGAAAGTCTGGGCGTCGAGTCGCCCAAGACCAAGGTTCTGGCCGGCAAGCTCAAGGCCATGGGCTACGGCAAGGTCATGATCATCGCGGACAGTGTGGATGACAATCTGTGGCTGTCGTCGCGCAACCTGCGCGACGTCTACGTGGTCGAGCCGCATCAGGCCGATCCCTGGAGCCTGGTCAAGTTCGGCAACGTGCTGATCACCAAGGCGGCGGTCAAGCAATTCGAGGAGATGGTGTGATGAGCGCGATCAGTCAGGAGCGTCTGCTCAAGGTCATCCTTGCGCCGGTGATTTCCGAGAAAAGCACCCGCGTCGCCGACAAGCAGAACCAGGTGGTGTTTCGCGTGCTGCCGGACGCGACCAAGCAGGAAATCGGCGCAGCCGTCGCCAGCCTGTTCAAGGTCGAGGTGACTGGCGTGCAGGTGCTGAACGTCAAAGGCAAAATCAAGCGCGCCGGTCGTGTCATGGGTCGCCGCGACAACTGGAAGAAAGCGTATGTCACCCTCAAGCCGGGGCAGGACATCGACTTTGCGTCCGGTCAGTAAGGGAGAGCGAGCATGGCACTGATCAAAGTCAAACCCACGTCTGCCGGTCGTCGCGCGGTCGTGAAGGTCGTGACCCCCGGCCTGCACAAGGGCAAGCCGGTAGCAGCGCTGGTCGAGCCGAAGAAGCGGGGCTCGGGCCGCAACAACAACGGTCACATCACCGTGCGCCACAAGGGCGGCGGTCACAAGCAGCATTACCGCGTGGTGGATTTCCGCCGCAACAAGGATGGCATCCCGGCCAAGGTCGAGCGCATCGAATACGACCCGAACCGCTCCGCGCATCTTGCCCTGCTGTGTTACGCCGACGGCGAGCGTCGCTACATCGTCGCGCCGCGCGGCGTCGAAGTCGGCCAGCAACTGCTGAACGGCGCGGAAGCGCCGATCAAGGCCGGCAATTGCCTGCCCCTGCGCAGCATCCCGGTCGGCTCGACGATACACTGCATCGAAATGATGCCGGGCAAGGGCGCGCAGATCGCACGTTCGGCGGGCGCTTCGGTGCAACTGCTGGCGCGCGAGGGTGCTTATGCGCAGCTCCGTCTGCGCTCGGGCGAGATTCGCAAGGTGCACGTCGACTGCCGCGCGACGCTGGGCGAAGTGGGCAACGAGGAACACAGCCTGCGTTCGATCGGCAAGGCCGGCGCGATGCGCTGGCGTGGCGTCCGTCCGACCGTGCGCGGCGTGGTCATGAACCCGATCGATCACCCGCACGGCGGTGGCGAGGGCCGCACGGCCGCCGGTCGTCACCCGGTCAGCCCGTGGGGCATGCCGACCAAGGGCTACCGCACCCGCAGCAACAAGCGCACTTCCAACATGATCGTCCGCCGCCGTCATGCGCGCTGATTGAGGTAGAGAGATATGGCACGTTCAATTAAAAAAGGCCCGTTCGTCGACGCCCATCTGCTGAAAAAAGTGGAAGCGGTGCGCGGTTCGAACGACAAGCGTCCGATCAAGACCTGGTCGCGCCGCTCCACCGTCCTGCCCGACTTCATCGGGCTGACGATCGCCGTCCATAACGGTCGCCAGCATGTGCCGGTTTTCGTGACCGAGAACATGGTCGGCCACAAGCTGGGCGAATTTTCGCTGACGCGGACCTTCAAGGGCCACGTCGCGGACAAGAAGGCGAAGAAATAAGGAGCCGATGATGGAAGTTTCTGCGATTTTGCGCGGCACCCGTCTGTCCGCACAGAAAGGCCGGCTGGTGGCCGACCAGATCCGCGGTCTGCGCGTGGAAAAGGCGCTCGACATTCTGGCCTTCAGCCCCAAGAAGGGTGCCGGCGTCATCAAGAAAGTGCTCGAGTCGGCGATCGCCAACGCCGAGCACAACGAGGGCGCCGACATCGACGCGCTCAAGGTGAAGACGATCTGCGTCGACCAGGGACCCGTGCTGAAGCGCTTTACGGCGCGCGCCAAGGGGCGGGGCAACCGCATTAGCAAACCGACCTGTCACATCACCGTGACCGTGGGCGATTAAGGAAGCGCGATGGGACAAAAAATTCATCCGACTGGTTTCCGTCTGGGCGTGCAGCGTAGCTGGACGGCCAAGTGGTACGGTTCGAACCGCAATTTCGCCGGCACGCTGCTGGAGGACATCAAGGTCCGCGACTATCTGAAGAAGAAGCTCGCGCACGCCTCGGTGTCCAAGGTGCTGATCGAGCGCCCGGCGAAGAATGCCCGCATCACGATCTTCAGCGGCCGTCCCGGCGTGGTGATCGGCAAGAAGGGCGAGGACATCGAAATTCTGCGCGGCCAGTTGTCGCGCATGATGTCGGTGCCCGTGCACGTGAACATCGAGGAAGTGCGCAAGCCGGAAACCGATGCGCAAATCGTCGCCGACGGCATCGCGCAGCAGCTCGAAAAACGCGTGATGTTCCGCCGCGCCATGAAGCGCGCGATGCAGAACGCCATGCGACTGGGCGCCCAGGGCATCAAGATCATGAGCTCGGGCCGCCTGAACGGCGCGGAGATCGCGCGTACGGAATGGTATCGAGAAGGTCGCGTGCCGCTGCATACGCTGCGCGCCGACATCGACTACGGCTTTGCCGAGGCGAAAACCACCTACGGCATCATCGGCATCAAGGTCTGGGTCTACAAGGGCGACGCGCTCAACCGCGGCGAACAGCCGGCCGCCGCCGAACAGGAAAAGCGCGGCAAGAAATCGGGAGTGAAGCATGCTGCAGCCAGCTAGAAGGAAATACCGCAAGGAACAGAAGGGCCGCAATACCGGCCTGGCGACCCGCGGCGCAAGCGTGAGCTTCGGCGACTTCGGTCTCAAGGCCGTCGGACGCGGCCGACTCACCGCCCGCCAGATCGAGGCTGCCCGTCGTGCCATGACGCGCCATATCAAGCGCGGCGGCCGCATCTGGATTCGTATTTTCCCGGACAAGCCGATCTCGCGTAAGCCGGCCGAAGTCCGTATGGGTAACGGCAAGGGCGCGCCGGAATACTATGTCGCCGAAATTCAGCCGGGCAAGGTGCTGTACGAGATGGACGGCGTGAATGAGGCGCTGGCGCGCGAGGCGTTCCGCCTGGCGGCGGCCAAGCTGCCGATCGCCACCACGTTTGTGACCCGCATGATCGGGAGCTGAGCGATGGATACCAAAGAGATGCGCGGCAAGAACGCCGCTGAACTGAAGCAGGAACTCGAGTCGCTGCTGCGCGCCCATTTTGCGTTGCGCATGCAGGTGGCGACGCAGCAGTCGAACAAGACGGCCGACCTCGGCAAGCTGCGCCGCGACATCGCCCGGGTCAAGACCATTATGCGCGAGAAGGCGGGTCAAGCATGACTGAGAGCAAGAAGGTGGT
>JAVEWF010000040.1:19601-24232 GCA_034004665.1 Rhodocyclaceae bacterium | reverse complement strand
TCCTGGCTTGCCTCCAGACCGGTCAATTGCTCGACGGCCTCGCCCGACAGGACGCGCTGGGTGACGCGGTAGAGATCTTCGAGCAGCTTGGCCTTCCAGACGTTCCAGACCTTCGGGCTGGTGCCGCGGATGTCGCAGACCGTCAGCAGGTAGAGCGCCGCCAGCCGTTCCTTGGTGGCGACGAGGGCGGCGAAGCGGCGGATGACCTCGGGATCGGCGAGATCCTCCTTCTGCGCGACGGCCGACATGGTCAGGTGGTGTTCGACGAGAAAGCAGATCAGGTCGGCGTCCGCCTCGTCGATGCCGTGTTCGCGGCAGAAGCGGCGGGCGTCCCGCACGCCGAGCTGCGAGTGGTCGCCGCCGCGTCCCTTGGCGATGTCGTGGAACAGGGCGGCGAGATACAGCCGCCAGCGGCCCGGCTGGGCGGCCATCAGCCGGGAGCAGAACGGAAACTCGTGGGCGTATTCCTGCAACGATAGCCGCCGCAGGTTGCGCACGACCTGCAGGATGTGCTGGTCCACCGTATAGACGTGGAACAGGTCGTGCTGCATGCGGCCGACGATGCGGCCGAAGGCCGGCAGACAGGCGCCGAGGATGTCGAACTGGTTCATGCGCCGCAACTGGTGGGTGAGGCCGCGCTTTTCGCGGAACAGGGCGAGGAAGTGGGTCCGGTTGTGCGGCGAGCGACGGAAGGCGGCATCGATGCGCGTGCGGGCGCGCCACAGCGCGCGCAGCGTGCGCGGCGTCATGCCTTTCAGTTCGGAACGACGGGACATCAGCAGGAAACTTTCCAGGATCGCTTCCGGGTGCCGATCGAAGAGGTCGTCGGTGCGGATGTCGAGCAGCTCCCGCACCATCTGGAAATGGTCGTCGATGACGATCGGGGCGGCTACCGGGCGGTTTTCGAGCCGGGAAGCGAGGTCGAGCATGACCAGCGTGTTGAGCTGCGTCACCCGCTTGGCATTGCGGTAGTAGCGCTGCATCAGTACTTCCGAGGCGCGTCGGGTCGGCGCGGCGACGCAGCCGAGCATCGCGGCGAGCGCTTCCTGGTGGTCGAAGAGCAGGCGGTCCTCGCGGCGGCCGGCGATCAGGTGCAGGCCGATGCGCACGCGCCTCAGGAAGTCCTCGCAACGCACCAGCTGTCGCACTTCTTCCGGGGTGGCGATCGCGGTGTCGGCGAGCTGGCGCCAGCGGTCGCCGAGGCCGATCGCATGGGCGGTCCAGAGGATGACCTGCAGGTCGCGCAGCCCGCCGGGATTTTCCTTGCAGTTCGGTTCGAGGCTGTAGGCCGTGTCGTTGTACTTGGCGTAGCGCCCTTCCTGCTCGAGCCGCTTGGCTTCGAAGAACGCCCGCGGGTCGAGGGCATGGTGAAACGCTTCGGCGAAATGCCGGGACAGGGTGTGGTTGCCGCACAGGTGGCGGGCTTCCAGCAGTGCGGTCTGCACCGTGATGTCGCTGCTCGCGGCGGCGAGGCACTCCTCGATGGTGCGGACGCTATGGCCGATGTCGAGGCCGATGTCCCACAGCAGGCCGACGAGGTGCTCGAGCGATGGGTGGTGCGCCCGGGTTGCGTCTTCCGGGACAAGGATCAGCAGGTCGACATCGGATGCCGGGTAGAGCTCGCCGCGCCCGTAGCCGCCGACGGCCAGCAGGGCGAAGTCCGCATCCATGTCGATCGCCTGCCAGATGCTGCAGAGAGTCCGGTCGACCAGTCGTGCATGGTCACGCAGCAGGGTGGCCGGGTTGGGTTTGTCGCGATAGGCCGCCTGCAACGTGGCTCGTCCGGCCTGCAGGGCCTGCCGGCATTCGGCGATCAGGGCCGCATCCTGCGATGCCCGAGCGACGGTCATGGGGTGATGGAATCAGCCCGGAAAGGGGTTCGGCGGTGCACCGGCGGAGAGCGTCAACACCTCGACGCTGGTCGCCGTGACGACGACGGTATGTTCCCATTGGGCGGACAGGCTGCGGTCCTTGGTCACGATGGTCCAGCCGTCGGGCAGTTCGGAGATCGCCGCCTTGCCGGCATTGATCATCGGCTCGATGGTGAACACCATCCCGGGTTCGAGGCGGATGCCGGTGCCCGGCTTGCCGTAATGGAGCACCTGGGGTTCTTCGTGGAAGCGCCGGCCGATGCCGTGGCCGCAGAACTCGCGCACCACCGAGAACCCGTTCTGTTCGGCATGTCGCTGGATGGCGGCACCGATGTCGCCGAGATGGGCGCCCGGCCTGACGGCGGCGATACCCAGCCAGAGGCATTCGTGCGTGATGCGCATGAGCCGGTTGCCGAGGATGGACACGCCGTCGCCGACGGGGAACATGCGGCTGGTGTCGCCGTGCCAGCCGTCCTTGATGGTCGTGATGTCGAGGTTGACGATGTCGCCCTTCTTCAGCGGCCGGTCGTTCGGCACGCCATGGCAGACCTGATGGTTGACCGAAGCGCAAATGGACTTGGGATAGGGGGCGTAGCCCGGCGGGGCGTAATTCAGCGGTGCGGGAATGCAGCCCTGTTCATTGACCATGTAGTCATGGCAGAGGCGGTCCAGTTCCTCGGTCGTGACGCCGGGCTTGACGAAGGGCTGGATGTAGTCGAGCACTTCGCCGGCGAGACGGCCGGCGATGCGCATCTGTTCTACTTCCGCGGGGGTCTTGATCGTGATGCTCATGTCGGAACGGCGGCAACGGCGGATTGAGGTTGCCGGATTCTAACCCCGGGCCGGGCCGCAGGACATCGACCGGAGACGGGCCTTGCCCCGTGGCAGGGAAAGCATTTATAATCCGCCGCTTGCCTTGTTGGCATGAAACGCCTTATGGCGTTGGCAGGGCAAAATTCACACACCCGGCACCGAATGGGTGCCTCGCCAGGGTTGGCGGGGAACCGGCCGGGTGGCGGACAACCCATATCGGAGATCGATCGTCATGAGCGTAACCATGCGCCAGATGCTGGAGGCCGGCATTCATTTCGGCCACCAGACCCGCTTCTGGAACCCCAAGATGGCCCCCTACATCTTCGGCCATCGCAACAAGATCCACATCATCAACCTCGAGAAGACCCTCGCCAAGTTCAACGAGGCGATGGACTTCATCAAGAAGATGTCGGCCAAGAAGGGCACCGTCCTCTTCGTCGGCACCAAGCGCCAGGCCCGCGAGATCCTCGCCGAGGAAGCGCAGCGCGCCGGCATGCCCTTTGTCGACGAGCGCTGGCTGGGCGGCATGCTGACCAACTTCAAGACCGTCAAGGGCTCGCTGAAGCGCCTCAAGGAAATGGAGCAGATGGCCGAGGACGGCGCCTTCGAGAAGATGAGCAAGAAGGAAGCGCTGACGCTGCAGCGCGAGCTCGTCAAGCTGCAGAAGAGCCTGGGCGGCATCAAGGACATGAATGCCCTGCCGGACGCGATCTTCGTCATCGACGTCGGCTATCACAAGATCGCCGTGACCGAGGCCAACAAGCTCGGCATCCCGGTCGTCGGCGTCGTCGATACCAACCACAACCCGGCCGGCATCAACTATGTGATTCCGGGTAACGACGATTCGTCGCGCGCCATTCGCCTCTACGCCCGTGGCGTGGCGGACGCGATTCTCGAGGGCCGCAACCAGGCCGTCAATGAGGTGGTCCAGCAGATGGCTGGCGACGACGAGTTCGTCGAAGTCGAAGAAGAAGCAGGAGAATAAGGACATGGCGGAAATTACCGCAGGCATGGTCAAGGAGCTGCGCGAAAAGACCGATGCCCCCATGATGGAATGCAAGAAGGCGCTGACGGAAGCCGGTGGCGACATGGCCAAGGCCGAGGAGATCCTCCGCGTCAAGCTCGGCAACAAGGCGACCAAGGCGGCGACGCGCGTCGCCGCCGAGGGCGTGGTCGGCATGTACCTGTCCGCCGACGGCAGGCTCGGCGCGATGATGGAAGTGAACAGCGAAACCGACTTCGTCGCCAAGAACGACGAGTTCATCGCGCTGGCGAAGGGTTGCGCCGAGCTGGTGGCGACGAAGAACCCCGCCGACGTGGCGGCGCTCTCCGCACTGCCGATGGGCGAAGGCACGGTCGAGTCGACCCGAGCCGCGCTGGTCGGCAAGATCGGCGAGAACATGACGCTGCGCCGTTTCGCGCGTGTCGAGGCGAAGGGCAAGCTGTCCTCCTACGTGCATGGCGGTTCGAAGATCGGCGTGCTGGTCGACCTGACCGGCGGCGACGACACGCTCGGCAAGGACATCGCGATGCACATCGCCGCGTCGAAGCCGAAGTCGCTGGACGCCTCGGGCGTGCCGGCCGACCTGCTCGACACCGAGCGCCGCATCGCGGTCGAGAAGGCGCGCGAAGCCGGCAAGCCCGAAGCGATGCTGGAGAAGATCGCCGAAGGCACCGTGCAGAAGTACCTGAAGGATGTCACCCTGCTCGGCCAGGTGTTCGTCAAGGCCGAGGATGGGAAGCAGACCATCGAGCAGCTGCTCAAGGCCAGGGGTGCGACGGTGAACGGCTTCACGCTGTACATCGTCGGCGAAGGCATCGAGAAGAAGGTCAGCGATTTCGCTGCCGAGGTGGCCGAACAGGCTGCCGCTGCGGCAGCTGCCAGGAAGTAAGGTCGATGACCGCCGCCACGGAGCCACGCTACCAGCGCATCCTCCTCAAGCTTTC
>JAVEWF010000040.1:0-19501 GCA_034004665.1 Rhodocyclaceae bacterium | reverse complement strand
CATGATCGTTGCTGAATTGAAGAAGACCGCCGAACACAAGATGCAGAAGAGCATCGAGGCGCTCAAGGCCGATCTCGGCAAGGTACGCACCGGACGTGCGCACACGGGCTTGCTCGATCACGTGATGGTCGATTACTACGGCAATCCGACGCCGATCAACCAGGTCGCCAACGTGACGCTCATCGACGCGCGCACCATCGGCGTGCAGCCGTGGGAAAAGGGCATGGGCCCGAAAATCGAGAAGGCGATCCGCGAGTCCGACCTGGGCCTCAATCCGGCCGCACAGGGCGACCTGCTGCGCATCCCGATGCCGATGCTGACCGAAGAGCGCCGGCGCGACCTGATCAAGGTCGTCAAGCACGAGGGCGAGAATGCGAAAGTCGCGATCCGCAACCTGCGCCGCGACGCCAACAACCATCTCAAGGATGCGCTGAAAAAGCACGAGATTCCGGAAGACGAGGAGCGTCGCGCCCAGGACGACGTGCAGAAACTGACCGACCGCTATGTCGCCGAAGTGGACAAGCTGCTCGCCGACAAGGAAAAGGATCTGATGGCCGTCTGAGGCCATCCGGACCGTGGGTCAGGGAGGCGTCCGGATGTTTTCGAGTTCGACCCGCAGCATTCCCGGCACGCGCGAGGTGCCGCGTCATCTCGCCATCATCATGGACGGCAACGGCCGCTGGGCCAAGAAGCGCTTCCTGCCGCGCATCGCCGGACACAAGCAGGGCGTGGAAACCGTGCGCCAGGTCGTCGGCGCCTGCATAGAGCGCGGCATCGAATACCTGACCCTGTTCGCCTTCAGCTCCGAAAACTGGCGCCGGCCGGCCGAGGAGGTCAGCTTCCTGATGAACCTTTTCGTCGCCGCGCTCGAACGCGAGATCGGCCGCCTGCATGCCAATGGTGTCCGCTTGCGCGTCGTCGGCGACCTGTCCGCTTTCGAACCCCGCCTGATCGACCTGATCCGTCGCGGCGAGAACGTCACGGCGGAGAACAAGAAACTGACGCTGACCATCGCCGCCAATTACGGCGGCCGCTGGGACCTGATGCAGGCCTTCAACGGGCTGGCCCTCGCCTATCCTGAAAAGGCCGGCAATTACGTCGAGGCCGATCTGGAGCCGTTCCTCGCCATGAGCTACGCCCCGGAACCGGATCTGTTCATCCGTACCGGCGGCGAACAGCGCATCAGCAATTTCCTGCTCTGGCAGCTCGCCTACTGCGAACTGTTCTTCACCGACAAGTTCTGGCCGGATTTCGACGAGGCCGTTCTTGAGGAGGCGATTGCCAGCTACCGCAAGCGCGAGCGACGCTTCGGACGGACCAGCGAACAGCTGCAGGATGCCGGCAAGATCGCCGCAGACCCGGCGCCTGCCGTCCCGCCAGCACCGACTTTGTCGAACGATGCTTAAGGCGCGGGTCGTCACTGCGCTTTTTCTCGTCGCCGGCTTCCTGGCCATCCTGTTCGGATTGCCGGGCCAGGCGGCCGGTGTGGCGTTCGCATTGATCGCCGCCCTGGCCGGCTGGGAATGGGCGGGACTCATGAAGGCGTCGGAAGGGCGGCGCATTCTTTACGGCCTGCTCGTTCTCGGCTTGTGCCTGCTGTTCTGGACGAGTCCCGAGCAGGGCTTCCCGCTGCTATGGGGTCTGTCGGCCATGTTCTGGCTGCTGTTTGCGCCATTGTGGATGCGGTGGCGCTGGTCGACCGCCTGCGCGACGGTCGGTCTGGTCGTGCTGCTGCCGACCTGGGCGGCGCTGGTCGCCCTGCATGCCCGCAGTCCGGAGCTGCTGCTCGCGGCGATGGCGCTGGTCTGGGTCGCGGATATCGCCGCCTACTTCACCGGTCGCGCGTTCGGGCGGCGCAAGCTCGCCCCGGCGATCAGTCCCGGGAAAACCTGGGAGGGCGCTGCGGGTGCCGTCGTCGGCGTTCTCGTCTATGGATTCGCCGTCGCGCCCTTCCTGCCGGCAATGCCGGACATCGGCCCGCTTGCCTTCGCCGCCATCCTGCTGCTGCTGACGGCGCTGTCCATCCTCGGCGACCTGTTCGAATCGCTGGCGAAACGGCAGGCCGGCATCAAGGACAGCAGCCAGCTGCTACCGGGGCACGGCGGCATTCTCGACCGGATCGACAGCCAGACCTCGACCCTGCCGCTCGTCGCCTTGCTGTTGCACCTGACGACATGATGAAAAAGTTAACCGTACTGGGGGCGACCGGCTCGATCGGCGTCAGCACGCTGGACGTGGTCGCCCGCCATCCCGACCGCTATGAAGTCGTCGCGTTGACCGGCAACAGCCGGGTCGACGTGCTGTATGAGCAGTGCTTGCGGCACCGGCCGCGGTATGCGGTCGTTGGACAAAAGCAGGATGTCGCCGGGCTGGCCGAACGACTGCGTTCCGCCGGCCTGGCTACGGAGGTGCGCGCCGGTCCGGCCGCGCTGGAGTTCGTCGCCGCGCTGCCGGAGGTCGATGCGGTGATGGCCGCCATCGTCGGCGCCGCCGGCCTGCAGCCGACATTGGCGGCCGTGCGCGCCGGCAAGCAGGTGCTGCTGGCGAACAAGGAAGTGCTGGTGATGGCCGGTGCCCTGTTCATGGCCGAAGTGCAGGCGCACGGGGCGACGCTGCTGCCGATCGACAGCGAGCACAATGCCGTGTTCCAGTCCCTGCCCGCCGGCTATGCGGGCAATCCGGCGGCGGCCGGGGTCAGCCACATCCTGCTGACCGCTTCGGGCGGCCCGTTTCGCGCCACGCCGCTGGACCGGTTGCGAAGCGTCACCCCCGAGCAGGCCGTCGCCCATCCCAACTGGTCGATGGGACGCAAGATCTCGGTCGATTCGGCGACGATGATGAACAAGGGCCTCGAGGTGATCGAGGCCCGCTGGCTGTTCGACCTGACGCCCGAACAGATCCGGGTGGTGGTGCACCCGCAGAGCGTGATCCATTCGCTGGTGCAGTACACCGACGGTTCGGTGATCGCCGAGCTTGGCAATCCCGACATGCGCACGCCCATCGCCCATGCGCTGGCCTGGCCCGAGCGGGTCGCAGCGGGGGTTGCGCCGCTCGACCTGCCTAAGATCGCGCAGCTGAATTTCGAGTCGCCAGATCTGGACCGCTTCCCCTGTCTGGCGCTTGCCTACCGTGCCCTGCATGCCGGCGGCAATGCCGCCGCCGTGCTGAATGCCGCCAACGAAGTGGCGGTGGCCGCCTTCCTCGATGGACGGCTTTCCTTCCTCGGCATCGCCGACGTGATCGCCGCGACCATGGATGCCCTGCCGGTCGAGGACATGCCGGATCTCACCGCCATCCTGGCGGCGGATGCACGGGCGCGTGCCTTCGCTGCGGAACTTGTCGCCGGCCGACCGGCCTGATGCACTCATGAGCTTCGGCGGTTTTCTCTGGGTGCTGGGCGCCTTCGCGGTGGCGCTCGGCATCCTCATCGTGGTGCATGAACTCGGCCATTATCTCGTCGCCCGCTGGTGCGGCGTGAAGATCCTGCGCTTCTCGGTCGGCTTCGGGCGCCCTCTCTGGATGCGCCGGTTCGGCCGGGACAGCACCGAGTGGGCGCTGTCCGCCTTTCCGCTCGGCGGTTACGTGAAGATGCTCGACGAGCGGGAGGGGGAGGTGCCGGACCACGAGCGGCATCGCGCCTTCAACCGCCAGGGCGTCGGACGGCGCAGCCTGATCGTGCTGGCCGGCCCGCTGGCCAACCTGCTGCTCGCCGTGCTGCTCTACTGGCTGCTGTTCATGACCGGCGTGGAGGAGCCCCGGCCGATCCTGGACGCGCCGCCGGCCGGCACGCCGGCCGCGGTCGCAAAAGTCGGCGCCGGCGAGACGGTGCGCAGCCTGTCCGGCACGCCGGTGGCGACATGGAACGAACTGCGCTGGGAACTGCTGCAGCATGTGCTCGACCGGACGCCGGTATCGCTCGAAACCATCGATGCGCACGGCGACATCGCCGTCTATCGGCTGGATCTGGCGGCGCTCGACAGCGATGCGCTCGAGAGCGACATCATGCCGTCGCTCGGCCTGCGCCTGCTGCGTCCGGAACTGCTCCCCGTACTTGGCGAAGTGCTGTCCGGATCACCGGCCGCCGCTGCCGGACTGGCGGCCGGCGACCGCATCGTCGCCATCGACGGCAAGCCGATCGCCGCCTGGCATGAACTCGCCCACGAGATTCGTGGCGCCGGGACGCGCGAACTGGTCCTGCGCGTCGAGCGCGATTCGAAACAGTTCCAGGTCAACGTCGTCCCTGAACTCGTCGAGGAGAAGGGCGGACGCCCGGTCGCCCGCATCGGCATCGCCGTCAAGGACGATCCGGGCCTCCGCAGCCGGATGCTGGTGACTGTCCGTTACGGGGCGCTGGAGGCCCTGCAGCGTGCCGGCACGCAAACCTGGGAAACCGCGGTACTCAGCCTGCGCATGATGGGCCGCATGCTGCTGGGCGAACTGTCGGTCCGCAACATCTCCGGACCGGTCACCATCGCCGACTATGCCGGGCAGTCGGCCCGCATGGGCGGCGACCATTATTTGCGTTTTCTGGCCCTCATCAGCATCAGTCTCGGCGTGCTCAACCTGCTGCCGATCCCGGTGCTGGACGGCGGACACTTGATGTATTATTTCGCCGAAGTCATCAAGGGTGGACCTCTCTCGGAACGTGTCATGGAAATCGGCCAGCAGATCGGTTTGGCGCTGCTGGTCCTGCTGATGGCCGTGGCGTTCTACAACGACATCAATCGCCTGTTTTTCGGCTGACGCATGAAACGCAACCTCCTCGCCGGTTTATTCACGGTACTGCTCGCCGGCAGCGCCGCCGCCCTCGATCCCTTCGTCGTCCGCGACATCCGTGTCGAGGGCATCCAACGCACGGAAGCGGGCACCGTCTTCAGCTACCTGCCGGTCAAGGTCGGCGATACGCTGACCGATGCCAAGGCCGCCGCCGCGATCAAGTCGCTGTTCGGCACCGGCTTCTTCAAGGACGTGCGCCTCGAGGTCGAGGGTGATGTGCTGGTGGTGCTGGTCGAGGAACGTCCCGCCATTTCCTCGCTCGACTTCGTCGGCGTCAAGGCCTTCGACAAGGAGCAACTGCGCAAGGGCCTGCGCGAGGTGGGCCTGTCCGAGTCGCGCATCTTCGATCGCTCGCTGGCCGAACGCGCCGAGCAGGAACTCAAGCGCCAATACCTGTCGCAGGGCTATTACGCCGCCCGCATCACCACCACGGTGACGCCGCTGGAGCGCAACCGCGTCGGCCTCACTTTCGCGGTCGAAGAGGGCGACATCGCCAAGATCCGGCAGATCAACATTGTCGGCGCCCAGGCCTTCAAGGAAAAGGATCTGCTCGCCCTGTTCACCCTCCGCACGCCGGGCTGGCTGACCTGGTACACCAAGACCGACCAGTATTCCAAGCAGAAGCTGTCCGGCGACCTCGAAACGCTGCGTTCGCACTATCTGGACCGGGGCTACATCGAGTTCAACATCGAGTCGACCCAGGTGTCGATCTCGCCCGACAAGCAGGACATCTACATCACCATCAACGTCAGCGAAGGCGACCAGTACCAGGTGTCTGCGGTCAAACTGGCCGGCGAATTGCTGCTGCCCGAGGCCGAGCTGCTCAAGCTGGTTTCGATCAAGCCGGGTACGCTGTTTTCGCGCGAGCAGGTGACCGAGACGACCAAGGCGATCAGCGAGCGCCTCTCCAACGACGGCTATGCCTTCGCCAACGTCAATGCCGCGCCCGAGATCGACAAGACAAAGAAGCAGGTCGCTTTCACCCTGTTCGTCGATCCCGGTCGCCGTGTCTATGTGCGGCGCGTGCAGGTGCAGGGCAATACGCGGACCCGTGACGAGGTGATCCGCCGCGAGATGCGCCAGATGGAAGCGGCCTGGTACGACGGCGAGCGTATCAACAAGTCGCGTGCCCGTGTCGACAAGCTCGGCTACTTCGACGAGGTGACCGTCGAGACACCCGCCGTGCCCGGGACCACCGATCAGGTCGATCTGCACGTCAACGTCAAGGAAAAGCCCACCGGCAACATGATGCTGGGTGCCGGCTTCTCCAGTTCCGAAGGCATCGTGTTCTCCGGTTCGGTGCAGCAGCAGAACCTCTTCGGCAGCGGCAAGCACGTCGGCGTCGGCTTCAACACCAGCAAGATCAACAAGCTCTATTCTTTTTCCTACACCGACCCCTACTACACGGTCGATGGCATCAGTCGCGGCTTCGACGTCTATTACAAGGACACGGATACCGAGTCCCTGACCGTGGCGACCTACGGCACCAAGTCGCTCGGCGGGGGCGTGCGCTACGGCTTCCCGATCGGCGAGGACGACACGATCAACTTCGGCCTCGCCGTCGATTCGACCAAGATCAAGGTGACGACGAATACGCCGGTCCGCTATCAAACTTTCATCAACGATAATGGCGATACCTATTCCGGCGTGATCGGCACCCTCGGCTGGTCGAAGAACACGCTGGACAGCCTGATCTATCCGATGAAGGGACGCGTGATGAGCGCCAGCGGCGAGGTCGGACTCGGCAGTTCGTTGCGCTACTACCGCACCAATCTCCAGTATCAGCAATACATGCCGATCGGCCGCGAATATTCCCTGATGCTCAACGGCGAACTCGGCATCGCGGACGGCATCGGCGCGCGTCCTCTGCCGTTCTACAAGCACTACTACGCCGGCGGCGTCGGTTCGGTGCGCGGTTTCAAGGCCGGTTCGCTCGGCGAGATCGACCCGGCGACCGGTGACCGCCTGGGTGGCGACCGGCGCCTGGTCGCCAATGCCGAGTTCCTTTTCCCGATGCCGGGCAGCGGCAAGGACAAGTCGCTCCGTCTGGGCGCCTTCGTCGATGCCGGCTGGGTCTGGGGCATCGGCCAGCAGTTGAAGGTGGGCGACGTGCGCTACAGCACGGGCCTCTCGCTCGCCTGGGCGTCGCCGCTGGGCCCGCTCAAATTCAGCCTCGCGCAGCCGCTCAACAAGAAGGAGGGCGATCAGACCCAGCGGCTGCAGTTCCAGATGGGCACACTGTTCTAGCAGGAGAGACGATGAAAAACGCAATGAGGATCCTCGCCCCCGTGGTGCTGGCGCTCGCCATGAGCCCGGCGCTCGCCGAAATGAAACTCGGCTTCGTCAATGGCCAGCGCGTGGTGAACGAATCGCCGCAAGCCAAGAAGGCCAAGCAGAAGATCGAAAAGGAATTCGAGCGTCGGGACCAGGAGCTCCAGCAGCTGTCGAAGCGCCTGCAGACGATGCAGGCCGATCTCGAGAAGAACTCGGTGACGATGGCCGAAAGCGAGCGTCGCAACAAGGAGCGCGAGTTCAACGACCTCAACCGGGAGTTCCAGCGCAAGCAGCGTGAATTCCGCGAGGACCTGAACCTGCGGCAGAACGAGGAGATGGCCGCCATTTTCGAGCGCGCCAACAAGATCATCAAGCAGATCGCCGAGACCGAGAAGTTCGACCTGATCGTGCAGGAGGCCGTGTATTTCAGTCCGCGCATCGATATCACCGAAAAGGTGATCAAGGCGCTCGGCGACGGCAAATGAATCGCGCGTGACGTGTCCCGCAGCCTCGCAGAAATCGTCGCCCGTTGCGGCGGCGAACTGAAAGGGGACGGGTCGCAGGTCGTCACCGGGCTGGCGCCGCTGACGTCGGCTTCGTCGCAACAGCTGAGCTTTCTCGCCAATCCGAAGTACCGCTCCCAACTCGCAACGACGCAGGCGGCGGCTGTCATCCTCTCGCCGGACATGGCGGAAGCATGCCCCGTGTCCGCCATCCTGACGCCGCAGCCCTACCTGTATTTCGCGCGCGTTTCGCAATGGCTGGCGGCCGTCCCGGTTCAGCCGCCGGGCATCCATGCCTCCGCCGTCGTCGAATCGTCCGTGCCGCCGTCGGTCAGCATCGGGGCGCATTGCTGGATCGGCGCCGATGTCGAGATCGGGGACGATAGCGTGCTGTATCCAGGCGTGCGGGTCTATCCCGGCTGTCGCATCGGCCGGCGGGCGATCATCCATGCCGGCGCGGTGATCGGTTCCGATGGCTTCGGCTTCGCCAGGGACGGAGAGGCCTGGGTCAAGATCGCGCAGACCGGCCGCGTGCTGATTGGGGACGACGTCGAGATCGGCGCCAACACCACGATCGACCGCGGCGCGCTGGAGGATACGGTGATCGAGGACGGCGTGAAGCTCGACAACCAGATCCAGGTCGGCCATAACGTGCGCATCGGCCGCCATACGGCCATGGCCGGCTGCGTCGGCATCGCCGGCAGCGCAAAAGTCGGCGCCGGCTGCACGGTGGGCGGCGGCGCGATCATCCTCGGTCACCTGACGCTGGCCGACGGCGTGCATGTGTCTGCGGGCACGCTGGTCGCCAAGTCGATCGCGCAGCCGGGCAGCTACACCGGCACCGTGCCTTTCATGGCGCACGACGACTGGCTGAAGAACTTCGCCCGCCTGCGCCATCTCGACGGGATGGCCGATAGAATACGCGCCCTCGAAAAGCGCCTCGCCGCACTCGAAAATTCGCCGGAGAAGAAGACATGAGCCCGATGGACATCCACGAGATTCTCGAATACCTGCCGCACCGCTACCCGATCCTGCTGGTCGACCGCGTGCTGGACGTCGTGCCCGGCGAGCGCATCACGGCGCTCAAGAACGTCAGCATGAACGAGCCCTTCTTTCCCGGCCACTATCCGCACCACCCGGTGATGCCCGGCGTCCTGATCGTCGAAGCGATGGCACAGACGGCGGCGATCCTGTCGTTCAAGACCATGGGCGGCAAGCCCGACGACAAGTCCGTCTATTACTTCGTCGGCATCGACGGCGCGCGCTTCAAGCGCCCGGTCGGCCCCGGCGACCAGCTGGTCATGGAAGTCTCGATCACGGCCAACAAGCGCGGCATGTGGAAGTTCGCCGCGCAGGCCAAGGTCGACGGCCAGGTGGCCTGCGAGGCCGAACTGATCTGCACCGTGCGCAAGCTGGAAGACTGACATGTCGACGGTGATCCACCCCACCGCGCTGGTCGATCCGGCTGCGCGGCTGGATGACAACGTCACGATCGGTGCGTACTCGGTGATCGGCGCCGGCGTGGAAATAGGCGCCGGCACGACGGTCGGCCCGCACGTCGTCATCGAAGGTCCGACCCGCATCGGCCGCGACAACCGCATCTTCCAGTTCGCCTCGCTCGGCGCGGCGCCGCAAGACAAGAAATACGCCGGGGAGCCGACCACGCTCGAGATCGGCGACCGCAACACCATCCGCGAATTCTGCACCTTCAACCGCGGCACGGCACAGGATGCCGGCGCGACGCGCATCGGCGACGACAACTGGATCATGGCCTACGTGCACATCGCTCACGACTGCCAGATCGGCCACAGGACCATCTTCGCCAACAACGCCCAACTGGCCGGCCACGTGCACGTCGGCGACTGGGCGATCCTCGGCGGCTTCACGGTGGTGCACCAGTTCGTGCGCATCGGCGCACACTGCATGACCGGCATGGGCACCATCCTGCTGCAGGACGTGCCGCCCTACGTGACGGCTTCCGGCAACCCGTCCGCCCCGCACGGCATCAACAGCGAGGGGCTGAAGCGGCGTGGTTTCACGCCGGATGCCATCGCCGCCATCAAGCGGGCTTACAAGACGCTCTATCGCGGCGGCCTCAAGCTAGAGGAGGCGGCTGCTGCCATCGCCGCCGAGTCAAGTGCAGAGTTGCAGCCGCTGGCCGAATTCCTCAAGGCGCCCGGACGCGGCATCCTCCGCTGACGCATTCCATGACCCGCATCGCCCTCGTGGCAGGTGAGGCCTCCGGCGACCTGCTGGCCGCTCACCTGATCGAAGCACTCAAGCGCCGTCTCCCCGACGCCGACTTTTTCGGCATCGGCGGGCCGAAGATGCAACGTGCCGGCTTCGATGCCTGGTGGCCGGCGGAGAAGCTTGCGGTCCGCGGCTACGCCGAAGTGCTGCGCCATTACCGCGAGATCACCGGCATCCGCCGCGAGCTGCTGAAGCGCCTGCTGGCCGATCCGCCCGACGTGTTCATCGGCGTCGATGCGCCCGATTTCAACCTGTGGCTCGAACGACGGCTCAAGCAGGCCGGCATCCGCACGGTGCACTACGTCAGTCCATCGGTCTGGGCCTGGCGCGGCGGCCGGGTCAGGAAGATCGCCCGGTCCTGCGACCACCTGCTGGCGCTGTTCCCCTTCGAGCCGGCGCTTTACGAAAAGGTCGGCCTGCCGGTCACCTACGTCGGACATCCGCTGGCCGACGTGCTGCCGCTGGAAGTCGATCGCTGCGCCGCACGCGAACGGCTCGAACTGCCGGTGGCCGCATCGCCTGTTTTTGCCCTGCTGCCCGGCAGCCGCCAGTCCGAACTGCAGTTCATGGCCGCCACTTTCATCCGCACGGTGGCGCTGCTGCACGAACGTTTCCCCGATGCACTGTTTCTCGTGCCGCTGGTATCCCGCGAAACCCGCAATCTGTTCGAGACCGAATTGTGGCGCCAGCAGGCGCAGGAACTGCCGATCAAGATCCTGTTCGGCCACGCGCAGGATGCGCTGTCCGCCTGCGATGCGGCGCTCGTCGCCAGCGGTACCGCGACGCTCGAGGCGGCCCTGCTCAAGGCGCCGCTGGCCATCGCCTACCGGATGTCCGGCTGGTCGTGGCAACTGATGAAACGCATGCGCTACCAGCCCTGGGTCGGATTGCCGAACATCCTCGCCGGCCGTTTCGTGGTTCCCGAGTTCCTGCAGGAAGAGGCGACGCCGGAGAAACTGGCGGCTGCGCTGGCCGAACTGGCGACCGATGACGACAAGCGTCGCGAACTGACCGACGTGTTTACCGCGATGCACCGCCAGTTGCGCCAGAACACGGCCGACAAGGCGGCAGACGCAATTCTCGGTGTCATGAAGCAGTGATCTGCGGCGTCGATGAAGCGGGCAGGGGGCCGCTGGCCGGACCCGTCGTCGCGGCCGCGGTGATCCTCGACCCGCAGCGGCCGATCGCCGGACTGGCCGATTCGAAGAAACTGTCGGCGGTCCGTCGCGAAAAGCTGGCGGTCGAGATCCGGGAGAAGGCAATCGCTTGGTGCGTGGCCGAGGCCAGCGTCGAGGAAATCGACGCGATCAACATCCTGCAGGCGACGCTGCTGGCCATGCAGCGTGCGGTGGCCGGCCTCGCGCTCACGCCGGCCGAGGCGCTGATCGACGGCAATCGCTGTCCGGCGCTCGCCATTCCCGCACGGGCCATCATCGGTGGCGATGCGACAGTGGCGGAAATTTCCGCCGCCTCGATCCTCGCCAAGACGGTCCGCGATGCCGGGCTGCTCGAACTGCATGCCGCCTATCCACAGTACGGCTTCGACCGCCACAAGGGCTACGGCACCGCCGCACACCTGGCCGCGTTGCGCGAACACGGCCCGTGCCCGGAGCACCGGACGAGCTTCGCCCCGGTCAGGGAGGCGCGGCGTTGAAAACCATTACCTCGCGTGACAACCCGGTGCTGAAGGCCTTGCGCGCGTTGCAGGGCGATGCGCGTCGCCAGCGCGAGGAAGGACGCACCGTTCTCGAAGGCCCGCATCTCGTGGCGGCGGCACTCGATCACGGCGTGCGGCCCGACCTCGTTGTGGTGAGCGAAAGCGCGCTGGCGCATGCCGAAGTGGAGGCGCTGCTGGCCCGGCTCGCTGGCGTCGAGACGCTGTGCCTGCCCGATGCGCTGTTCCGCGGCCTCAGCGAACTGGCCGCACCGCTCGGCATCCTGGCCCGCATCGCCGTCCCGCCGGCGCCGACTTTTGCGGTGACGGGCGACTGCCTGCTGCTCGATGCCGTGCAGGATGCCGGCAATGTCGGCACGCTGCTGCGCACTGCCGCAGCAGCCGGCGTGCGAGATGTCCTGCTCGGGCCGGGCTGTGCCGGCGCATGGACGCCGCGCGTGCTGCGGGCTGCACAGGGAGCGCATTTCGCGCTGGCCATCCGCGAGCAGGTCGACCTCGACGGATTCCTGCGCAGCTATGCCGGCCTGTCGGTGGCAACGGTGGCCCGCGACGGTGCCGCGCTCTACGAACTCGATTATGCCGGCCCGGTGGCCTGGCTGTTCGGCAACGAGGGCGCCGGCATTGCGCCGTCGCTGATTGCGCTGGCCCGGCAGCGGGCGACGATTCCACTCGCGCCCGGCAGCGAGTCGTTGAACGTCGCCGCGGCTGCGGCGGTTTGCCTGTTCGAAATGCGCCGGCAACGCAGATCGGATAAAGTCGGTGCTGGCGGGACGGTGAAAGGAGACGCATGATGGAACTGGCATGGTGGCACTGGGCGGTCGGCGGTCTGGCATTGATCGTCGCCGAACTGGTCGTGCCTTCGTTCGTGCTGATCTGGTTCGGTGTTGGTGCGCTGGCGGTGGCACTGCTGATGGCGCTGACCGCGATCGGCCTGACGGCCCAGCTGGCGATCTGGCTGGTGGTATCGATTACGCTGGTCGCCGCCTGGTTCAAGGTATTCCGGCCGAACATGCACAAGACGCGCATCGGCATGGCCGACGCCGGTGTCATCGGCGAGATCGGGGTGCTGGTGCGCGATGTCGCGCCTTTCGAGAAGGGGCAGGTGCGCTTCCAGAAACCGATTCTGGGTGACGATGTCTGGGAGTGCATCGCCGACGAGGCGATCCGGAACGGCGAGCGCGTCAGGGTGCTCGAGGTGGAAGGCAGTTTCATGAAAGTGGGGAGGGCAGGATCATGACCGACATGATGTTTTTCGTCGTCGCGCTGCTGGTGTTCGCCGGCATCACGCTCGCCAAGGGCATCCGCATCGTGCCGCAGGGCGAGGAATGGATCGTCGAGCGGCTCGGCAAGTATCACGGCACGCTGCTGCCGGGCCTCAACATCATCATTCCCTATCTCGACCAGATCGCCTACAAGCTGGTCACCAAGGACATCATCCTCGACGTCCAGGAGCAGGAGGTGATCACCAAGGACAACGCGGTGATCCTGACCAATGCCATCGCCTTCATCAAGGTGACCGATCCGATCAAGGCGGTCTACGGCGTCACCGATTTCGCCGAGGCGATCCGCAACATGATCATGACCACGCTGCGTTCCATCGTCGGCGAGATGCAGCTCGACGAGGCACTTTCCAACCGTGATCGCATCAAGGCGCGGTTGCGCGAATCGATCGCCGACGAGGCGGTCGACTGGGGCCTGACGGTGAAGTCGGTCGAGATCCAGGACATCAAGCCCTCGCCCTCGATGCAGAAGGCGATGGAGATGCAGGCCAGCGCGGAGCGCGAGCGCAAGGCGATGGTGACGCGCGCCGAAGGCGAGAAGCAGGCGACCATCCTGCAGGCCGAGGCGCGTCTCGAAGCGGCGCACCGCGACGCCACCGCGCAGGTGACGCTGGCCGAGGCGAGCGCCGAGGCGATCAAGCGCGTCACGCAGGCAATCGGGACGGAAGAGGGCCCGATGCGCTACATGCTCGGCGAGAAATACGTGATGGCGATGACGAAACTGGCCGAGTCGCCCAATGCCAAGACCATCCTGATCCCCGGCGACCTGCAGGAGACGCTGCGCAGCGTGCTCGGCCGCAAGGCCTAGTGCCCGATCAGGCGTCGATCCGGCGCAGATGCCGCAGGGCGCGTGCGCTGGCGAAGACCAGTACGCCGATGACGGCCGATGTCAGCGCGAGCGGCTGCAAGCTGCCGTCGTGGCTGAAACCGACCCAGGTGCCGGCGACGAGTGCCGCGATCATCGTGATGAAGCCGAGCAGCCCCGCCGCCGCGCCCGCTTCGCGCGGGAATGGCGCGACCGCACCCGACTGGATGCAGGGAAAGTTGATGCCGTGGGCGGCCATCGTCAGGAACTGGCACAGCAGGACGACGCTCCAGTGATGGATGCCTGCCAGCACGAGCGTGGCGAACAGCAGGCCGGCCAGCATCGTCAGTCCGGTGCCGATTGACAGGGCCCGCGCGAGACCAACGCTTGTCAGCAGGCGGCGGCAGACCAGCGTCCCGATCAGATAGCCCGTGACGCCAAACGCGAAGCAGTAGCCGTAGATTTCCGTGGGCACACCGAGTACGTCGATGAGGACGAAGGAAGAGCCGGAAATGAAAGTGAAGATCGCCGCATACGAAAGCGCCCCCGGCAAGGCCCAGGCCCAGAAAAAGTCGGCGCCGGCGATACGGCGATAGACGCCCAGCAGGACGGCCGGGCGCAGTGCTGCCGGATTCGGCTGCAGGTTGGTCTCCCGGAATAGTCGCCAGGCCATCGTCGCGAGGACGATGGCGAACAGTGTGTGGAAGACGAATGCGGCACGCCAGCCGAAGGCCACCTGCAGGTAGCCGCCCAGCACCGGACCAAGCAACGGCGCCAGCGCCATCAGCGAACTGGCCCGTGCAATCATGCGTGCGCCTTCGGCGGGCGCATAGGCGTCGCGGATCAGCGCACGGGCGACGACGATTGCCGTGCAGCAGCCGATGGCCTGCACGAAGCGGGCGACGACCAGCAGGTCGAGCGTGGGCGCCAGCGTACAGGCGAGGCTGGCGAGGATATACACCGCCAGTCCATACAACAGCACCGGCCGGCGGCCGAAGCGGTCCGACAGGGGGCCGCTGACGAGTTGTGCGATACCGAAGCCGATGACGAAGAAAGACAGCGTTTGCTGCACGGCGGCAGGCGTGACGCCGAAACCGGCGGCGAGATGGGGCAGGGAGGCGAGATAGAGGTCGGTGGATAGCGGCTGCAGCATCAGGCAGCCGGCGATGAGCCAGAGCAGGGTGGCCGGGCTCAAGCCGTCACACCCGGTCGCGCATCAGGCGTGCTTTTTCGCGATCCCAATCGCGTTTCTTCTCGGTTTCGCGTTTGTCGAACTGCTTCTTGCCCTTGGCCAGCCCGATTTCGAGCTTGATGCGGCCCTTGCTGAAATGCAGGTCGAGCGGGACCAGTGCATAACCCGCGCGTTCCACCTTGCCGATCAGCTTGGCGATTTCGCGGGAATGCAGCAACAGCTTCCGCGTTCTGACCGGATCTGGCTTGACGTGGGTCGAGGCGGTCGTCAATGGGCTGATGTGGCAGCCCAGCAGCCAGAGTTCCTCGTCCTTGATGATGACGTAGGCTTCCTTGATCTGCGCACGGCCGGCACGGATCGACTTCACTTCCCAGCCTTCCAGCACCATGCCGGCCTCGTACTTCTCCTCGATGAAGTAGTCGTGGAAAGCCTTCTTGTTGTCGGCGATGCTCATGGTGCAAGGTTCGTGCGCGGTAGAATCAGCGCATTCTAAAGCAGCCCCGCCGACTTCCCCTGCCATGGCCCTCGTCGAAAAGTCCGTCCTGATCCCGCGCACGCCGGAGCAGATGTTCGAACTGGTAGACCGCGTCGAGGACTATCCGCAGTTCCTGCCCTGGTGCGGCGGCACCGAACTGATCGCGCGGACGGACGCGTTGACGGCGGCGCGCATCCACGTGAACTACCATGGCATCAAGCTGCAGTTCGCCACCGAGAACCCCAAGGAGGCGCCGCACTGGATGAACATCGAATTCCGCGAGGGGCCGTTTCGCCGCCTCGACGGCGGCTGGCGCTTCACGGCGCTCGGCGACGCCGGCTGCAAGGTCGAGTTCCGCCTGCACTACGAGTTTTCCAGCAAACTGCTGGAAAAGGCGCTGGGGCCGGTTTTCGGCCACATCGTGAACACTTTCGTCGACTCCTTCGTCAAGCGTGCCCATCATGTCTACGACTGAATCCATCAAGATCGAGGTGGTCTATGCACAGGCCGAACGGCAGGAGGTGGTACCGCTGACATTGCCCGCGGGTGCCACTGTGCTGCAGGCCGTCGAGGCCTCGGGCCTGCCCATGAAATATCCGGAAATCGACCTCGCGAAGGGCAAGTTCGGCATCTACAGCAAGCTGGCGCGGCCTGATGTGGTACTGCGCGACCGCGACCGGGTGGAAATCTACCGTCCGCTCATTGCCGACCCCAAGGAGGTCCGCAAGCAGCGTGCCGCCGAGGGCAAGGTCATGAAAAAAGGTGGCGGTACTGCCGAGGAGTAGCGCCCCGGCAGTGCGGAACTAGCGGGGTTCCGTCGGCGGCGGTGTCGGCGCGGCCGGGCTGTCGGCCTGCTTGCCTGCCTCCTCATTGGCTTTCTGTTGGCGTTCGCGTTCGGCCATCTGCCTTTCGAGGAAGGTTTTGCGCTGACTGGCGGCGTCTTCCGGCGGCGGGGGCGCACGCAGGGTTCGCGCTGCCTCCTCCCTGCCGGCCGGAGGTCGGTCCCCGTAGTGGATCTTGCCGCTGGCGTCCTTCCATGAATACACCTGGGCAAGCGCCGCGATCGGCGCGAGACCCAGGGTCAACAGGACGAATAAACGCACGCGCATGGTTTCCTCCGCTTCGGTAGCCCGGTTTGCCTGGCCGGCAGACCGGCACGTATAATAGCGTTTTGGATAAGGATAACAGCATGCGACTCCTCCAGAAGGCGCTGACCTTCGACGACGTTCTCCTCGTTCCCGCCCATTCGGCGATTCTCCCCCGCGACGTTTCCCTGGCCACCCGCCTGACCCGCAAGATCCGACTCAACCTGCCGCTGGTTTCGGCGGCCATGGATACCGTGACCGAGGCGCGCCTCGCGATCGCGCTGGCCCAGGAAGGCGGCATCGGCATCATCCACAAGAACCTCGAGGCGAAGGCGCAGGCGGCCGAGGTTGCCAAGGTCAAGCGCTACGAGTCCGGCGTGCTCAAGGATCCGATCACCATTCCGCCGACCATGACGGTCCGCGACGTGCTCGCGCTGACCCGTACCCACAAGATCTCCGGCCTGCCGGTCGTCGACAACGGCAAGGTGGTCGGCATCGTCACCAACCGCGACCTGCGCTTCGAAAGTCGTTTCGATGAAACCGTCGGCAACATCATGACGCCACGTGACCGGCTCGTGACCGTCAGCGAAGGCGCCGGCCTCGACGAAGCCAAGGCCCTCATGCACAAGCACCGCCTCGAGCGCGTGCTGGTCGTCAACGACGCCTGGGAACTGCGCGGCCTGATGACCGTAAAGGACATCCAGAAGTCCACCGATCATCCGCTCGCGGCCAAGGACGAGCATGGCCGCCTACTGGCCGGTGCTGCCGTCGGCGTCGGCGAGGGCACTGAAGAACGTGTCGCCGCGCTGGCCGAGGCGGGCGTCGACGTGATCGTCGTCGATACCGCCCACGGTCATTCACAGGGCGTGCTCAAGCGCGTCGAGTGGGTCAAGAAGAACTATCCGCAGATCGAGGTGATCGGCGGCAACATCGCTACCGGGGATGCCGCCCGCGCGCTCGCCGACCACGGGGCCGACGCGGTCAAGGTCGGCATCGGCCCCGGCTCGATCTGCACCACCCGGATCGTCGCCGGCGTCGGCGTGCCGCAGATCTCGGCCGTCGATAACGTCGCCACCGCGCTGGCCAATACCGATATTCCGCTGATCGCCGACGGCGGCATCCGCTTCTCGGGTGACATTTCGAAGGCCATCGCGGCTGGCGCGCATTCGGTGATGATGGGTGGCCTGTTCGCCGGCACCGAGGAGGCGCCGGGCGAGACGGTTCTCTATCAGGGGCGCTCCTACAAGTCCTACCGCGGCATGGGGTCGCTGGGCGCGATGCAGAAGGGCTCATCGGATCGCTACTTCCAGGAGAACGAGTCGAACGTCGAGAAGCTCGTGCCGGAAGGCATCGAGGGGCGTGTTCCCTACAAGGGCCCGGTGACCGCGGTGATCCACCAGCTGATGGGCGGCCTGCGTTCCTCGATGGGCTATCTCGGCTGTGCGACGATCGCCGACATGCATGCGCGGGCCGCCTTCGTCGAGATCACCGCGGCCGGCATCCGCGAGTCGCATGTGCATGACGTGCAGATCACCAAGGAAGCGCCGAACTACCACGTCGATTGATCGTTCATGCATTTCCGAAAGGCGGCCCCGGCCGCCTTTCTTGCTTTAGGAGGCAGTCCATGTCCCACCAGAAAATTCTCATCCTCGACTTCGGTTCCCAGGTGACGCAGCTGATCGCTCGCCGCGTACGTGAGCAGCAGGTGTATTGCGAACTGCACCCGTTCGATGTCACCGAAGACTTTGTGCGCGAGTTCGCGCCGACGGGCATCATCCTGTCGGGTGGCCCCAACTCCGTGTACGAGGCCGAAGACTGGCGGGCGCCACAGGTCGTGTTCGAACTCGGCGTACCGGTGCTGGGCATCTGCTACGGCATGCAGACGATGGCGTCGCAGCTCGGCGGCAAGGTTGAGAGCAGCAGCAAGCGTGAATTCGGCTTCGCCGAGATGCGCGCCCACGGCCATTCGAAGCTGTTCGACGGCATCCAGGACCGGACCAATGCCGAGGGGCACGGACTGCTCGAGGTCTGGATGTCGCATGGCGACAAGGTGACCGCGCTGCCGCCCGGCTTCAAGGTCATCGGCAGCAACGCAGCGACGCCGATCGCGGCGATGGCCGACGAAAGCCGTCGTTTCTATGCGGTCCAGTTCCACCCCGAGGTGACGCACACGCTGAAAGGCCGCGAGATCATCGCCCGCTTCGTGCGCGACATCTGCGGCTGCCGCGGTGACTGGAACATGCCCGGCTACGTCGAAGAGGCGATTCGCAAGGTCCGCGAACAGGTCGGCACGGACGAGGTGATCCTCGGCCTGTCGGGTGGCGTCGACTCCTCCGTGGTCGCTGCGCTCCTGCACAAGGCCATCGGCGACCAGCTCACCTGCGTGTTCGTCGACAACGGTCTGCTGCGCCTCAACGAGGGCGAGCAGGTGATGCAGACCTTCGCCCGCAACCTCGGCGTCAAAGTGATCCACGTCGATGCGACCGACCAGTTCATGGGCCACCTCAAGGGCGTGTCCGATCCCGAGCAGAAACGCAAGATCATCGGCCGCGAGTTCGTCGAGGTCTTCCAGGCCGAGGCGAAGAAGCTGCCCAATGCGCGTTGGCTGGCGCAAGGCACCATCTACCCGGACGTGATCGAGTCCGCCGGCGGCAAGACCAAGAAGGCGCACACCATCAAGAGCCACCACAACGTCGGCGGCCTGCCCGAGACGCTGAACCTGAAACTCTGCGAGCCGCTGCGCGAGCTGTTCAAGGACGAGGTGCGCGAACTGGGCGTCGCGCTCGGCCTGCCCCACGAGATGGTCTATCGCCACCCCTTCCCCGGTCCCGGCCTTGGCGTGCGCATCCTCGGCGAAGTGAAGAAGGAATTCGCCGACCTGCTGCGCCAGGCGGACGCGATCTTTATCGACGAACTGCGCGCCGCCGACTGGTACGACAAGACCAGCCAGGCCTTCGCGGTGTTCCTGCCAGTCAAGAGCGTCGGCGTCATGGGCGATGGCCGCGTCTACGACTATGTCGTCGCACTGCGCGCCGTTCAGACCTCCGACTTCATGACCGCCAAGTGGGCCGAACTGCCGCACGAACTGCTGGCGCGTGTCTCCAACCGGATCGTGAACGAAATTCGCGGGATCAGCCGCGTCGTCTATGACGTGACGGGCAAGCCGCCCGGCACGATCGAGTGGGA
>JAVEWF010000115.1:0-5091 GCA_034004665.1 Rhodocyclaceae bacterium | reverse complement strand
TCGCCGCGGCGGTGCTGCCCGACCTGTCGCCCGGCGGCGGCATCGGCTTCGTCGCCAGTGTCGCGGGCTATCGCGGCCTGCCCAGGGCGCTGGCCTACGGGCCGGGCAAGGCGGCGCTGATCCATTTCGCCGAATGCCTGCATCTCGAACTGGCGCCGTGCGGCATCGGCGTCTGGGTCATCAATCCCGGCTTCGTCGCCACGCGGCTGACGGCGAAGAACGATTTCGCCATGCCGGCCCTGCTGACCCCGGAGGAAGCCGCCCGGGAGATCATCGCCGGCTTGCGCGGCGGCCGTTTCGAAATCCATTTTCCCAGGCGCTTCACGCGCGTCATGAAGCTGCTGGCCCACCTGCCCTATGCCCTCGGCTTCCCGCTGATACGCCGGCTGACCGGAGGATGACATGCCCCTCGATGAACTGATCGACTTCTACCAGACGCTGACGCCGGCGAACCTCGGCCGCTTCGACGCCTTCTATGCCGACGATGCCTGGTTCAAGGACCCGTTCAACACCGTGCGCGGCCTGCCGGCGATCCGGCACATCTTCGCCCACATGTTCGAGCAGTTGCAGGAGCCGCGCTTTGTCATCACCGAAAAAGTCGGTGCCGGCAGGACGGCGATGCTGGTCTGGGAATTCAGTTTCCGCCTGCGGCGTCGCGGCACGCCGCAGGCCATGCGGATCTGCGGCGCCTCGCACCTGCGTTTCGATGCGGCCGGCAAGGTCGAGTACCACCGCGACTACTGGGATGCCGCCGAGGAGCTGTATATGAAACTGCCGCTCCTTGGCCGGCTCATGCGCACGCTGCAGCGCTACCTGGCGGCTTGAGCGGCGCAGGAAGTCGGCCCGGGCCGGACGGCGATCACCTGCCGTCTGCCTATAATCGCCCGGATGTCGTCCACCCCAGAAAAACCTCCGCTGCCCGACGCGCTCGGTCGCTCCGTGCGCGACCTGCGCATCTCGATCACCGACCGCTGCAACTTCCGCTGCGTCTATTGCATGCCGAAAACCGTGTTCGGGCGCGACTATCCCTTCCTGACCCGCGCCGAACTGCTGAGCTTCGAGGAAATCGCCCGCATCGCCCGCCGGTTCGCCGCACTCGGTGTGAAAAAGGTTCGCCTGACCGGTGGCGAACCCCTGCTGCGCCACGGGGTCGAGCACCTCATCGGGCAGCTGGCCGCCATTCCCGGCCTCGAGATCACCTTGACGACCAACGGCTCGCTGCTCGAGCAGAAGGCGGCGATGCTGAAGGCGGCGGGGCTGCAGCGGGTGACGGTCAGTCTGGACGCCCTCGACGATGCCGTTTTCAAGCGCATGAACGATGCCGACTATCCGGTAGCCAAGGTACTGGCCGGCATCGAGGCCGCCGCCGCGGCCGGACTGCGCCCGGTGAAGGTCAATTGCGTGGTCAAGCGCGGCGTCAATGACGACCAGATCGTGCCGCTGGCGCGCCGTTTCCGGGGTACGGGCCACATCCTGCGGTTCATCGAGTACATGGATGTCGGCAGCAGCAACGGCTGGAAACTGGACGAAGTCGTTCCCTCCGCCGAGGTGCTGCGCCGTATCGGCGATGTCTTTCCGCTCGAACCGATCGACCCGAACTACCCCGGCGAGGTCGCCGGGCGCTGGCGTTACCAGGACGGCGCCGGCGAGATCGGCGTGATCTCGTCGGTGACGCAGGCGTTTTGCGACAGTTGCACGCGGATCCGCCTGTCCACCGAGGGCAAGCTCTATACCTGCCTGTTCGCGAGCGAGGGGCACGATCTGCGCGAACTGCTGCGCAGCGGCGCCGACGATACCGCGCTGGCCGCCGCCATCGAGGCCATCTGGCAGCGCCGCGACGACCGCTATTCGCAGTTGCGCATGGCCGCCACGCCCGCATTGAAGAAAATCGAGATGTCCTACATCGGGGGCTAGCGGGTGGCAAATCCCGCGATCACCGGGCTGATCCTCGCCGGCGGCGCAGGCAGACGCATGGGTGGCGTCGACAAGGGGCTGGTCGAGTACCTCGATCGCCCGCTCGTATTCCACGCCATCGAACGTTTCGCCCCGCAGGTCGGCCCCCTGCTGGTCAGCGCGAATCGCAACCTTGAGACTTATCGGTCTCTCGGGTTTCCGCTCGTCAGCGACGCCGAGCCCGATTATCCCGGACCACTGGCGGGGCTGCTGGCCGGACTGACGGCCTGCGAGACGGAATGGCTGGCCTGCATCCCCTGCGATTGTCCGGCGCTCCCGCTCGACCTGGTCGCGCGGCTCAAGGATCGCATCGCCGGACCGGACGCCCTGGTCGCGGTGGCCTGCGTCGCCGGCCGGATGCAGCCGACCTTCCAGCTGTGCCATCGCAGCCTCCGCCCTGCCCTGCAGGATTATCTGGCGAGCGGCGAACGCCGGATGGGTGGCTGGTGCCGGCAACAGGGTGCGGTCGAGGCGGACTTCCCCGATCCGGCGGCGTTTCGCAACATCAACACGGCGGCCGAACTCGACGCATCCTGATGACAGGCACTCAACCTGCTTTGCAATGAGCCGTTAAAGCCTGCAACAGGAGGTGTGCCATGCGCTATCAATGCACTCCCGAAACCGATCTGCACGAACTGATCGGCAAGGACGGGTCCGAGGGTTTCGAGTACGGGCCGCTCGCCCATGCCATGAAGCACGATGAGGAGCTGGTGCTCGAAGGCAGCCACATGATGTCCCGCCTGCTCGTCACCAAGATCCGCACCGTCCTCGCGGGCCTCTTCATCGTCGAAACGGAAGAAACCCTGCGTGCCACTGCAGGGTTCCGCCTGATCCTGCACTGAATTTTCAGGCCAGTCTGAACGCCGCGTTGTAGGCGGCGAGCGCCTGTGCCGTCGCGCCGGCCGGCTCGGCGGCCTTGCCGGTACCGAATTCCTGTTGCCACGCCGCCTGGTTGTCGGCGATGTACTGGATGGCCCGGCTGCGGTTGTCCAGCGCATGCACCATGAAGTTGTCCTCGGCGTTGAGCAGGTCGGCCGATCGGGCGAAATGGGCGCTGAAGGCATCGATCGCCGCCATGGCGCCATCGCGATTGCTCGCCAGGGTCGCCTTCAGCTGATCGACATCCAGACTGGCCTGCTTCGTCACCGGATCGATGCGGATGCCGAGGTCGTCCAGCCCCCGTACGCCTTCCGCAGCGCCATGGAAGCGGTCGCCGATGCTCAGTTCGAGTGCGCGCATGGCGACTTCCGCCGCCTGGATTTCGTCGAGTACCCCGCCCTGCGCCACGGTATCGTCGAAGCGGTCTTCCCATGCGTTGTATTCGTCGATGAAGGCCTGCAGGCGTTCGATGATCGCCGTGTCGGCGTCACCGGCATCGATGTCGACCAATGCGCCACCCGCAGCCTCCATGTGTTCGAGCGCGGAACTCATGGCATCGAGTTCGGCGTACTGCGCCTTGAAATCGACCTCCCAGCGGTTGATCTTGGTCATCATCGAATAGGCGGCTTCGGGATCGCGCAGGCCCAGGTTGCGGCCATCAGGCGAAAGTGAATTGCCTGCAGCACCAAGGATTTCGGCAAAATTTGCCGCCTGCTCTTCGCTGCCTGTGCCGATCAGGGCAGAAAGTGCACCCCCTCGAATTGTGGCAAGTTGCAATGCGATGTTTACATTGGAAATATTCATTTTCGGTCTCCTTCTTGAACATTTGCATGTTGTGATAAGCAACAAACAGACCCGATTTTCACGGCCTGCTTCAAACATCGGCGCCGGCAGGACGGCACCGGTCCAGCATATTCCGAAAGGTGTAACATCAGCGCGTCCGTCCGGGACCCGACAGGAGGAACATGCTCTCTTCCACAATCAGTCGCGCCTTCCTATCGAGCCTCCAGATCCGGATTGCTTTTGTCGTCGTCGCGCTGGTGCTGGGTGGGGTTTGGGCTTATGCCCTGCTGGTTGCCGAGCGACAGGAGCATCGTCTCCAGACGCTGCTGGCCACCCAGCAGGCCAATGTGCTGGGCTATGTTGCAGACCATATCGACAGCGTCGTCCGCTTGCGGCTCGAAAGCCTCGCCATGACGGCAACGACGATTCCCGTAAACCAACTGCATGATCGGGAAAAGCTCGTGGCAACACTCGCCGCCCGCCCGATTCTCAAGATGCTTTTCAATTCCGGGGTCATCCTTGCCCGTCCGGACGGCATCGGTGCCTTCGCCGACTATCCGATCCTGCCGGGCCGCAGCGAAATCGACTTCAGCAGTCTCGACTCGTTTCAGCATGTGCTGTTCGATGGTGCGCCCGCGATGGGACAGCCCTTCCGTGGGCGTTTCCTCGAAAAGGGCGTAGTGACTTTCGCCGCACCGATATTCGACGGACGGAAGGAAATTGCCGCGGTACTGATCGGCATCACGACACTCGACGAGCCAAATTTTCTCGACCTGATCAACAAGGGGCTGCCGCAAGGCGGCGGCGACATGGTCGTGGTCGCCCCCGGGCAGAACCTGTTCGTCACCGGTACCGATCCGCAAGCCTTCATGCTCCGTCCCTTGCCGGTAAACGACCAGATCCGCGACCTGTTCGGGAAAATCCGCGAAGGTTTCGAAGGATCCCTGGTGAGTGACCAGATCGACGGGATCGAGCGACTGATTTCGGTCCGTCGCATACCGACCGCGCGCTGGGTGGCGATCGCGCGCCTGCCGACCGAAGCCGCTTTCGCGCCAATAAGGGAGCAGCGGCGTTTCATCCTGGCCGGTGCGGCTGCGCTGTCCTTGCTGATCGGATCGCTCACGATCCTGCTGCTAAGGCGTGCCATGGGGCCTTTGCAGCAGGCGGCCAACCGGCTCGATGCGATGACCCGCGGGCGAACGCCGCTCGCACCGCTCCCGGAAGGCAACCGGGACGAGGTTGGCCGCCTGGTGCGCAGCTTCAATCGCCTCCAGGCGCGCATCGCCCGCGATTCGGCGGCGCTGCAACTGACCAGCAGCGTCTTCGAAAATACACTGCAGGGCGTGGTAATCGCCGACAGCCACGGCAACATCATCGACGTCAACCCGTCCTTCTCCGACATCACCGGCTACGAACGGGACGAAGTGATCGGACAGAATCCGCGCATTCTCAATTCCGGCCGCCAGGGCCCGGACT
>JAVEWF010000039.1:0-25199 GCA_034004665.1 Rhodocyclaceae bacterium | reverse complement strand
GTTCGCCGCAAACTCGCCCCCGGCCTTCCGGCCGGCCGGCACCAGCCGCAGGCGCGCATCGGTGGGCGGCAGCACGATGCCATCCGACGTCGCCAGCGTCAGCCGCCGAGAAGCGGCCGTGTAGCCGTCGCCCTCGCGGCGCCCGTCGAGCCGGCCGGCGAGACGGCTCAACGCCAGTTCGGGCAGATCCGGCCGCAATTTCATCACCACGTCGGCGAGCTGCAGTTCGGCGGTGAGGCCGGTGAAACCGCGATCGGCGACCGTCAGCCACAGCCGCACGTCGCCCCGGCCGCTCGACCATTCCAGCGGCAGGTCGAGCCAGGCCTGCCATGCAGCCAGGTCGGCCGCACGCAGGTCGGCATAGAGGTCGCCTTCCCAGTCGCCGGGATCGGCGATATCGCTGCCGACCAGGTTGCCGCGCAGGTCCAGGCGAGCGGCGGCGGCGGCGGGCGGCTCGGCGCTGAAGCCGAAACTGTGGTGGCGGCCGAAATTCCTCAGCTCGAAGTTCAGCCGCGCGAGGCTGAACGGCGGGGCGCCGCGCAGTTCGTCGTGCCAGGTGACCGTCGCATCGCGCACGACGATGCGGCCCTGCCCGAGCAGCCAGTCCGCGAAACCGCCGTCGCCGGAACCGGCGAGCGGCAGGCCGGCGATGAAGATCGTGCCGGCGGCATCGCGCCGGATGTCGAGCTGCGGCGCGACGATTTCGAGGCGATGCAGGCGCAGGCCGAACACGAGCAGCGACGACCAGCCGATCTCGGCCTCGACGTGCTCCAGGCGCAGGGCGGGGCGGCCATCGCGGTCGTGGATCTGCAGGCCCTGCAGCGCCAGGCGGGGATGCAGCCCGGGCCACTCCGCAGACAGGCCGGACAGGGTGACCGGCAGGCCGATCGCATCCGTCAGCCGGGCCTCCACCAGCGCCTGCTGGCCGACGAGTTGCGGCATCAGGAAATGGCGGCCGACCAGGATCAGCGAGCCGGCGGCGAAGTACAGGACCAGCAGCAGCCGCCCCGACCAGACGAGCGCGCGACGGGCAAAGCCTGAAGGAGGAAAGGAAGGCGCGGGCAAGGGGGAGGGGGCTAGAATGCGGCGGTGTTTGTGGCGGCTCATCCAGTGATGATGGCCGATGAATGGTCCGGCAAATTCTAATCCATGACTTCCCCGCTCTCCCCCGTCGATCACTCGCGTTATCTGGCCCGCCTGCTGCAGGCACGCCCGGGACTCGCCTGTGAAATGGATACCGGCACGACGCCCCTGTCCGCACCGCTGATCCAGGCCTGGCTGTCCGAAGCGCCGCTGACGGAAGACAACCTGAAGCCGGCGCTGCGCCGCCTCAAGCAGCGCGCCATGGCGCGCATCGCGGGCCGCGACCTGTCCGGGCAGGCGGATCTCGCCGAAGTCGTCGAGAGCATGACGCTGCTGGCCGATGCCGTGGTCGCCGCGGCCCTCGCGGTCATGGAAGCGGCCCTCGTCGCGCGCTACGGCACGCCGCGCAACGCGGCCGGCGAGCGCATCGAACTGATCGTCATCGGCATGGGCAAGCTCGGCGGGCGCGAGCTGAATGTCTCCTCCGACATCGACCTGATCTTCGTCTACCCCGAGGACGGCGATACCGACGGCCCGCGCAGCATTTCGAACTTCGAGTTCTTCGGCCGCCTCGGCAAGGCGCTCAACAACGCCATCGCGGACATCACCGAGGACGGCCAGGTGTTCCGCGTCGACCTGCGGCTGCGGCCGAACGGCGACTCGGGTCCGCTGGTGTGCAGCTTCGCCATGCTGGAAACCTATTTCGTCGCGCAGGGCCGCGAGTGGGAGCGCTACGCCTGGATCAAGGCCCGGCCGCTCACCGGCAACCGCTGGGATGAGCTGGAGGCCATCCGCCGCCCCTTCGTGTTCCGCAAGTACCTCGACTTCGGCACCATCAACGCCATGCGCGACCTGCACGCGCAGATCCGCCGCGAAGTGGCGAAGAAGGACATGGCGAACAACGTCAAGCTCGGTCCCGGGGGCATCCGCGAGATCGAGTTCATCGCCCAGGTATTTCAGCTCATTCGCGGCGGACGCGACCTCGCGCTGCAGATCAAGCCGACGCTCGAGGTGCTCAAGCTCCTCGTCGACCGGGGCCAGCTCGAACTCGACGCCGTGGTCGAGCTTTCCGCCGCCTACCGTTTCCTGCGCCGGCTCGAACATCGCCTGCAGTATCTCGACGACGCGCAGACCCACAAGCTGCCGGACAACCCGGAAGACCAGCAGCGCGTCGCCCTGGCCATGGGCTTCGCCAACTACGAGGCGCTGCTGATGGAACTGGACGACCATCGCCAGACTGTCGCGCGTCATTTCGAGGGCATCTTCGCCGACCCGAACGAGGCGCAGCACGAACTCGACGGCGTCTGGGCCGGCGACGGTGCCCACAGCGACGAACTGGCGAAACTCGGCTTCGGCGAGACGGCGGTCCTGTGCGAACGGCTCGCCGCGATCCGCGCCGGCAGCCGCTACCAGTCGATGAGCGAGCAGGCCAAGGGCCGCTTCGACGCGCTCGTGCCGCGCGCCATCCGGGCCGCCGCGGCCTCGGGGAACCCCGACGCGACGCTGTCGCGCATGCTCGACCTGCTCGAGGCGATCGGCCGCCGTTCGGCCTACCTCGCCCTGCTGCTCCAGTATCCGCACGCGCTCGAACAGGTGGCCCGCATCGCCGGCGCTTCGTCGTGGGCGGCCGACTACCTGCTCCGGCACCCGGTGCTGCTCGACGAGCTGCTCGATCCGCGTCTGCTGCAAATGGCGCCGGACTGGCCGGGCTTCCGCCAGCAGCTGGCCGAACAGACCGACGCACTCGAGCCGGACACCGAAGCGCAGATGGACGCCCTGCGCGAGGCCCATCACGCCCAGATATTCCGTCTCGTCAGCCAGGACATCGCCGGGCTGCTCACCGTCGAGAAGCTGTCCGACCACCTGTCCGAACTGGCCGACATCCTCGTCGGCCGCACCATCGTGCTGGCCTGGCGCAAGCTGCTGACGAAGCATTGCGAGCAGCCTGCCTTCGCCGTCATCGGCTACGGCAAGCTCGGCGGCAAGGAACTCGGCTACGCGTCCGATCTCGACCTCGTCTACCTGTTCGACGACCCGGCGCCGGAAGCGGGGCATGTCTATGCCAAGCTCGGCACGCGCCTCAACACCTGGCTGTCGTCGCGCACGGCCGCCGGCATTCTCTTCGAGACCGACCTGCGCCTGCGCCCCAACGGCGATGCCGGCCTCGTGGTGTCCTCGCTCGATGCCTTCCGCAAGTACCAGCTCGAGAGTGCCTGGGCCTGGGAACACCAGGCGCTGACGCGGGCGCGCTTCGTCGCCGGCGACCCGGCCATCGGCGCAGCCTTCGAACAGATCCGCATCGAGATCCTCTGCCAGCGCAGGGATCGCGACAAGCTGCGCGAGGAAGTGCTGGCGATGCGGCGGAAGATGTTCGACAACCTGGCTTCCCGCGGCAACGAGGAGGTCTTCGACCTCAAGCAGGATTTCGGCGGGCTCGTCGATGTCGAGTTCGCCGTGCAGTACCTGATCCTCGCGCATGCCTGCGACCATCCGCGGCTGACCGGCAACCTCGGCAACATCGCGCTGCTGCGCATCGCCGCGGAATGCGGGCTGATCCCGGCCGACCTCGCCCTGACGGTGGGCGACGCCTATCGCGAATACCGCCGCCTGCAGCACCTGCGCCGCCTCAACAACCTCGACAGCCGCGTCGACGCCGCACCGCACCGCGAGCGCATCGCTGCGGTGCGCGCACTCTGGTCACATGTATTCGGAGGAAACTGAACATGCCCGTCAATTACGCCACCCCCGCTCCCGATCAACTGTTCCCTGTCGCCGGCGTGCGGCTCGGCGTCGCCGAGGCCGGCATCCGCAAGGCCAACCGCCGCGACCTGACCGTGATCGAACTCGCCCCCGGCAGCCGCGTCGCCGGCGTATTCACCAAGAACCGCTTTTGCGCTGCCCCGGTGCATGTCTGCCGCACGCACCTGAAGAACGAAGGCATCCGCGCGCTGGTCATCAACACCGGCATCGCCAATGCCGGCACCGGCGAACCCGGCATGGAAACCGCCCGCCAGAGTTGTGCCGCGCTGGCCAAGCTGATGGACCTGCGTGCCGACCAGGTGCTGCCCTTCTCCACCGGCGTGATCCTCGAACCCCTGCCGGTCGAGCGCCTCAAGGCCGGCCTGCCCGCCGCACTGTCGGCACTGAAGGCGGACGGCTGGCACGACGCCGCCCATGCGATCATGACCACCGACACCGTCGCGAAGGCGGCCAGCAGAAAAGTCGGCGCCGGCAGTACGGCTGCCACCATCACCGGCATCGCCAAGGGTGCCGGCATGATCCGCCCGAACATGGCCACCATGCTCGGCTTCATGGCCACCGATGCCGCCATCAGCCAGCCGATGCTCGAACGCCTCGTCAAGGAGGCCGCCGATGAGTCATTCAACTGCATCACCGTCGACGGCGACACCTCGACCAACGACTCTTTCGTGCTGATCGCCACCGGCCAGGGCACGGCGAAATTCGAGAGCGTGGACGCGCCGGGCTGGGCCGAGTTCAAGCAGGCCGTCATCGAGGTGGCGCGCGAACTGGCGCAGGCCATCGTCCGCGACGGCGAAGGGGCGACCAAGTACATCGAGATCGCCGTCGAGGGCGGACGCACCGTCAGCGAGTGCAAGGCGGCCGGCTACGCCATCGCGCATTCGCCGCTGGTCAAGACCGCCATGTTCGCCTCCGACCCCAACCTCGGCCGCATCCTCGCCGCCATCGGTTACGCCTGGAACCTCGACCCGGCACTCGCCGACCTCGACGACACGAAGGTGAAGGTGTGGCTTGGCGAAACCCTGGTCGCCGAGCACGGCGGTCGTGCGACGAGCTACCAGGAGGAGGACGGCGCCGCCGCGATGAAGCCGGCCGAGATCCGCATCCGCGTCGACCTCGGCCGCGGCAGCCAGCAGGCCAAGGTCTGGACCTGCGACTTCAGCTACGACTACGTGAAGATCAACGCGGACTACCGCAGCTAGACGCCGCCTTGGACGCGCTCGTCTGGCTCGCCTGCGGCTGGCTGGCCTATGCCGCACTGCATTCGGCGCTCGCCGCGCTGGTGATCAAGCGCCGCCTCGCACACCATCTGCCCGGATTCGCTCCGTATTACCGCCTCGCCTACAACGGACTGGCCACGATCCTGCTGCTGCCGCTGCTCTGGGCGACCTGGGCCCTGCCGGGCGAGTGGCTGTGGCGCTGGACCGGAGGCTGGGCCTGGCTGGCGAACGGACTGGCGCTTGCCGCCCTCGCCGGCTTCCTGTTCTCGGGCGGCAGCTACGACATGGGCGAATTCCTCGGCCTGACGCCGCTCAGGGAAAAGCGCCGCGACGCCGCCGAGCACGACGGCTTCCGCCTTTCGCCGCTGCATCGCCATGTACGGCATCCCTGGTATTTCCTCGGCCTCGTGCTGATCTGGACGCGCGACATGAACGGCCCCCTGCTGGTGTCAGCGCTGGCGATCACGCTCTATTTCGTCATCGGATCGCGCCTGGAGGAGCGCAAGCTCGAAGCGCACTTCGGCACGGCCTATCGGGCGTATCGCGAGCGGGTGCCCGGGCTGGTACCGCTGCCATGGAAATCGCTCCCGGCCGACGAGGCGGCAGCACTCGTGCAACGCACGAAAGAGGACGGCCAGAAAGCAGCTGCACCTAGAGGCAGACGACAGGTCCAATAGTCGTGCATGAAAGTCGGCGCTGGCGGGACGGCGACGAATGGCTCTAGCCGGCCAGAAGCGGGCGTAGATCACTGTGCCCAGCGGAGGCCCTCATACAGCAACAATCGAAAGCGACCTGAAGGCTCAATAGCTCTGCATCCAAGCATTCCTATTGGGTAATACTTGCCGCCGGCAGAGATCCCCATTTACCCACTTGACATTCGACCCGCCTGATCTATACGTGGAACATGCGAATGGCAGAAAAAAGGGGAACACCATGAAAACCTGCAAAATCCTGAAGATCGGACTCTGTAAAACGGCCATGGCAGTAATCCTGGCCATGGCAAGTGGAACGTCGATGGCGCAGGTTACCGCGCCCGGTTTCCAATCGAAACCGATGCTGGTGGCACCGATCAGTGATGTCGAGAACAAGGAGGTCGCCATCATCAAAGTGGCTATTCAGCCGGGGGGTGCATCGCCATTGCATACCCATCCAGGCGACTGTTATGGCGCAATACTGGAAGGCAATGTTGAGCTTGTCCTGGAAGGCGGAGAACCCAGGCAGTTTTCGGAAGGACAAGCCTGGCACAATCCCCGCGGTCCCGCCCACTACTTCAAGAATGTCGGAGACAAGCCGGTTCTTATGACCAACATTCTGGTGGTCGACAAGGGCAAGCCGAGGACCGAGGTTATCAAGAAATAATGGGGAGTGCTGTCAGCGCGGTTGAACCAGCTTTTCAGTGCAGCGTCCGGGGCATCGCCAGCACGAACTCCGAGATCACCGCGTCGAAGCGCGTACCGTCCTCGGCGACCATCTGGTAGCTGCCTTTCATGGTGCCGACCGGCGTGGCCAGCGGGCAGCCGCTGGTGTATTCGAAGGCCTCGCCGGGCTGGAGCATCGGCTGGTGGCCGACGACGCCCAGGCCGCGCACTTCCTCGACCTTGCCATCGGCATCGGTGATGATCCAGTGGCGCGATACCAGCTGCGCGGCGACGGAGCCGATGTTCGCCACCTTGATGGTGTAGGCGAAGAAGTAGCGCTCCTCATCGGGATCGGATTGCTCCGGCATGTACTGCGTCGCCACTTCGATGGCGATCTCGTATTTTTTCGCTTCGGCCATGTTGGGGTATGTGCTTATAGCTGTTATCAGAAAATATTAGCAGGCCTGATAGTCGGCGCCGCTAGAATCGGTCGATCCGATTTCATTCTAATTTACCTGATCGAGGAGGCTTCAATGGCTTACCGCATCGCCCCGTCCATCCTGTCCGCCAATTTCGCCCGCCTCGGCGAGGAGGTCGACGACGTGCTCGCCTCCGGCGCCGACATCGTCCACTTCGACGTGATGGACAACCACTACGTGCCCAACCTCACCATCGGCCCGCTGGTCTGCGAAGCCCTGCGCAAGCACGGCGTGACCGCGCCGATCGACGTGCACCTGATGGTCAAGCCGGTCGACCGTATCATCCCCGACTTCGCCAAGGCCGGCGCCACCTACATCACCTTCCACCCGGAAGCCTCCGAGCACATCGACCGCACCATCGGCCTGATCAAGGAATGCGGCTGCAAGGCAGGCCTCGTGTTCAACCCGGCTACCCCGCTCGACGTGCTCGAATACACGCTCGACAAGCTCGACATGGTGCTGCTGATGTCGGTGAACCCCGGCTTCGGCGGCCAGAAGTTCATCCCCTACGTGCTCGACAAGGCGCGCGCCGTGCGCAAGATGATCGATGACCGCGGCCTCAAGGTCGAGCTGGAGATCGACGGCGGCGTCGGCCCGGCCAACATCGCCGAAGTGGCCCGCGCGGGCGTCGACACCTTCGTGGCCGGCTCGGCGGTCTTCGGCAAACGCAACGCCGCCGATCCGAACCGTTACAACACCATCATCGGCGAGATGCGCGCCGCGCTGAAAACCGTCTGATGACCAAGGCAGCCATTCGGGCGGTTCTGCTTGACCTGGACGGCACGCTGCTCGACACCGTGCTCGACCTGCATGCCGCCGCCTGCGGCATGCTGGCCGACCTCGGCCAGCCGCCGGTCGCGATCGAGGACATCCGCGCCTACGTCGGGCGCGGCATTCCGAACCTCGTCAAGCGCGTGCTCGCCGGCAGGCTCGAAGCGGCGGACGATCCCGCACCGCCGCCCGAGGATGCGCTGACGAGTTTCAAGAAGCACTACGAACACTTCAACGGCCGCGCCGCGAAACCCTTTCCCGGGGTGGTCGAGGGACTCGACGCCTTCAAGGCGCTGGGCCTCCCCATGGGCGTCATCACCAACAAGGCGCAGGCCTTCACGATGCCGCTGCTCGAACGCACCGGCCTGATGCCCTACCTGAGCGTGGCCGTCGCCGGCGACCAGCTGCCGAAGCCGAAACCCGACCCGATGCCATTGGTCTGGGCCTGCGGCCGCATGAACGTCTCGCCGGCCGACACGCTGATGATCGGCGACTCGGTGCACGACTTCCATGCGGGCAGGAATGCCGGTTGCAAGGTCTTCCTCGTCCCCTACGGCTACAACGAGGGCCAGGACGTGCGCGGCCTCGCGGCCGATGCTATAGTCGCCTCCATCGAAGACGCTGCAAGCCTGATCCGGACGCAATGAATCGCACCTCCACAACACGCCGCCCCATCGACGCAGAGGCCTGGCCCTGGCGACCCTGGTTCTAAACCCGGTCCGCCCCGTGTGTCGTTGAGCGGCACACCCCGTTGAATACCTGTTGTGGAGTTCCCATGAAAGAAGCCGATTTCGACCGCCTCGCCCTCGAAGGCTACAACCGCATTCCCGTCACGCTCGAGACCTTCGCCGATCTCGACACGCCGCTCTCGATCTACCTCAAGCTCGCCGAAGGGCCGCATTCCTACCTGCTCGAATCGGTGCAGGGCGGCGAGCGCTTCGGCCGCTACTCCTTCATCGGCCTGACCACGCCGACGCGCATCTCGGTGAGCGGCTCGACCATCCTGCTGCTCTCGGGCAACCGGGTCGCCGAGCGGCGCGAGCACACCAATCCGATGTCCTTCGTCTCGGAGTTCATGGCGCGCTTCAAGGTGCCGGACATTCCCGGCCTGCCGCGCTTCTGCGGCGGCCTGGTCGGCTACTTCGGCTACGACACCGTGCGCTATGTGGAACCCAAGCTGGCGGATGCCAAAAAGGCCGATCCGCTCGGCGTGCCCGACATCCTGCTGCTGCTCTCCGAGGAAATCGCCATCGTCGACAACCTCTCGGGCAAGCTGACCCTCGTCGTCTTCGCCGAGCCCGGATTTCCCGGCGCCTGGAAGCACGCGCAGGCCCGCCTCCGCGAACTGCTCGCCAGGCTGCGCGCGCCCGTCCGGCTGCCGGCCGATTCCGCCGCCGTCCCGTCGGCGCCGACTTTCGAATTCCCCGAGGCCGATTTCAAGGCCGCCGTGCGCAAGGCGAAGCAGTACATCGTCGACGGCGACATCATGCAGGTCGTCCTCTCGCAGCGCATGAGCAAGCCCTACGCGGCCAGCCCGCTGGCGCTGTACCGGGCCTTGCGCACGCTCAACCCCTCGCCCTACATGTTCCTGTTCGACTTCGGCGACTTCCAGGTCGTCGGCGCCTCGCCGGAAATCCTGGTCCGCCTCGAAGGCGAAGGCGAGATACGCAAGATCACCGCCCGTCCGATCGCGGGCACGCGCAAGCGCGGCGCAACCGCCACCGAGGATGCGGCACTGGCCGCCGACCTGCTCGCCGACGAGAAGGAGCGCGCCGAGCACCTGCAACTGCTCGACCTCGGCCGCAACGACGTCGGCCGCGTCGCCAAGATCGGCACGGTCAAGGTCACCGACAGCTACCTGATCGAGCGCTACTCGCACGTCATGCACATCGTCTCCAACGTCGAGGGCGAACTGAAGGACGACGAAGGCCCGGTCTCGGTGCTCAAGGCCACCTTCCCCGCCGGTACCGTGTCCGGCGCGCCGAAGGTGCGCGCGATGGAGATCATCGACGAACTGGAGCCGACCAAGCGCGGCATCTACGCCGGCGCCGTGGGTTACCTCGGCTTCAACGGCGACATGGACCTCGCCATCGCCATCCGCACGGCGGTGGTCAAGGACGGCCGCATCCACGTACAGGCCGGCGCCGGCATCGTCGCCGACTCGGACCCCGACAGCGAATGGCAGGAAACGCTGAACAAGGCGAAGGCGCAGCTGCGCGCCGCCGAGATGGCCGAAAGCGGCCTCGACACGCGCCTGGCGTAGTTCAGCCGGCCGGCGGCGGGACGAACCTCGCCAGCAGGGCCTCGTAGGCCGGCGGCGTCCAGAAGCGGTGGCCGGCCGCCAGGAAGGCGGCCACTTCGGCGGCATCCGGCATCGAACGGTAGCGACGGCGGCTGGCATCCTGCGGCCGGCTGTCGATGCTTCCGCCCCGCTCCAGCCGCCCGATCAGGTCCAGCAGGATGGGAATCGCCAGCGGGTAAATTGCGGCGATCTGCCCCAGCAGGCCTGCGTCGGGCCGGTAGCGCAGGTACTCGACGGCGATGACCGGACCGCTGTCGATCCCGGCATCCATGAAGTGGATGCTGCAGGCGAGCGAGCCGGCGCCCTCGGCGACCGTGCGCATCGGCGCGAACAGCCCCGCATGGGAAGGCAGTTCGCCCGGATGGATGTTGATGACGCCATGGCGGGCCGTGGCGATGGCCGCGGGCCGGAAGATATGGCTGAAGCGGGCGGACACGATCAGGCCGGGGTCGAAGGCGCCCAGGCTGTCGACCAGCGCCGGGTCATTGATGTCCCCGACCGTCTCGAAGCCGATCCCGTATCGTTTCGACAGGCCGGCGAAGGTCGCCCATTCGCCCGTTTCCGGGAGGCGATCGATCAGCGGGAAGAGGCGGTCGCACGGCAGCCCGCGTTCGAGCCAGGCGAGCTCGCTCAATGCCGGGACCGACTGCTCCGCGGGCCGGGTCTTGTCCGACAGCAGGATGCGCAGTTCATGCCCCGCCAGCGCGGGCAGCAGGTGATTGAGAAAGATGCAACCATGCAGGTCGCGTTTGACGCACAGAACCAGCTTCATGGCGTTCCTTCCCCGTTGTCCACGAACTCGGCCACGTCGAGCAGCGGCAAGGGCGGGTAGCGTTCGAGCAGATGCGCGGTGCGCAGGTTGATGAGATAGGAGAAATTGCGCGGCAACGCCACCGGCAGGCTGCCCGGCCGCTGTCCCTCCTGCAGGATGCGCAAGGCGAGGCGCGCGGTGAATCGTCCCATGACGTCGTAGCGGACGACGACGCCGAACAGCCCGTCGGCCTGCGCGACCAGCGCTTCGGCAGCGGCGAAAACCGGCAGCCGATGGGCCAGCGCGGCAGCGGTGATCTCTTTCCTGCGGCTGTTGATGAAGCTGTCCGGCGAGGCATAGAACAGGTCGACGCCCGCCGCGGCCAGCGCCGCGAAATGCCCCGGGATGGCCGCGGGATCGGGCCGGCCGCCGGCATCGAGCCGGAGCGTTTCGACGACGAGCGCGGCGCCGAGGCGGGACGCCGCCGCACGCACCTCTTCCAGGCTGATGGTCGAGTTGGGCTCCGCCGGGTTGTAGAGGAAGCCCACGCGGCGGAAGTCGAGATACATCCGGGCGGCCCGCAACTGTTCATCCGCAGAAAGCAGGTAGCGGGTGCCGGCGACGTTGCGTCCCGAACCGTCCAGCGACGGGGTCAGGCGGCTGCGCACCGGATCGGTCACCGCCATGAAGACCACCGGGATGTCGGTGATGTGACGGGCCGGATCGACCGCATCCCATTGTCCTGCCGCCTCGAGGGCGACGCTGGTGCCCCAGGCCACCACCAGATCGGGACGGGTCCGCCGGGCTTCCGCCACGAATCCGGCAATGCGCCGCTTGTCCTGCGCCGCGTCCCGCAGGGTGAAGCGCACGGGGACGTTCTGCCGCCGGAAATAGTCCTGGAAGCCCTGGCAGGCCTCCTCGCAGCCGCGGAACAGCAGCAGCATCACGTGATAGGGGCGTGGTGCCGCTGCCGCGGACGTCTGGGCCAGGCCGCACAGCAGGAGGGTCAGCAGCAGGCGCCATCGCCACCTCACGGCCTCGCCTCCCTTCGCGCGGCCAGGCAAACGAGCGTGCCGGCGAGGACCACCAGGCCGATGGCCGCCATCGCGCCGCCCCAGCCCGTCATGCCCAGCCAGAGACCCGCCCAGAGCGGGCCGATCACGCTGCCCAGCCGCTCCAGCGTGCGCAGGACCACCGCCACGGAAGTGGCGCCGGTTCGCGCACCGATCTCGGTGGCGAGCGCCTGCATCGGCGCACTGGCGAGACCGGTGCCGATGCCCAGCGTCAGGATGCCGGCCCAGATCATCCATGCCGCAGGCGCTCCATTCGCGAGCCAGACGCCGAGTCCGGCCAGTCCGCCCAGACCGATGATCGCGCTGCCCGCCAGTGTCAGGGACAGCCGCCAGCCGTGACGGTCGGAGAGCCACGAGGCGAGCGGGTTGATCGCCGCCACGAGGATGAAATAGACCATCACGGCCCGGCCGATCTCCGCCGGGCGGTAATCGAGCTGGTGAAGCGCCAGGGGGACGAGGAAGAACAGGAAGCCGGCCAGGGCGATCTTGGCCGGAATGGCGCCGCCCAGCATCAGGGCCGCAAAGCGGCGGTTCGCAAGCAACGCCCGGATTTCGGCCACGCTCAGGGGCGGTCCGGCCTCGCCATGATCGTTGGCCTTCCCCTGGGTGAGGCGGAATATGCCCAGCGCCAGCAGGGCCAGCACGGCCGACACGGCGAACACCGGGCGAAAACCGAACTGCCCCGCCAGCACGCCGCCGAGCGCCGAACCGCAAATGGCGGCGACCCCGATGGCGCCGACGAACAGGGCGAGGCCTCGCGCCCGCTCGTGCTGCGTGGTCAGGACGATCAGTTGTCGCTGGCAGGCCATGGTTCCGGTCGCGTAGCCCCAGGCGCACAGGGCGCGTGCCGGGAGCAGTTCCCAGTAGCTGCCGGCGAGCGCCATCCAGAGGAAGCCCGCCAGCGTCAGCCCGGTGCCGACGGCGAAGATTCTGGCCGTTCCCCAGCGGTCGGCCCAGCGGCCGGCGAAGGGTGTGGCGAGGGCGAAGCACAGCATGTAGACCGCGATCGGCAGGCCGACCTCCGCCTCGCTGCCGAGATAGTGCCCGCCGGAGGCGAACGACTGGATGTAGAGCGGCAGGAAGGCCCGCGACATCTCTTCCGTCAGGATGAACAGGAACAGCGGCAGGCGCAGGGACTGCAGGCGTTCGTCCCGGCCGGCCCTGCCGGGCAGGGCGACGGGCAGGGTTCCGATCAGGGCGCCCAGCAGCTCCCGGAACACGACGGCCACGACCAGCAGCACGATGCCGACATCGATGGCCAGCTCGCCCAGATGGCGGGCGACGAGGTCGCGGTCGGCGGAGACGGCGAGACGCCCGCTGCCTGCCGCACGCTCGATCCATGCCTCGCTCGCCTCGCCGCGACGGGCCAGCGTCATGCCGTCTGCATCGTCCAGGCGCAGCGCCGCGATTTCGGGGTGCTGCCCCGCCAGGGCGTCGAAATAGGCGCCGACTCCGGGCAGCTTGCCGAGCGGGATGCCGAGCGCTTCGGCGCGCGCCAGTTTGCCGGCGACCAGGTCCGCCACCATCGTCGCCTTGGAGGTCAGGGCGGGCAGCAGCCCCGCCTCGAATACTCCCTTGGCATGCCAGGCCACGTGCAGGCCGGCCGCCAGGGTCGCCGTCAGCGCCAGCGCCATGACACGACGCCTCAGTGCGACACCGCAGACGTTCGTGGCCCTGAGCCAGGCCAGCAGCCCCAGGGTCAGCAGCATCATGGCCGTCATGGCGGCCATGAGCCGGGGCCAGAGTGCGCGGGCGACCACGTTTTCCTCGCGCTGGAGCCGATCCGTGGCGACCCTGACGCGCAGGCCGCCGACGGGCTCGTCCGCCGCATCGTGAACCGCCGCGACGATCACCGGACCGAATGCCGATTGCCCGCGCACGAATCCCCGCACGGCGCCCATGTCCCGCCACGCCGCCGGGCTCAATGCCGCGCCGACATCCTTCGCATCCGTGGCAAAGGCGATGCGCGCACCCCGCCCGTCGAACGCCACCACCTCGATCGCGGCGATCGCGGGATCGGCATCCCTGAGGCGGTGCACCATGGCATCCAGCGCATGCACCTCGTCGGGACGCAGCCCGGTCTGCGCGGCCGTGCGCAGGGAAGCCTCGAGTTCTTCGGCCTGGATTTCGATGCGCGACAGGATCAGTTCATGCAGCAGGCTGTGGTGCTTGTCGAGCAGCATGGCGCCGAGCAGCAGCAAGGCCAGGCATTGGGCGGCGACGAGCAGGACCATCAGGCGACGCCATGCGGCTCGGGATGGCGCAGCAACGGCGGCGGTCGCGGGTGACACGGTAGCCATGGAAGGGCTGCAGGCAGGCTCATGCAGTGCGTGTGGATTCATACTACCATTCGGCCATGGGAGGCTCCATGGGCAGCTGGGTGCGGGCAACGGGAATTTTCTGGCTTCTGGCCGGAATGCTGTTCGCATCCGTCGCCTTTGCACAGACGCCGCCGGCGGGGCAGCAACGGATCGCGCTGGTGATCGGCAATTCCGCGTACCGCAGCGCGCCGCTCAAGAACCCGGGCAACGATGCCCGCGCGATCGCCGACAAGCTCAAGCTGCTCGGATTCGAGGTGGTCAGCCGCGAAAACCTCACCACCCGGCAAATCAGCACGACGCTGCGCGAGTTCCGTGCGCGCCTGGTCCCCGGCAGCGTGGCCCTGTTCTTCTATGCCGGCCACGGCATGCAGCTCAGGGGCACCAACTACCTGCCGAGCATCGACGCGGACATCGCCAGCGAAGAGGACGTGCCGCTCAACAGCATCAGCCTCAACCAGGTGCTGGACATCATGGACGATGCGAAGACCCGGCTCAACCTGGTCTTCCTCGATGCCTGCCGCAACAACCCCTTCACGCGCCGCTTCCGTTCCGCGGCCGGCGGACTCGCACGCGTCGATGCGCCCTCCGGCACGCTGATCTCGTTCGCCACCCGCCCCGGCAGCGTGGCCGCGGACGGCGAAGGCGACCACGGCCTGTACACGCAGCACCTGCTCGCCCAGATCGAGGTGCCCGACCAGCCGATCGAGCAGAGCCTCAAGCGCATCGTCGCCGGCGTCAGGAAGGACTCCCAAGGCCAGCAGGAACCCTGGATGGAAGGCAGCATGGACGGCGATTTCTATTTCACGGGCGGGCCGCGGGCCGCAGCGAACGAGGCCGGCCCGGTTTCGGCCGCCGGTCCCGGCATCTCGGCCACCTTCGAACTGAGTTTCTGGAACAGCATCAAGGGCAGCACCAATCCGGATGATTTCCGCGCCTACCTGCAGCAGTATCCCCGCGGCCAGTTCGCCCCGCTGGCGGCCAGCCGCCTGCGCCAGTACGAAGCGGCAAAACCCGCCCCGACGCCCGCGACGGAGAGCCGCGCCCCATCCGAAGGCCCGCGGATGTTCCGCGATTGCCCGGATTGCCCGGAGATGGTGGTCATCCCTGCCGGCAGGTTCCAGATGGGTGCGGCGGCGCGCGAAGTCGGCAGCGGCGATGCCGAGCGGCCGCGCCACGAAGTCCGCATCGCCGAGCCTGTCGCGGTGGGCCGCTTCGAAATCACGCGCGGGCAGTACGCCGCCTTCGTCGAGGCCAGCCGCCACAAGGCCGAAGGCTCATGCTTCGTCTGGGTGGGCTCGGAGTGGATCAACCAGCCGGGGCGCCACTGGCGCGACCCGGATTTCGTCCAGAACGACGACCATCCGGCCGTCTGCGTCAGCTGGCAGGATGCCAGGGCCTATGTGGCCTGGCTGTCGATGAAAACCGGCAAGCCCTACCGGCTGCTGTCGGAAGCGGAGTGGGAATATGCCGCGCGCGCCGGCAGCCGCACCTCGCGCTACTGGGGCGACGATCCCGACCTGGCGTGCGAACATGCCAATGTGCATGACCGCGTGACGCAGGAGATGCGGCATTTCGACTGGGAGCCGCACGGCTGCAAGGACGGCTATGTGGAAACGGCGCCGGTCGGCAGCTTCAAGCCCAATCCATTCGGGCTTCACGACATGCTCGGCAATGTCTGGGAATGGGTGGAGGACTGCCAGACGGTGAATTACATCGGTGCGCCCCGGGACGGATCGGCACGGGTTGCGGAGGATTGCGTCCGCCGTGTCTATCGCGGCGGCGGCTGGAGCGGTCCGGCCTCGGTGCGCGCCGCCGTGCGCAACGGCAATCCCGCCAGCTATCGCAGCCAGCTGCTCGGCTTCCGGGTCGCCCGTCCCGCCGGCGCCGACTTTTAGCCCGGCCGTCCAATCTGAGCGAAAATGCGGCCTTCGTCACGCCAATGCCGCTCGAAAGGTCTCAATCCAAATGCTTCTGGTCATAGACAACTACGATTCCTTCACCTACAACCTCGTACAGTATTTCGGCGAGCTCGGCGAGGACGTGCGCGTGTTCCGCAACGATGCGATCACGCTCAAGGAAATCGCCGCGATGAAACCCGACCGGCTCGTCATTTCGCCCGGTCCCTGCTCGCCGAAGGAAGCCGGCATCTCGGTCGCCGCGATCAAGGAATTCGCCGGCAAGCTGCCGATCCTCGGCGTCTGCCTGGGCCACCAGAGCATCGGCTACGCCTTCGGTGGCGAGATCGTGCACGCCAGGCAGCTGATGCACGGCAAGCTCTCGCCCGTCCATCACGCGGACTCCGGCATCTTCAGCGGCCTGCCGAACCCGTTCAATGCCACGCGCTACCACTCGCTGGCGATCCGCCGCGACACGCTGCCGGACTGCCTCGAAGTCACCGCCTGGACCGACGACGGCGAGATCATGGGCGTGCGCCATAAAGACCATGCCATCCAGGGCGTGCAGTTCCACCCCGAATCCATCCTGACCGAGCATGGCCACGCCCTGCTGAAGAACTTCCTCGAAGGCAAATGACATGATCACACCGCAAGAAGCGCTGCAGCGCACCATCGAGCACCGCGAGATCTTCCACGACGAGATGCTCAACCTGATGCGGCAGATCATGAAGGGCGAGGTCTCGCCCGTGATGATCGCGGCCATCCTCACCGGCCTGCGCGTCAAGAAGGAGACCATCGGCGAGATCGCCGCCGCGGCCACCGTGATGCGCGAGCTATGCACCAGGGTGGACGTCCCCCACAACGATCATTTCGTGGACATCGTCGGCACCGGCGGCGACAGCTCGCATACCTTCAACATCTCGACCGCCTCGGCCTTCGTCGCCGCCGCGGCGGGCGCGACGGTGGCCAAGCACGGCAACCGCAGCGTCTCGTCGAAGTCCGGCGCGGCCGACGTGCTCGAGGCCCTCGGCGCGAAGATCGATCTGCAGGCGCCGCAGGTGGCCGAGTGCATCAAGCGCACGGGCATGGGCTTCATGTTCGCGCCCAACCACCATCCGGCGATGAAGAACGTCGCGCCGGTACGCCGCGAGATGGGCGTGCGCACCATCTTCAACATCCTCGGTCCGCTGACCAACCCGGCCGGCGCACCGAATACCCTGCTCGGCGTGTTCCACCCCGATCTCGTCGGCATCTGCGTGCGCGTCATGAAGCAGCTCGGCGCCCGGCATGTGACCGTCGTTTACGGCAAGGATGGCATGGACGAGATTTCGCTCGGCGCCGCGACCATGGTCGGCGAACTGAAGGACGGCGAGATCCGCGAGTACGAGATCCACCCCGAGGACTTCGGCCTGCAGATGATCGCCAGCCGCAACCTCAAGGTGGCGGATGCCGCGGAATCGAAGGGCCGCCTGCTCGGCGTGCTGGCGAACCAGCCCGGCCCGGCGCTGGAGATCGTCTGCCTCAACGCCGGCACGGCGCTCTACACCGCCAACCTCGCCGCCGACATCGGCGCCGGGATCGCACTGGCACGCCAAACCATCGAAAACGGCAAGGCGCGCGCCAAGCTCGACGAGTTCATCAAGGTCACGCAGTCCGTATGAGCGACATCCTGAACAAGATCCTCGCCGTCAAGCGCGAGGAAGTCGTCGCCGCGCAGGCCGCAAAGCCGCTCGCGGCGATCCGCGCCGAGGCCGAAGCGCAGCCGCCCGCACGTGACTTCGCCGGCGCGATCCGTCAAAAAATCGGCGCCGGCGGGACGGCAGTGATATCGGAAATCAAGAAGGCCAGCCCCTCGAAAGGCGTGATCCGGCCCGACTTCCGCCCCGCCGAGATCGCGGCTGACTATGAGAAGCACGGCGCCGCCTGCCTCTCCGTGCTCACCGACCGGCAGTTCTTCCAGGGCTGCACCGACTATCTGCAGCAGGCGCGTGCGGCCTGTGCCCTGCCGGTACTGCGCAAGGATTTCATGGTCGATCCCTATCAGGTCTACGAGGCCCGCGCGATGGGCGCCGACGCGATCCTGCTGATCGTCGCCGCGCTATCCGACAACGAGATGGCCGAACTCGAAGACCTCGCCCTCTCGCTCGGCATGGCCGTCCTCGTCGAAAGCCACGACGCCGGCGAACTCGACCGCGCGCTCCGGCTCAGGACGCCGCTGCAGGGCATCAACAACCGCAACCTGCGCACCTTCGAGGTCAGCCTCGACACCACGCTTTCGCAGCTGGGCCGCATCCCCGCCGACCGCATCGTCGTCACCGAATCCGGCATCCTCGCCCCGGCCGACGTCGCGCTCATGAAGCAGCACGGCGTGAACGCCTTCCTCGTCGGCGAAGCCTTCATGCGCGCGCCCTCGCCCGGCGCCGAACTCGCACGGCTGTTCGGCTTCTAGCCGCCGCTCATCCGCCGTCCCGCCAGCACCGACTTTATGGCCCAACACCACTTTCCCTTGCGCGGCGATTTCATCGAGCTCCACGCCCTGCTCAAGCTGCTCGCCCTCGCCCCCTCCGGCGGCGCCGCCAAGACGATGATCGCGGCCGGCGAGGTCAGCGTCGATGGCCGGATCGAAACCCGCAAGGCCTGCAAGATTCGCGCGGGCCAGACCGTCAGGACCGGCGATGACGAGGTGCAGGTCGAATAGCTGACCGGGTCAGTGCGGACTTCAGCCAGTGATGGCCGCTCACCATGACGATGCCGGCCATCACCATCAGCGCGCCGGTGACGAAGCCGGGCTCGAGCGGTTCGTCGAGCAGGATGACGCCGAAGGCGACGCCGAACAGCGGGGTGAGGAACGAGAATACGCCGAGGCGCGAGGCAAGATAGTGGCGCAGCAGCCAGAACCAGGCGAGATAGCTGGCGAAGGAAACCACCAGCGCGTGGAACAGCAGGCTGCCCCAGGCGAGCGGCGTGGGATTGAACCCGCCCTGGCCGAGCGCGAAGGCGGCGGGCGTAAGCAGGATGAACGCTCCGACGAGCTGGTACAGCAGCGTCTTGGTGGCCGGTTCGCGGGCCAGGCTCGACAGGCGTACGGCGACCGTGGTGGCCCCCCAGGCGACACCGGCCAGCAGGGCGAGGATGTCGCCCCGGAGCATGTCGCTCCATGCCCGGGACGGCTCGCCACGTCCGAGGAAAGTGACGGCGATGCCGCCGAAGGCGAGCACCACGCCGAGCCACTGCGGCACGGCAAGACGTTCGGCCGGCAGCCGCCAGTGCAGGCCCAGCGCGACGAAGATCGGCGCGGTATAGAGGAACACCACCATGTGCGAGGCGCTGGTGAAGCGCAGGCCCTCGCCGACCAGCAGGAACTCGAGCGCGAACAGGAAGCCGACGAGCAGCCCGGGGCGCAGGGTGCCGTCAGCGGGCGACCAGCGCACGCCCTGGCGGAGCATGAGCAGGCCGACCAGCACGGCCGCGATACCCGAGCGCAGGGCGATCTGCAGCAGGGGTGCGACATCGGCGGCGGCGGCCTTGAGCACGACTTGCTGCAGGCCCCAGATCAGGCAGAGAACGACCATGATGCCCATCGAGCGGGCATCGAGCGGATTGCGGTGATCCATGGCGATCGCGAAAAGCCGGTGCTGGCGGGACGGCGGCGGATGCTGCTCAGGTCGCCAGCTTGCGGCCCAGCTGCGTCTCGACGGCGTCGATCTTCGACTGCATGCGGGAGGCGTCGCCCGCCCGGTAGTCGATCTTGATCTGCGCGCTGATGCGGTCGCAGTCGCCGCGCATCGCCGCGAAGCAGTCGCCGACGACGGCCATCACCTCGTCCCAGTCGCCTTCGATGATCGTACCCATCGGCGTGAGCTGGTAGGACAGGCCGCTCCTGTCGATGATGTCGAGCGAGCGGGCGACGTAGGGGCTGAGGCTTTCACCCTTGCCGAAGGGCGACATGGAAAATTCGAGCAGGACCAAGAGGCTTTCCTTTCACGGATGCATGGCGCAAGGATACGCACTCTTTGCCGTTGCTGCCGGGGCATGGAGGGCATCGCCGTCCTGCCGGCGCCGACTTTTGACGAGCGGCGTTCAGGCCGGCTTCCGATCGACCTGTCCCAGGATCTCCAGGGCCCGGGTGTAGTCGAACTGACGGATGGCTGCTCCCAGCCGGCCGGTTTCGGCATCGCCGAGCAAGCCGAACAGTTCGGGCCGCATCGTCGAGTACGCCTCCATGGCGGCCAGCTCGCCGCCGGCAAGCAATTGCCGGAGCCGCTCGACATTCGGCTTTCCGCCATCCGCCCCGCTCCGCGCCACGGCGTTATTTTCGTTCGGCGTGACAGAGGTCGATGCGGCGCGCAAGGCGGTGACGAGTGCCGGCAGCCTCGCATCCAGCGTATCGAGCAGCACGTCCAGCCCGCTCACGGAACCATGGCGCAGCGCGGTATTCAGCGACTCCGCCAGTTCGTACACCTGTTTCGCGCCGATATTGCCGGCTGCACCCTTCAGCGAATGGGCGACTGCGGTCGCCTCCTTCAACTGGCCTTGTGCGATCAGGCTGCGCAGCCTTGCCGCATCGTCGGCATGGCTGTCGACGAACATGCCGATGACGCGCAGGTAGGTGGGCAGCTTGTCCCGCACCACGAACAGGCCCGCGGCCAGATCGAGGCCTTCGATTTTCTCCAGACATTGGCGCTGCCCGGCGAGCGGGTCCGCCGGCGCTGACGGATCGGCTGCAGCGGGCATGGCGGACCCGCCTGCGGGCGTGGCGGGGAGCCAGTGGAGGATGGAGGCGAACAAGGCATCGGGATTGACCGGCTTGGCGACGTGATCGACCATGCCCGCATTCAGGCAGGCCTGGCGATCCTCCGTGAAGGCATTGGCCGTCATGGCCAGGATCGGAACCTGCTCGCGGCCGGGCAGTCGCTTGATCTGCATGGTGGCGGCGATGCCGTCCATGTGCGGCATCTGCATGTCCATCAGGATCAGGTCGTAGGCATTGCGGCGTGCCAGATCGACCGCCCGCACGCCGTCCTCTGCAAGGTCGACGACCAGTCCGGCATCGCGCAGCAGGTCCAGGGCCACTTCCTGATTGATCGGGTTGTCCTCGGCCAGCAGGATGCGGCGGCCCTTGAGCCTGGCCAGGTCGGCGCACGCATCGACGGCCTGCCGTTCCTTCGTCACGCCGGTCGTGACCTCCACGACCGCCTCATAAAGGGACGAGGGCGAAACGGGCTTGACGAGGGTCTGTCGAATCCCGGCACCTTCGAGCAGTTCGGGAGGCCACTCACGGCCGAAGGCGGTAATCAGCATCAGCGTGGGCGGGTGCGGCAGCTGGAGCGACCGGATCCTGTGTGCCGTTTCGATGCCATCCATGCCGGGCATGCTCCAGTCCAGCATCACCAGATCGAAAGGCCGGCCGAACGCTTCCGCCTCGCCGATCGCATCGAGCGCCTGCTGGCCCGAGCTGACGCAGCGGGTCTGGAATTGCAGCATGCCGAGCATGTCGCACAGGGATTCGCGGGCTTCGGCCAGATCGTCGGCGACCAGGACCCGGAAGGGAGGCAGGTCGCGGCGCGGCTCGGCAGGGGCTGCAGGTGCTTCCTGCCCCTCGGCGAAGGGTGCCTCGAACCAGAAGGTGCTGCCTTTCCCGGGCTGGCTTTCCACGCCGACGGCGCCATGCATGAGTTCCGCGAGGCGCTTCGAAATGGCCAGCCCGAGCCCGGTACCGCCATAGTTCCGGGTCGTGGAGACATCCGCCTGCTCGAATGGCCGGAACATGCGGCCCGCCTCTTCCGGGGTCATCCCGATGCCGGTGTCGCTGACCTCGAAACGGATGCGGAGCATCGTCTCTTCGCCCGGGGCGGATACACGCCGCGCCCGCAGGACGACGTTGCCGGATTCGGTGAACTTGATCGCGTTGTTGGCGAAATTCAGCAGGATCTGGCCCAGGCGCATGCGGTCGCCCCGGATCATCTGGGGCAGCGCCGGATCGATCCGGGTGACGACTTCGAGGTCCTTTTCGGCCGCCTTGTCGCCGACCAGGATGTTGATGCTGCGGAACACGCCGTCCAGGTCGAAGTCGACTTCCTCGAGCGTCAGCTTGCCCGATTCGATCTTCGAAAAATCGAGAATGTCGTTGATGATGCCGAGCAGGTGCTGGGCAGCACTGCCGATCTTGTCCAGATGCTCGAACTGCCTCGGCAGGACGGCATCGCGGCGCATCAGGTGGGCGAGGCCGATGATGGCGTTCATGGGCGTGCGGATTTCGTGCGACATGTTGGCCAGGAAGGTGCTCTTGGCCCGGCTGGCAGCCTCGGCCACCTCCTTGGCCTGATTCAGCTCCACCGTGCGCGAGGCGACCAGTTGCTCAAGGTGGTGGCGGTGTTGTTCGAGTTCGGCGATGTTGCGCTTCAGCTCGGTGATGTCCTCCGAAATGCCCAGCAGGTACTCCGGCTTGCCCTCCCTGTCGTAGAGGGCCAGCTTCTTGGTATGCAGGATGCGGGTGTCGCCCCGGGCCGTCTTGATCGGCTCCTCGGGGATATCGATGATCGTGGGCGACTGCAGCACGGCACGATCCTTGGCGGTGAAGAAGCGCGCCTGCGCCTCGGGGAAAAAGTCGAAGTCGTTCTTGCCGAGCAGGTCATCGCGCCGGAATCCCAGCAGTTGCTCTCCGGCCTTGTTGAACAGGACGAAACGCAGGTCGTCGGCGCGCTTGAGGAAGACCATGTTCGGGATGTTCTCGACGATGGAGTCGAGCAACTGGTTCGCCGCCCGGTGCCTGTCGAGCAATCGCCCGATGGTGCCGGTCATCGAATTGATTCCCTGCTGCAGTTCGCCGAGTTCGTCGTCGGTGGTGACGGGGATGCGCGCATCCAGCTCGCCGTTCTCGACCCGGTTCAGGGTCGCCAGCGAGGTTTCGACGCGCTTGCCGATGAAGCGCTGGGTAATGACGATGATGGCTGCGGAGCTGAGCAGGATGAACAGCACCGACCCCAGCACGCCCCATAGGATGATCGACTGCTTGCGGGACTCGATGTCGGCCACGCTGACCGCCACGATCACCGTGTATAGCTGTGCCTGGCTGGTCATGCCGCGCAGGCGCATGATGCTGGTCAGGCGCGGCTTGTCGGCGACCAGCCGCTCGTCCGGACCTTCCTCGGCCAGCCAGTCCGGCGCGATGCCGGGAATCCGGTCTGCCAGTTGTCCGAGCAGGGCGGGGTCCGTAGCCACGATGACCCGGCCGCTACCCCCGATGACCATGCCCTCGAGGTAGGGCGCCCCCACGAGCTCCCGGATCAACTGGACCCGCCCGACGGCACTGATGGCCAGTTCTTCATTCGCCAGCATCCGGCCGACGTTGCGCAACCCGGCATGGAGGTGCTCGTCGAGGGCGCTGCTGAAGCGGTCCACGTAGAACCAGCCGAACGTGCCGAACACGATCAGTTCGACGCAGACGACCAGCAGGGCGATGCGGCCGATCAGGCCCGGGCGTTTCATGGCGGATCAGGGAATGTAGCGCGGCGTATTCGCCAGAGGCTCCAGCTGCGTGGTCCCCTCCGGCGCATAGCGGGCCTGCTCGGGGGTAACCCGGCCGACGATCTCGATCCCCCGTTCCGGATGGCGGGGGTCAGGATTCCAGCGCGCAATGTAAATGCTCTGCTGAAGATGGTGGCTGTGCGGGTCCATGACGGCCTCGTCATCCTGCATGCGTTCCCTCGCGGATGCCCGGTACTGTTCGAGCTGCGCGATCACCGCGTGGTTGTCGGTCGTGCCCGCCTTCACGATGGCATCGAGCAATGCGCGGGTCGCGAGATAGGCCGCGTGCGTCACATCGCCCGGATAATCCAGCCGCGTGTGGCCGTACCGCTTGCGGTAGCGCGCCACGAACTCCGCGGTCCCGGGAGTCTTCAGGTTCCAGGCCCAGGTGGTGCCGAACAGCGGACGCGGCGTCCCCGGCGCGGGATAGAGCTCCTCCCAGTCGACTTCACCGACGATCCAGAACTGCTTTTCCAGCACCTCGGGGGCGACCTGCGAAAACAGCTTGATCTGGTTGTCGCCGCTGATGCTCACCGCGACGACGTCGGCAGGAATCGCGGCCACCTGCTGCAGGACTGCAAGCGGATCCGACAGGCTTTCCGGCGCGACGACCTCGCCGACGACCTTTCCGCCGTACTCGGCGATATAGGGCTTCATCGCCTCGGCATTGCTGTGACCGAAATTGTTGTCTTCGGTCAGCAGCAGGACGCGCCTGGATTTTCGGTTCGCCAGCGCATACTTGAGCAGCGCGCGGTTGATATTGGCGCCGTTGGAATCGAAGACGAACTTGGTTCGATGGGCGTGCTCGACCGATTCGGTCGGTGCGGAGGAGTTGGTGTTGATGAAGATCACTCCGTACCGCTGGGCAACCGCCGACATGCTGGCCGCCACGCCCGACGCAACCGCTCCGACCATGAATCCGATCCTGTTGCGGGTAATCAACTCCTCCGCGACCAGGGCGGCCTGTGTGCCGTCCATCGTCGGGTCGCGCGAGACCAGAACGATCTCGCGCCCCAGTACGCCTCCGCGGGCGTTGTACTCATCGACGGCCAGCTCCGCGCCGCGCCGGTCGGACTCCGCATGCAAAGCGAAACGCCCGGTGACCGGGGCGACATGCGCGATGAGGATCGGGGGAGACGGAGCGGCAGCCCCCGCTTGTGAAATCAATCCGACCAGTACGAAGAAGCCGCACATCCTGCGCAGACGCGCGATCGCCTTGGGGAACGGCGACCTGTTCAGTACATCCATCTGTTTTCCGTTGCTTTTGTCGTTGTATCGGCGACTGCCTGCGTTCGTTTGCAGAGGGGGTCGCCAACGAAATAACATTACTTAAGTTGTGGGAATGCTACGCCTGATCATATCTTCAGGCAAATACATCGTCTTGATTCGCACGCCGAAAAAAAGGCCGCCCGACAATCGGTCGGGCGGCCCTGCATGCAGGAACAGCGGCGTCGCTTACTTGATGACCGCGTTCAACTCGCCCTTCTTGTAGCGGTTGGCCATCACTTCGAGCGAGATCGCCTTGATCTTGCTGGCCTGGCCGGCGCAGCCGAAGGCTTCATAACGCGCCTTGCAGATCTCCTTCATGGCCTTGCGGGCCTCGGTGAAGTACTTGCGCGGGTCGAAGTTCTTGCGGTCCTTGTTGAGGAACTGGCGGAT
>JAVEWF010000114.1:0-5193 GCA_034004665.1 Rhodocyclaceae bacterium | reverse complement strand
TCCCGACCTACAAGAAGGTCGGCGCCATGGTGCATTACTACGCCTACGGCATCTTCACCGGCGCGCCGCACCCCTTCCAGAAGACCGCGCGCAAGAAGCACAACCCGCTGCAGCGCCTCGCCTATCTTGCGCTGCTTTCCCTCGTTTCGCCGATCATCTGGGGCTCGGGCCTGTTCTATCTCTTCTACGCCTACTGGAAGGACTTCGGCATCGACCGCTGGCTGAGCCTGGAGACGGTGGCGCTCACCCACACGGCAGGCGCCTTCATGATGCTGGTGTTCTTCATCGCCCACGTCTACCTGACCACCACCGGCCACACGCCGCTGGCCCACATCAAGACGATGATCACGGGCTGGGAGGAAGAAGAGACGCAGCACTGAGCGGGAAAAGTCGGCGCTGACAGGACGGTGAGACCCCGGTCGCCCACGCCGACTTTCGGCGCAGGCAACCCGCGCGCCGCGAAGATCAGGCAACGCGGCCGTAGCCAAAAGTCGGCGTGACCGAAGGGAATCCCCGTGGGACTGGCGGGACGGTGGCCGGCCGCCGCTTTCGACGCGCGGCGCGGCCTGTGCGATCATTTGCCGCGGCGGCGGCCGGTGCGCGGCTTGCGCCGGCCGTCGCCGCGGGATGCATACCGAACGCAGTCCATCGCACAGGAGAGACATCATGATCGACATTCCTGCAGTGCTCGGCCAGGAAGCGGAATCCCTGCTCGCGCACACCTGCCGCACCATTCCACGGGAACGGCTGCATCTGCCCGGACCGGATTTCATCGACCGCGTGGTGGCGGGCAGCGACCGCCCGCCCGGCGTGTTGCGCGGCTTCCAGCAGATCTTCAACACCGGCCGGCTGGCCGGCACCGGCTACCTGTCCATCCTGCCGGTGGACCAGGGCATCGAGCATTCGGCGGGCGCCTCGTTCGCGCCTAACCCGGATTTCTTCGATCCGGAGAACATCGTCAAGCTGGCCATCGCGGGCGGCTGCAACGCGGTGGCGTCCACCCTCGGCGTGCTCGGCGCGGTGTCGCGCAGGTACGCCCACAAGATTCCCTTTCTCGTCAAGCTCAACCACAACGAGATGCTCACCTACCCGACCATGCACGACCAGACGCTGTTCACCGACGTCAGGAAGGCCTTCGACCTCGGCGCGGTGGCGGTGGGCGCGACCGTGTACTACGGTTCGCCGGAGTCGCGGCGGCAGATCCTCGAAATCTCCGAGGCCTTCGCCGAGGCGCACCGCCTGGGCATGGTCACCTTCCTGTGGGCCTACCTGCGCAATTCCGGCTTCAAGAAGGACGGCACCGACTACCACGAGGCGGCCGACCTGACCGGGCAGGCCAACCATCTGGCCGCCACCATCGAGGCGGACATCGTCAAGCAGAAGCAGGCCACCTGCAACGGCGGCTACAACGCCATCGGCTTCGGCAAGACCCATCCCAAGGTGTATTCCGAACTGACCACGGACCATCCGATCGATCTGGTGCGCTACCAGGTCGCCAGCTGCTTCATGGGGCGGGCCGGCATGATCAATTCCGGCGGCGCCTCGGGCGAGAACGATCTCGCGCAGGCGGTGCGCACCGCGGTCATCAACAAGCGCGCCGGCGGCATGGGCCTGATCTCCGGCCGCAAGGCCTTCCAGCGGCCGATGGCGGAGGGGGTGGAACTGCTGCACGCGATCCAGGACGTCTATCTTTCCCCCGCTGTGAGCGTGGCGTAAGCGACGAGGCGGCGCCTGTCGGGGTGGCGCGGGCGCTTCCACCGATCGCAACCCCCGCCCGCTCCCGGGCGGGCGGTCCGTCCCGCGAACCCGCGGCGGGGCGACAGGCGCTTCCTGGCGCCGACGGATTTTCGCGATTGGCCCGATAAAAAAAAGAAATCAAGAAAATTCGCCCATGTTGACTGTGATCAAAGGTGGCGTCTGAAAGACGTGGGAGGATCGCGGGCTAATTTTTGCCTGGGGCCTGTGCAGCTTCAGGTGTTTCATTACCCCCCCTACAGGAGGAGAGTTGTGGCTCTGAACGAGAATCCCTCTGCCGATCCGGCCGGCGCGCCGGCATCGGCCGACCCCGACAAGGCAGTCCTGAAAACCACGCGGCGCGATTTCCTGAAGGCCGGCGGCATGCTGAGCATGTCGTCGCTGATGGGTACCGCCGCGCTGATGACCCAGTCGGACGACGCGCATGCCGCCGTCGAATGGGCCGAGCACTTCCAGAAGAACTACCGGCTGATGACGGCCGAGGAGAAGGCCGAGGCGAAAGCGCGCCTCGAACGGCGCTATTCCGCGGAATACGGCAAGCAGGTCACCGTCGACACCACCGACGCGCAGCCCGGCGTGCTGATGGGCTACGCCCTCAACATCCGCAAGTGCATCGGCTGCCGCCGCTGCGTGCATGCCTGCGTCGCCGAGAACAACCAGTCGCGCGGCAAGGAGCGCGCCGGCGAAAAGATCGAGTGGATCCAGGTGCTGCGCATGGAGCGCGGCAAGTTCGAGGCGGAGAAGATGAATCACGGCTACCCCGAGGGCCTGGGCATCCAGGTCGGCGGCAACGCCTACACGCCCGCCGGCCTGGTGCTCGAAGGCCAGTACCACTACAACCCCGAGAAGGTGCCCGAGGAAGACGCCACCTACATGCCGATCGCCTGCATGCAGTGCGAGAAGCCGCCCTGCGTCAAGGTCTGTCCGGTGCGCACCACCTACCGCGAGCCCGACGGCCCGGTGGTGATCGACTACAACTGGTGCATCGGCTGCCGCATGTGCATGGGCGCCTGCCCCTACTGGGCGCGCCGCCTCAACGTCACCAACCCGGTCCTGCCCAAGGAAGAGATGAATCCGGTGACCCACTATCTGGGCAACCGGCCGCGCATGCGCGGCGTCGTCGAGAAGTGCCACTGGTGCCTGCAGCGCACCCGCCATGGCCGCTACCCGGCCTGTGTCGAGGTCTGCCCGGTCGGCGCCCGCAAGTTCGGCAACCTGCTCGACCCGGAAAGCGAAGTGAGCAAGATCCTGCAGCGGAAGAACGTGTTCCGCCTCAAGGCCGAGCTCAACACCTTCCCGAAATTCTTCTACTTCTACGATTGAGGAGCGGACCGTGCTGACCAGTTTCGTTTCCGACTACGTGCGCTACGTCCTCAAGGGCGGCACCAAGTTCTACGCCTGGATGGGCTCGCTCGCCGTGCTCATCGTCGGCATGCTGTATGTGTTCTACCTGCAGAACACCGACGGTCTGATCGTCACCGGCATGACCAGTCAGATCCACGACGGCCTGTATTTCGCCAACCTCGTCTTCCTGGTCGGCGTGGCCGCCGGGGCGGTCACCATCGTCTTCCCGGCCTATGGCTACCACCATGAAGGCATGCACAAGGTGGCCGTGCTGGGCGAGATGCTGGCGATCACCGCCGTGACCATGGTGATGATGTTCGTGTTCGCCCACATGGGCCGGCCCGACCGCCTCTGGCACATGATCCCGATCATCGGCATCTACAACTTTCCCCACTCGATGCTGGGCTGGGACGTGCTGGTGCTGAACGGCTACCTGATCCTGAACTTCATCTGCGGTTTCTACTACCTGTGGTGCAAGTACGCCGGCATCCCGATCAACCGGAAGTGGTTCATCCCGGTGGTCTGGATCGCGATCGTCTGGGCGCTGTCGATTCACACCGTCACGGCCTTCCTGATCTCGACGATGCCGGCGCGTCCGATGTGGTTCCACAGCATGATGCCGATCCGCTTCATCACGACGGCCTTCGCCGCCGGCCCGGCGCTGATCATCCTGATCTTCCTGATCATCCGCAAGAACACCAAGTTCTGGGTCGATGACAGCGCGATCAAGCTGCTCACGACCATCGTCACCTGGTGTCTTGGCATCGCGATCTTCCTGACCCTGTCGGAAGTCGTCGTGGAGCTGTATGCCCGCACCGAGCACGCCAACGGCCTGTACTACCTGATGTTCGGCCTGCATGGGCTGACCAAGCTGGTGCCCTGGTTCTGGAGCGCGGTGGTCCTGATGGTGGGCGCCTTCATCCTGTTCCTGATCCCGCGTTTCCGCAACGACTTCAAGCTGCTGACGATCCCCTGCACGATGGCCTTCGCCGGCATCTGGATCGAAAAGGGCATGGGCCTGATCGTCCCCGGTTTCATTCCGACCCCGATCGGCGAGGTGACCGAGTATTACCCGAGCTTCGTCGAAGTGCTGCTGACCCTCGGCATCTGGGCCTTCGGCTTCTTCATCCTGACCATCCTGCTCAAGGGCGCCATCGGCATCCTGCTGGGTGACATCAAATACGGCGGCGCCAAGGCCGTCGCTGCGAAGTGAGGCGACGACGATCATGAAAAAAATTGCTATTTACGCGACGATCCTCGCTATCTGTGGCGGCGGGCTCTATTCCGTCGTCGCCGCGGAAAAGACGGCCGAACCGGCGGCGGCCGCCGAAGCCCCCAAGGAGCCCCTGGTCTGCTTCGAGAGCCGCAAGGGCGCCTCGGAAATCACCCAGCGCGAGATCAAGCCGGGCTGGCCCAACGTCAAGTGCTCGCCCACCACCGGCGCGGCGCTCTGGTACGGCGATCCCTTCGAGGGCACCGTGCCGATGGGCAAGATGCCGGGGCTGGAGAACCTGCCCGAGGGCCACGCGCTCGTCAAGCCGCGCTCCGAGAAGCTGAACATCCTGCCGATGTGCGGCACCGCCTGCCACAATGGCGTCGGTCCGCAGTTCAATCCGCCGACGCTGCCGAAGGACAAGAAGCCGATCCCGATCCCGACCATGGAAGGACTGGTGCCCGACGTCAAGGACCTGCAGCACGGCCGCGGCCGCATCTGGTGTCTCGACTGCCACCACACGACCAAGCGCGACAAGCTGGTCGATCACTTCGGCGATCCGATCAGCTTCGACCAGCCGCAGCTCCTGTGCGGCAAGTGCCATGGCGACAAGCTGCGCGACTGGCGCGACGGCATCCACGGCAAGCGCATCGGCGAGTTCGCCAGCAACGGCAAGAAGCGTTGGTTCACCTGCACCGAATGCCACAACCCGCACAACGTGCAGGACGGCGTCCGCAACCGCGGCTTCATCCAGCTGCAGCCCGAGCCGTCGCCCCAGCTGCCGAAGGGCATGGCGAACGCCGACCACGAAAAAGTGCATCCGATTCCGCACTGATGTCGGACGCGCCGGACAAGCCCGCTCCGGCCAGGGGCGACCCCAC
>JAVEWF010000038.1:0-25534 GCA_034004665.1 Rhodocyclaceae bacterium | reverse complement strand
GGGAGGTAACCATGAAACGAATTACCCGGAAAGCGTTGCCGGTGCTGCTGGCGGCGGGGATGGGGTTGAGTGTGGCGGGGGCGGCGATCGGCGCCGAGACGCTGCAGGACGTGATGAAGCGTCGGAACCTGTCGCAGCAGGACCTGCTGGCGGCGGCGAAGACCTACGTGCCGACGGGCAAGCGTGACGAATTCCTGGCGTTCAGCTCGGGTGGCCAGTCGGGCCAGGTCATCGTCTATGGCATCCCCTCGATGCGCATCCTCAAGTACATCGGCGTCTTTACTCCCGAACCCTGGCAGGGCTACGGCTTCGACGAAGAGTCGAAGAAAGTCCTCGCCGGCGGCCGCATCGACGGCAAGGACATCACCTGGGGCGACACCCACCACCCGGCCTTCTCGGAAACCAACGCCGAGTCCGACGGCCAGTTCCTGTTCATCAACGACAAGGCCAACCCGCGCCTCGCCGTCCTCGACCTGCGCGACTTCGAGACCAAGCAGATCGTCGTCAACCCGATCTTCAAGTCCGAACACGGCGGCGCCTTCGTCACCCCGAACACCGACTACATCTTCGAAGCCGCGCAGTACGCCGCGCCGCTCGAGAACCAGAAGTTCTACCCGCTCGAAGAGTTCAACGAGAAGTACCGCGGCGGCATGACCTACTGGAAGTTCGACCGCAAGGAAGGCCGCATCGACCCGAAGAAATCCTTCTCGGTCGAACTGCCCCCCTACTCGCAGGACCTGTCCGACGCCGGTAAAGGCCCCTCGGATGGCTGGTCCTTCACCAACTCGTTCTGCTCCGAGCGCTACGTCGGCGGCATCGAGAAGGGCCGTCCCCCGTACGAAGCCGGCTGCTCCGCCAAGGACACCGACTACCTGCACGTGATCAACTGGAAGAAGGCCGCCGAACTGGTCGCCGCCGGCAAGGCCAAGAAGATCAACGGCCATGACGTGCTGACCATCGACACCGCCGTCAAGGAAGGCATCCTCTTCCTCGTGCCCGAGCCCAAGTCGCCGCACGGCGTCGACGTGACCCCGGACGGCACCAAGATCATCGTCGCCGGCAAGCTCGACACCCACGTGTCGGTCTATTCCTTCGACAAGATCATGGCCGCCATCAAGGCCGGCAAGTTCGAGTCCAAGGATCCGTACGGCATCCCGGTGATCAACATGAAGGACGCCCTGCATACGCAGGTCTCCCTCGGCCTCGGCCCCCTGCACACCCAGTACGACTCCAAGAACTGCGTCGCCTACACCTCCCTGTACGTCGATTCGCAGGTCGCCAAGTGGGACTACTGTGAAGGCAAGGTGCTCGACAAGATCTCCGTCCATTACAACATCGGTCACCTGATGACGATGGAAGGCGATACCGCCAAGCCGGCCGGCCGTTATCTCGTCGCGCTGAACAAGCTGTCGATCGACCGCTTCAACCCGGTGGGCCCCCTGCATCCGCAGAACCACCAGCTGATCGACATCAGCAACGACAAGATGCAGCTCCTGTACGACATGCCCCTGCCGCTGGGCGAGCCGCACTACGTCATCGCCATCGATGCCAAGAAGCTCAAGCCGGGCGTCCGCTACAAGCTGGGTACCGACAGCCGCACCGACAAGCCGCACCCCGCGGCCGTGCGTGCCGGCGAGGAGAAGACCGAGCGCAAGGGCAACAAGGTCGAGGTCTTCGGTTCGCTGATCCGCTCTCACATCACCCCCGAGACCATCGAGGTCGAGAAGGGTGACGAGGTCACGATCCACCTGACCAACCTCGAGCGCGCCCAGGACGAAACCCACGGCTTCACGGTCAGCACCTACAACGTGCATGCCTCCGTCGAGCCCGGCAAGACCGTCACGGTCAAGTTCAAGGCCGACAAGGAAGGCGTCTATCCGTACTACTGCACGGAGTTCTGCTCGGCGCTGCACCTCGAGATGCAGGGTTACCTCCTGGTCAAGCCGAAGGGCTGGAAACCGACCAAGACGACCCTGGCCGCCCAGAACTACACGGAAGCGGATTACAAGGCCACGCTGAAGAAGGTCGTCGATACCCAGGCCGTCATCGACTCCGTCGTCGGCTTCATCACCTCGGTGAACTACAAGGACTTCCCCGATGTGGTCGCCATGGTCGAAGACGCCACCGACCAGCTCGGCAAGATCCCCGACGCCAAGGCCAAGCATGAGGCCGCCGCCGCCAAGAAGGATTGGGAACAGGCCAACCTCTGGGCCGAGCAGATCTGGCAGTACCAGGTCAAGGCCGCCGACCTCGGCCTCCGCGCCAAAACCTACCTCGAACAAAATGGCGCTAAAAAGATCAAGTAACACCTGATCGAGTTCGAGACTGAAAGGGGCGGGCAACCGCCCCTTTTTTCGTTTACTTTTTTCGATTACGCCCGGCTGATAGACCGTCGGACGGGCCTGTGCCGCTCAGGCAGAGCGGATCGCGGGGAGCAGATTCACGCTGGCGCCGTCGATGAGGCACCAGAGCTCGCCATCCTGCAGGGTACAGTTCATCTGCATGGTGCGCACCACCTGCTGCGCCAGAGCCTCGGTCTGTGCCTGCGGCAGGTCGATGACGGTCAGCCGGTCCTGCTTCAGCAGCTGGCTCCGGTTCTGTGCCCACCAGAGGTCAGCCGTGCGGCCGCCGTAGGTATAAACGAACACCTGCGCGGCGCGTCCGCAAGCGCGGCGGATGCGCCGTTCGTCCGGCAGACCCACCTCGATCCACTGCTCGACCGCACCGGTCAGGTCCTTGCGCCAGAGATCCGGCTCGTCGTCCGTCGACAGGCCCTTGCCGAATTCCAGCGCCGGGTGGGCGTTGAGGGCGAAGGCGACGACGCGCACCATCATCCGCTCGTCGGTTTCCGAAGGATGGCGGGCGATCGTCAGCGCATGGGTCTGGTAGTAATGGCGGTCGAGGTCGGTAACCTGCAACTCGACCTTGAAGATCGTCGATTTCAGCGCCATCGGGTCATTGCCGCTTACCAGGAGAGGAATCGCGTTCCTCGACGACGACCGCTTCGCCCTCGATGATCCGGATGTCCGCATCCTGCGATGCAGCACCAGGCCGGGCTTCCTGCTGTTCGCGCAGGACGCGCCGCAGCTCTCGCGTCTTCCACCAGAAGTAGCCCCAGACGCACAGCACGACCACAGCGACGACCGCCAGCAGCACGACTGAGAACATGAAGCCCAGCACCAGCAGCATCGCTCCGGCGATGAACGCGAGGAGCTTGCCGAGCGGACCCTGCGGCGGTTCAGGCAGCGCGGTTTGGCGACGGATCAAGCCCCGCTCCGGATGCGGTCGAGGGCCTCGCCGAGCGTCCTGACGGTGCGCTCGACGTCGTAGAGCTTGTCGAGTCCGAACAGGCCGACACGGAAGCTGCGGAAATCCGCCGGCTCGCCGCATTGCAGCGGCACGCCCGCAGCCGTCTGCAGGCCCTGGGCGATGAACTTGCGCGCCGATTGCAGTTCCGGATCGTCCGTATAGCAGACGACGACGCCGGGTGCTTCGAAACCCGGCGCGGCGACGCTGGCGAAGCCGCGGCTGGCCAGCAATGCACGCACGCGCTGGCCCAGCTCGACCTGCGCATCCCTGAGCTTCCCGAAACCGTACGCCTCCGCCTCGCGCATCACCCTGTTCAGGACGACCAGCGCATCGGTCGGCATCGTCGCATGATAGGCATGGCCGCCATTCTCGTAAGCCTGCATGATCTGCAGCCACTTTTTCAGGTCGGCGGCGAAGCTGGTGCTGATGGTCGACTCGATGCGCTTCAGGGCTTCGACACCCAGACAGATCAGCGCGGCGCAGGGCGGGCCGCTCCAGCCCTTCTGCGGCGCCGTCACGAGGATATCGACGCCGATGTCCGCCATATCCACCCACAGCGTGCCGGAGGCGACGCAGTCGAGCACGAACAGGCCGCCGTACTCATGCACGGCCGTCGCGACCGCGCGCAGGTAGCCGTCCGGCAGCAGCATGCCCGAGGCCGTTTCGACGTGGGGCGCGAACACGAGGTCCGGCCGCTCGGCGCGGATGGTCGCCACCACCTCGTCGAGCGGGGCCGGCGCGAAGGGCGATTGCGGAGCCTCGGCGATACGACGGGCCTTCAGCACGGTCGTGGCGGACGGAATCGACCCGGCGTCGAAAATCTGGCTCCAGCGGAAACTGAACCAGCCGTTGCGGATCACCAGGCATTGCTTTCCGGTGGCGAACTGCCGGGCGATGGCCTCCATGCCGAAGGTGCCGCCGCCAGGCACGACGATGGCGGCCTCGGCGTGATAGACCTGCCTGAGAATGCGCGAAATGTCGCGCATCGTGGCCTGGAAAGCGGCCGACATGTGATTGAGTGAGCGGTCGGTATAGACGACCGAGTATTCGAGCAATCCATCGGGATCGACATCGGGCAGCAATCCGGGCACGCGCAACTCCTTTCGGGCAAATCGAAATCGACAGCCCGCGAGACTAGCACAGCGCGGCAGCCGTGGATCAGGGCATTTCCGCGGCCAGCAGCAGGACCAGCCCCAGCACCAGCGCGCCGTCGATGGCCAGCTGGCGCAGGCGTTCGTAAAACAGGAAGGATGAAACGGAATGGTCGTCGGTCGGCATCATGGCGATCTCCTCGTTGAATGATGCCGGCAGTTTGCGCGGCAACAGGCTCATGAGATGATGCCGCCGATCCTTCACCCGGAAATGCCATGGACCGCACCGAACGCTTCTACAAGATCGACCAGCTGCTGCAGGAACGCCGCATCGCCAGCTTCGCCCAGATACAGGAGGTGCTCGGCGTCTCGCGGGCCACCGTCAAGCGCGACCTGCAGTACCTGCGCGACCGCTTCAGCGCCCCGCTCATCTACGACCGCGAGGCCGGGGGCTACCGTTTCGAGCAGGCGGCCGCCCACGCCCCGAAATACGAGCTGCCCGGTCTGTGGTTCAACGCCTCGGAAATCCATGCCCTGCTGATGATGCAGCACCTGCTCGAAGAGGTGCAGCCCGGCCTGCTCGGCCCGCACATCGCCCCGCTGCAGGCACGCCTGAACAGCCTGCTCGGCAGCCGCGACGATGCGCCCGAAGACATCGCGCAACGCATCCGTCTCGTCCATGCCGCCCGCCGCCAGGCTGACCTGCGCCACTTCGAGGTGATCGCCACGGCCCTGCTGGGCCGTCGCCGGCTGTCGATCCGCCATTGGCATCGCGGCACCGACACCGAGACCGAACGCGAGGTTTCGCCGCAACGGCTGGTCTGGTACCGCGACAACTGGTACCTCGACGCCTGGTGCCATCTGCGCGGCGGCATCCGCAGCTTCGCCGTCGACGCGATCCGGCAGGCCGTCCTGCTCGACCGCAAGGCGAAGGAGGTGTCGAAAAAGCAGCTCGATGCCGTGCTCGGCGCCGGCTACGGCATTTTCGCCGGCGCGAAGGTCGAATGGGCGAAGCTGCGCTTCAACCCCGAGCATGCGCGCTGGGTCGCCAGCGAACAGTGGCATCCGGAACAGCAGTCCGCCTTCGCCGCCGACGGCGCCTACCTGCTGGAAATCCCCTACGCCAACCCGACCGAACTGGTGATGGACATCCTGCGGCACGGTGCCGGCGTCGAGGTGCTCGGTCCGGCCAGCCTCAGAAAGCGCGTCCGCGACGAAATCGCCGCGATGGCCGCCCGCTACGCCTGAGCAAAAGTCGGCGCCGGCGGGACGGCCCGCCGGCGGCAGGGTTAAGGAATACAATTCCCGCATCCGACGAGAACGAGCATGTCCTCCGCTTCGCGTGTCACGCGTTTCCTTCATCCTGCTTCGCTGAGGTTCCAGTTCGTCGCCGGCATCCTCGGACTGGCGACGTTGATCTTCGTGCTGTTGAGCGCCAACACGGTGCGCGTGCTCGACAAGATGGCGCTGGAAAACCTCCACGCCGCCATCCATCACACCTCCGGAATCCTCGACCTGGCCGTCGCCCCGCACACCACGCCGAACCATCTTCACCCGGACGGCATCACCCATCTGGAAAGGTATCTGGAAACGCTCGTGGCCCTCGACGAGGACGGTGTCACCTACATCGCGCTGCTCGACGAATACGGAAAACCGCTGGCCAGATCGCGGAACGTACCCGACCCGCTACCCGTGCCGCAGAACGATCCCGTCGAATTGCCCGCCGGCGGCACCGCGCACATCGCGCAACCCGTGCTGCTCGGGGAAAACCGCATCGGCACCCTCCACTTCGGACTGGCCACGCGCCTCATACGGGAAACGAACCGGACGATCATGCGGCAGAACGTGCAGCTGCTGGTCATCGTGATCGGCGTATCGCTGCTGCTCATCCTGCTGTTCGCCCTGCGCATCGACCGGCATTTCCGCAATCTCGCCACCACCGTCCGGGCGATCGCCGCGGGCGACCGTAGCGCGCGTACCGATGAAGACGGCCCGATGGAAATCGTCCGGCTGGCCCGGGACATCAACCGCATGGCGGAGGCCATCACGCGCAGCCGGACGGAACTGGAACACGAGCGCGGCTTCCTGCGCACCCTCATCGCCACCATTCCGGATCTCGTCTGGCTCAAGGATCCGGATGGCCTCTACCTCGCCTGCAACCCGCGCTTCGAGCAATTCTTCGGCAAGCGGATCAAGGATATCGTCGGCAGGACCGACTACGACTTCGTGGACCGGAAACTCGCCGACTTCTTCCGTGATCACGACCGCATGGCGATGGAGAACAACGGCCCCACGATCAACGAGGAATGGGCCACCTTCGCGGCCGACGGCCATCGCGAACTGCTCGAAACCACCAAGGTGCCGATGCGCGATGCGCAGGGAAAGCTCGTCGGCGTGCTCGGCATCGGCCACGATATCACGCGGCGCAAACAGCTGCAGGTCGAACTGCAGGAAAGCGAAACCCGCTTCCGCTCGCTGTTCGAAGACGCCCCGGACGGCATCGTCACGGTGGACTACGTTTCCCGACGCATTGTCGATGTAAACATGACCATCTGCACCATGCTCGGCTACACGCGCGAGGAAATGCTCGGGCTCGGCGTGGACGATCTTCACCCGCCCGCCGACCTGTCGCGCGTGATGGGCGCCTTCGAACGCCAGGCACGCGGCGAGATCCGGCTGGCCCAGAACCAGCCGGTGATCCGCAAGAATGGCACGGTCTTCCCGGCGGACATCAGCGTCGCCCGCCTCACCGTGGGCGACCGGACCTACATGGCCGGCTTTTTCCGTGACAGCACCGAGCGGGTCCGGGCGGAACGCGAACTGGAGCTCCATCGCCAGCACCTCGAACGGCTCGTGGCCGAACGTACCGCCGAACTGGAATCCGCCAACCTGCAGGCAAAAATCGCCAGCCAGGCCAAGAGCGAGTTTCTCGCCAACATGAGCCACGAGATCCGCACGCCGCTCAACGCGATCCTCGGCCTCACCCACCTCCTGCACCGGGAAACCATCAACGTGCGCGTCGCCGAACGGCTCGACAAGATCGATGCCGCCGGCCATCACCTGCTCTCCGTCATCAACGACATCCTCGACCTGTCCAAGATCGAAGCCGGCAAGCTCGTCCTGGAAACCCGCGATTTCACCCCTGCGGACACGCTCGGCCACGTGCGCGGACTGATCGACGAGGCAGCCCGGGCCAAGGGGCTGGCCATGGTGACCGAAACCGATCCGGCCCCCTTATGGCTGCGTGGCGACACCACCCGACTGCAGCAGGCGCTGCTGAATTTCGCCAGCAATGCGGTCAAATTCACCGAGGCCGGATCGATCACCCTGCGTGCGCGCGTCGTCGAGCAGGACGACGCCCGCGTCCTGATCCGTTTCGAAGTCCAGGATACCGGCATCGGCATCGAGCCGGCCACCATCGCCCGCCTGTTCAACGCCTTCGAACAGGGCGACGCCTCGACCACGCGCCAGCACGGCGGCACCGGACTGGGACTCGCGATCACCCAGAGCATCGCCCGGCTGATGGGCGGCGACGCCGGCGTCGACAGCGTGCCCGGCCAGGGCAGCCTCTTCTGGTTCACCGCCCGGCTGGAACGCGGCCAGCCGGGCGCCCTGCCGGATATCGTCGTGACCGATGCCGGCGAGGTGCTGCGCCAGCGCCATGCCGGCGCCCGGCTGCTACTGGTCGAGGACAACCCGATCAACCGCGAAGTGGCCCTCGACCTGCTGCACGACGTCGGCCTGTCGGCCGATACCGCCGCGAACGGCCGCATTGCCGTCGACAAGGTGAGCAGCCGCGACTACGACCTCGTGCTGATGGACATGCAGATGCCGGAAATGGACGGGCTGGAGGCAACGCACCGCATCCGCGCCCTGCCCGGCCGGGCGGCGCTGCCGATCCTCGCGATGACCGCCAACGCCTTCGCCGAGGACCGCCGCAACTGCGAGGCAGCCGGCATGAACGACTTCGTCGCCAAGCCGGTCGACCCAGCGGCCCTCTATGCCACGCTGCTCAAATGGCTGCCGGAAAAGTCCGCGGCGCCCGCAAAAGAAGTCGGCGCCGGCGGGACGGCATCGTCGTCCGCAGCCGCTGCCGACACGGCGACCAAAGCCGCCATCGCGCGCCTGGCCGCCGCCGCGGAGATCGACATGGAACAGGCCATCGAGGTCGTGCGCGGCCGGCCGGCGAAACTGGTCGCCTATCTGCGCGAACTGGTGGCCAGCCACCATGACGACATGCTGCAGGTGCAAGCCTGCCTCGCGCAGGGCGATCGCGAGAATGCGCGACGCACCGTCCACACGCTGAAAGGCGTCGCCGGCAACCTGGGCGCCCGCGGACTGGCCGGGGCGGCACGGCAGCTCGATGCCGTCCTGCGCGAACCCGCGACCGACGGAGAAGCCGTCCGTATCGGGGTGCTGGTCGATGCCGTCGACCGGCAGATGCTGCGCCTCGCCGGCCTGCTCGAAGACCCGCCGCCCGCCTGAAACCGAAACGCCGGCACCTCAGTCCGGTCGGGCGCGCAGTTCCTCCAGCAGGCGGGCGACGCCGTCCGCCAGTTCGCGGGCGAGTGCCGGCGCATCGGCCGCGCCGTTGCGTGCGGCGAGTTCCGTCCTTTCCGCCAGCCCCTGCAGCGAGGCGGCGAACAGGTTGCCCAGCACGCCCTTGGCGCTGTGCGCGAGCAGCGCGATGTGCTCCAGATCGCCGCCGCCGGCGGCCGCCCGCAATTCGTCGGCCATGCCGGCGTTGCTCCGCACGGCCAGCGCGATCAGCTTCTGCACGAAGCCGGGCCGCCCGGCATGGCGTGCCGCGAGCGCCGCCCGGTCGATCAGCGAACCGGGCTCCACCGGCGCTGCCGCGGAAAAAGTCGGCGCCGGCGGAACGGCGACCGTAGCCTCCGGGGCGGTCGCCGCGGCCACCGGGACGGGACGGGGCGCATCGGGCACGTTGCGCAGGATCGCCTCCACCAGCTCATCGACCTGGACCGGCTTGGTGACATGGGCGACCATGCCCGCGGCGAACATCTTTTCGCGCTCCTCGGGCAGCGCGTGGGCGGTCAGGCCGATCACCGGCAGCTCCGGCGTCCGCGCGAGGATGCGCCGCGCCGCTTCGTAACCGTCCATTTCCGGCATCTGGATATCCATGAGGATCACGTCGAACCCTCCAGGCGCGGCCTTGTCCACGGCCTCCCGGCCATTCACGGCGAACTCGATGGCCGGCCCGTCCGCGGCGAGCAGTTCGGTCAGCACCATGCGGTTCATCTCGTTGTCTTCGGCGACCAGCAGCGACAGGCCGGCCAGCCGCCGGCCCTGTGCCGGCCGCGCCTCCGCCGGGCGTTGCGGCACCGCCGCCGGAATATAGGGCAGGCGCAGCGTGAAGGTGCTGCCCTGGCCCGGCACGCTGTGCACGCCGATGTCGCCCGCCATCAGCTCGGCGAGCCGGCGGCTGATGGCCAGCCCGAGGCCGGTGCCGCCGAAGCGGCGCGTCGTCGTGCTGTCGGCCTGCTCGAAAGGCAGGAACAGGCGCGCCTGCTGCGCGGCATCCATACCGATACCGGTGTCGGCGACATCGAACTCCAGCCGCGCATCGACCAGTCGCACCGAGAGACGCACCCCGCCCTGTGCGGTGAACTTCACCGCATTCGAGAGCAGGTTGACGAGGACCTGCGTCAGCCGCAGGCTGTCACCACAGCAGCCCGCCGGCAGGTCGGCGGGGCAGTCCACCGTCCAGCGTAGTCCCTTGTCGCGCGCCCGCGGCTCGACGAGGGCGGCAGCACGCTCGACCGCGGCGCGCAGGTCGATCGGCACCCGCTCCACCGTCAGCTTGCCGGCCTCGATCTTGGAGAAGTCCAGCACGTCGTTGATGATGCCGAGCAGCAGCTCGCCCGCATCGAGGATGTGGGAGAAATAACGCTGCGCCTTGCGATGCCCGCTTTCGCTGCGCCCGACCCGGGCATAGCCGAGCACGACATTGAGCGGCGTGCGGATCTCGTGGGACATGTTGGCGAGGAACTCGGACTTCACCTGCGCCAGTCGTTCGGCCTCGCCGCGCGCCTGTTCGAGTTCGGCCGTCCGTTCGGCCACGAGCTCCTCGAGGTGCTCGCGATAGCTGGCCAGCTCGCGCTCGGTCTCGACCTGCTCGGTGATGTCCTGGACCGTGCCGATCAAGGTCAGCGGCCGGCCGTCGGCCGCACACTCCACCCGTCCCCGGCCGTGCACCCAGCGCGTCCGGCCGTCGTCCTGGCGGACGATGCGGTACTTGCGGTCGAAGGGCAGCGCCTGGCGGGTCACGTCCTTGAGATAGGCAGCCACGTCGAGCCGATCATCCGGGTACAGCAGTCGGTCGGACCAGCCGGCCGCCGTCCGTTCGAAATGCGCATCGATGCCGAAAATGCCGTCGAGCGCGGGCGAACTGACCCAGCGGCCGCTGGCGAGATCCAGCTCGTAGCTGCCGATCTGGCCGATGCGCTGTGCCTCCTGCAGCGCATCGGCGCTTTGGCGCAGGGCATCGCCGGCGAGCCGGCGGGCCGTCACGTCGATGCAGAAAGCGATGAAGCGGTCGTCCGACAGGCGCACCGCGCGCAACGCCACCCAGATGACCTGGCCATCCGATCGCAGCAGGCCGTACTCGCCCTCGACCAGGCCCGTGTCCACCAGCGTGGCGAATCCCGCCAACACGCTGGCGCGCGCGTCCGGCACGACGATATCCGGAATGCACCGCTCCAGCAGTGCCGCGCGGTCATAGCCGAGCAGCGCCAGGGCGGCAGGATTGGCATCGACATAGCACCCCGCCCCGTCGGCGACGAAGATCGCCACCGGGGCATGCTCGACGTAGGTGCGAAAACGCGCCTCGCTCTCCCGCAACCGCTGCGTCTCGAGTTCCAGCCGTTCGTTATGCCGGCGTTCGCCGCGCCGCACGGCGAGCAGGGCGGCCATGCCGAGCAGCCACAGCCCCCCGTGCGAGCCGGCGAGGATGAGCGCATGGTCGCGCTGCTGAACGAGATAGGGCGTCATCAGCACGTTCGAGCCGATGCCGCCGCGCACGTCGCCGACCGAGTAGCCCTGCTGTTCATGGCACTGCAGGCAGGTCTTGTCGACGATGAAAGGCCGCATCACGCGCAAATAAGGCTGGCCGCCGATCTCCACCCGCTCCACCACCTCATGCCGGACGCCGCCCTCGAAGGCGAGCAGGGCCTGGCGCTCCCAGGCATCGGGCGCGTTGTCGGGATTCACGGGCCTGAGGCTGGTGATGCGGCTGCGGATGCCGTACTCGCTGGGAAATTCGTTCATCAGCTGGCGCAGCATGTAGGCCGGATTCATCAGCGTCAGCGACTGCCCGTCCGTGGTCGTCACGTCGCGGCGCGGCACATCGAGCCACGGATTGGGCGGGGTATGCGCCGTCGGCGGCACATACACGCCGCCGTGGGAGGCTCCCCACTTGCGGAAGGAAATATCCTTGTTGATGTACGCCCGCGCCGCCATCAGCGCGTTCTCATTCACATGACGCTGGAGCAGCCAGAGGTTGGTCGAGAACGAGGCGACGATCACCAGGCTCCACAAGCCCAGCGCCAGCGCATGCCGGCGACGCCACCAGTCGCCGCCGGAGCGGCTGTCGGCGCCTGCGTTCATCCACCCGCTCCGGTCATGTCGTCGCCGAGTTCCGCATCGATAGCGGACAGGAGCGCGGCGAAGGCGTCGGCCAGCGCAAGCAGGCCGGCGGCAGGCACGGCACCGGCGACGCCGGCGGCGATATCACGGCAGGCCCGTTCCACCTCGTGCGCCAGCGCCTGCGTCTCGCGGGCCGCGATATTGCCGCTGATGCCCTTGAGGCTGTGGGCGAGCAGCATGGCCTGCTCCAAATCGCCCGCCTCGGCCGCACCACGCAGGCGGGCCGGCATGTCGGCATGGTTCGTGCGCACCGTGTGCAGCAGTCGCATCACGAAGTCCGCCTTGCCCTTGTAACGCGCCAGCAGCGCCGGCATGTCGAGTGCCGACGGCCGGGATGAGGTCGATACGGCCGCCGGGGCGGCAAAAGTCGGCGCCGGCGGGACGGCATCGCGTCCCGTGGCGCGCAGCAGGGCATCGACCAGATCGTCCAGATGGACCGGCTTGGGGACGTGCGCCACCATGCCGGCGGCCAGGATGCGTTCGCGCTCCTCGGCCAGCGCATGGGCGGTCACGCCGATCACCGGCAGGTCGGGAACCAGCTTGTGCAGGGCCCGCGTCGCCGCATAGCCGTCCATCACCGGCATCTGGATATCCATCAGCACCACGTCGAAGCGCCCCGCCCCCGCCTGACCGACCGCATCGACCGCCAGCCGCCCGTTCTCCACCTGGGTCAGCAACGCACCTTCCGGTTCCAGCAGTTCGGCGAGCACGAGACGGTTGTCCGCGCTGTCGTCGGCCGAGAGAATGCGCAGGCCGATGAGGCGCGGGCCGGCCGTGGCCGCCTGTACCGTCGACCTGGCCGGCAGTGCCGCTTCGACCAGCGGCAGGCTCAGGGTGAAGCGGCTGCCCTGGCCCAGCACGCTGACGACCGTGATGTCGCCGCCCATCAGGCGGGCCAGCTGCCGGCTGATGGCCAGCCCCAGTCCGGTACCGCCATAGCGGCGCGTCGTGCTCGCATCGAGCTGCTCGAAGGCGTCGAACAGGCGTTCCAGCTGTTCCGGCGCGATGCCGATGCCGCTGTCCGAAACGCAGAAGTACAGACGTTCGGCATCGCGGCTCACCGACAGGCCCACTTCGCCGCGGGCGGTGAACTTCGTCGCGTTCGACAGCAGGTTCATCAGTACCTGCGTCACGCGCAAGCCGTCGCCGAGAAAGCCGGCCGGCAGATCCTCCGCCCGGCGGACGGCAAAGCCGAGTCCCTTGTCGCGGGCGCGGGCGGTCACCATCGCCGTGGCGCGCTCGACGACCTGCGCGAGATCCACCGGCACCTTTTCGACGACCAGACGGTCGGCCTCGATCTTCGAGAAGTCGAGAATGTCGTTGATGATGCCGAGCAGCAACTCGCCGGCATCGAGGATGCGCGCGAAGGTGGTGCCGGACTTGTGGCCGACGTGCTGGCGCATGCCCGCCTGCGCCAGTCCGAGCACGGCATTCAGCGGCGTACGGATCTCGTGCGACATGTTGGCGAGAAATTCGCTCTTCACGCGCGCCAGCCGCAGCGCCTCGCGGCGCGCCGTTTCGAGACGGTCCTGATAGTCGGCCAGCACCCGCTCGACCACCTTCTGGTCGGTGATGTCCTGCGTGGTGCCGAAACCGCCGCTCAGCAGGCCGTCGGGGCCGAACTCCAGATCCGCCCGCTCGCGCACCCAGCGGACCTGGCCGTCGATCAGCAGGCGGTGTTCGACGTCGTAATGCTCCCCCTTCAGCGCGGCACGCCAGCGCCGGTCCACATACTCCCGGTCGTCGGGATGAATGCAGGCGAGGAAGATGTCGTAGGACAGCGGCGTGCCTTCCGGAATGCCGAAGATGCGATGGTTCTCGGGCGACCAGGTCAGCACGTTGCGGCGTACATCGAGGCGCCAGCTGCCGATCTGGCCAATCGCCTGGGCATGGTGGAGGTCCGCCTGGCTGTCGCGCAAGGCCTTTTCCATCTCGGCCCGGTCGCGGCTCTCCGCCGCATCGCGCAGGCAGCGGCGCACGGCGGATGCCAGCCGGCCGAGGCGATCCTTATGCACGTAATCGCAGATGCCGCCGCGCAGCAGGTCGACCGTATGGTCCTCCCCGATGCTGCCGGTGACCAGCAGCACGGGCACCGCGGGGGCGACACGCCGGATGTCGGCGAGCATCTCGTGGAACTCCAGGCCGGGCACGTGGTAGTCGGCCAGCACGATGTCCCAGGCACGCTCGGCCAGCCGCTCGGCCAGTGCCGCCGGCGTGGCGGCATGCACGCAACGTGCAATGACGTCCTGGCGGCGCAACTGCCGCTCGACGAGGCGGAAGTCCGCCTCGCTGTCGTCGATGACGAGTATCTGGATGGGATCCTGCACGCTACGTCGCTCCCCGGACCGAATCTGCTGCCGAACGCATTCCGCGGCACATTCTATCTATCTTTAGCGATAGAAATGAACTCCCGGACGAAATATCCGGAGAGATCGGTCCAGCGAGGAGGGTCAGGCGACGACGTAGAGCTTGCCGAGACCGGCGATCTCGATCATCTGCCGCGTCCGGTCGGACAGCCCGACCAGTGCGGTGCGCTTGCCGGCCGCCACGGCCCGCTCATGCAGCATCAGCAGCAGCGCGAGCCCGGAACCGTCGATGTCGTGGACACCGGCGAGGTTCACCTTGATGGATTTGGACTCCTCATGACGCAGGACCGTATGCATCGCCGTCTGGAAAGCCTGACGCATGGCAAAATCCAGTCGCCCCTGCGGACAGATCATCGCGCTGCTCTCCCTGGCACTGAATTCAATCTGCATTTCATCCTCCACCGCGTGGGCCATGTCGACGGTGCTGTTGCCGACCACCGCATATCCATGACAATAGCGATGTTAATTGCTCGAAATAAAGCAATGGCGCTACATGTCGCGTAGCGAAACCCTCGTGGTGGCAGGCATAATCGCTGCAATGCCCAGACCCCGCATACCGCACGTCGCATTCCTGTCGCTCGCCCTTTTCCATGTCTGCCTGGCGCAGGCGAATGCAGCCATGCAGGCCCCGTGGGAGGCTGCCCGCTGGAAGGACAGCGTGATCGTCGGCCTCGCCACCGCACTCGTCGCCGCACTGGTCTGGCTGCTGCACAGCCGGCGTGCGGCGAAGGCCGCACAGGGCCGGGCACAGCGCATGCTTGAAGCCCAGGTCGAGACGCGTACCCGTGCGCTCGAGGTGGCGCACCGTCGTCTCGCGCTCAGCCTCAGGGCAGGCAAGCTCGCCACCTGGGAATGGCAGCTCGCCACCAACTCGAACCGCATGGACGATGCCTGGCTCGGCATGCTCGGCTACCGTCGCGGCGAGATCCCGGAAACCTACGAATCCTTCCGCAGCCTGATGCATCCGGACGATATCGCCGTGATGGAGGATCGCGTGGCCCGCTACCTGTCGGGCGAGGCCGAATTCTACGAGGCGGACTTTCGCCTGCGCGCCCGGGACGGCAGCTGGCGCTGGATCCACGCCGGCGGCCTCGGGATCGAATTCGATGCCGCCGGCCGTCCGACGCACATGGTCGGCATTCACCGCGACATCACCGCTGAACGCGAGGCCGGGCAGGCCAGGCAGGACTTCATCTCCACCGTCAGCCACGAACTCCGCACGCCGATCGACGCGATCATCGGCATGTCCCTGCTCGCCCTGCGCCTCGATCCGGAGGCGCCGCAGCGCGACTACCTCGAAAAGATCGTCAAGTCGTCCGAATTCCTGCTGCACGTCATCAACGAAATCCTCGACTTTTCGAAGCTCGAGGCGGGCAAGCTGGCACTGGAGAGCCAGCCCTTCCTGCTCGACGACGTATTGTCGCGGGTGGTGGAAATCGTCGGCGTGAGCGCGGCCGGAAAACGGCTCGGCCTGTCGGTGTCGGTACCGCCCGAAATGCCGCACCAGCTGATCGGCGACGGCCTGCGCCTCGAACAGATCCTCATCAATCTCGCCAGCAATGCGGTGAAGTTCACCGACCGCGGCGAAATCGCCCTGTCGGTGCGCATCGCCCGGCTCGATGCCGACTCGGTCGAACTGGTGTTCTCGATCCGAGACTCCGGCATCGGCATCACGCCGGAGGAACTGGAACGCCTGTTCCTGCCCTTCAGCCAGGCCGACAGCAGCACCACGCGCCGCTACGGCGGCACCGGGCTGGGGCTGGCGATCTGCCGCCAGCTGGTCGACCTGATGGGCGGCCGCATCTGGGCGGAAAGCACGCCGGGCGCCGGCAGCGAATTCATGTGCGCGCTGCGCTTCGAGCGCGACCTGCAGGCCCGGGCCCCGGCCCGCGACATCCAGCGCTACCTCGCACCGCCACCGGCCTCGCTGCGCGGCAGGCGCGTGCTGGTCGCGGAAGACAACACCTTCAACCGGCAGGTCATCGTCGAATTGCTGACCGATGCAGGCATCGAGGTCGGCGTGGCGGTCGATGGCCGTGACGCGGTCGCGCAGGCGCTGACACAATGCTTCGACGCGATCCTCATGGACATCCAGATGCCCGTCCTCGACGGACTCAGCGCCGCCCGGCAGCTACGCTCGACGCCTGGCATGGAACACTTGCCCATCATCGCGATGACCGCCCACGGCATGGCCGAGGACTGGCAGAAAAGCCTCGCCGCCGGCTGCGACGACCATCTCACCAAGCCGGTCGCGCCACAGCGGCTCTACGCTGCGCTGCAATGCTGGATCGAGCGGGAACCGGCCGTTGCCGATACGGCGGGACGCGAAGATCCGCCGCACTGCCTGCCCGTGCCGCTGCCCGGCCTCGACGAGGCGATGGCGCTGCGCATGACTGCCGGCCGGCCCCGGCGGCTCTCCCGGCGCATGCAGCAGTTTCTCGATGACATGGGCGATGCCGGCCGGCAGCTGCGGCAGCATGTCGCCGCAGGTCGCTGGACGGAGACCTGGCAACTGGCCCACGCACTCAAGGGTGCAGCCGCCAGCCTGGGGGCGACGACACTGGCCGAACTCGCGGACATGCTGCTCAAGCAGAACCGCGAGGACAGCCATGCGGCCATCGTCGATGCCCTCGAAACCGAACTCGACATCCTGCGCCGGTCGGCCGGGCAGCTGGCGGCCGCGCTCGATGCCGCTGCCGGCACCGCCGTATCCGATGCCCCCGTTGCTCCGGAGGTCGCCGCGATACCCGACGCCGCACAGGAGGCGGCCGTGCTCGCAAAACTGCTGGACGGGCTGGCGGGACAAATCGGGCGCCATGCCCACATCGACGACAGCGCGCTCGCTGCGGTCGCCGCCCATCTGCCGGCTGCAGCGATGCCCGCCCTCGAACCGTTGCGCGTCGCGCTGGACCGCTTCGATTACAGCGCCGCCGCACAAGCCATGAATACGCTGCGCAAGCGCGTGACGACACCATGAAGCCCTCTCCCGAATCCCCCCTGCGTCCGCGACTGCTGCTGGTCGATGACGTGCCGACGAACCTGCATGCACTGGTGGACCTGCTGGCCGGCACGTACGAACTGCAATTCGCCACCAGCGGCCGGGAGGCGCAGAAACTGCTGCAACGGCCACCGCTGCCCGACCTGATCCTGCTCGACATCATGATGCCGGACCAGGACGGCTACGCGGTCTGCCGCGAAATCAAGCGGCAGGTCGCGACCCGCCACATCCCGGTGATCTTCATCACCGCGCTGGACGAGCGCACCGACGAAATCCTCGGTTTCGAGGCCGGCGCGGCCGACTACATCACCAAGCCCTTCGACCCCGACATCGTCATGGCGCGCGTCCGCAATCACCTGCGCCACAAGTTCGCGCTCGACGAACTGCGCGGTCTCGCCCGGGGCCAGATGCCGATTGTCGATAACCTGTTCCGGGCCGGGCCGGCCGGCTGGGCGATCGGCTTCGGCGGGCAGCCGCATTTCCAGCTGCGCGACATGCTGGGACTGGCCTACCTGCAGTGCCTGCTCGCCCATCCGGGCCGCTATTTTTCCGTCGAGGAGGTCGTCTTTCTCGCGGTGGCGAAGGAACGCGAAGCGATCCTGCAGCGTGCGGCGGAACGCATCGACGAATACAGCCTACAGTATTACCGGCAGCTGACCGAGGAGGTGCTCGACAGCCGCCGGCGCCAGGCCGGCCCGCCGGTATCGGGAACCCTGCTGGGCGGGACGATCGAACAGCTGATGGGGGAATTGCGCCGTGCCGGCATTCTCGGCAACGACAGCCTGCTGGCGGTCGACGATCGCGAGCGCTACCGCAAGTCGGTCGGCAATGCCATCCGCCGCGCCATTCGCGAAATCGCCGAGCATGACCTCGCCCTCTCCAGCCATCTGCAGTTTCCCAACCTGCGGTTGGGCTACGAACTCGTCTATGCGCCGGAAATGCCGGTGTTCTGGCTGGTCTGAGCCGGCTGCGACCGGTCGGCATCCTGCCGCAGCAAGGCTTCCAGCTGGTCCGGCGGCAATGGCCGGCTGAAGTGATAGCCCTGCATCTCCTCGCAGGCCAGCGACTTCAGGAACAGCGCCTGCCCTTCGGTCTCCACCCCTTCGGCGACCACCCGCAGCCCGAGCCGGTGGGACATCGACACGATGGCCCCGGCGATCGCTGCGTCGTCGCGATTGCCCGGCAGTTCGCGCACGAAGCAGCGGTCGATCTTGATGCTGTCGAGCGGCAGACGGCGCAGGTAGGCCAACGAGGAATAGCCGGTGCCGAAATCGTCGATCGCGATGCCCAGGCCGAGGGCCTTGAGTTGGTGCAGGCTGCGCTGCACGCCGGCATCGTCGCCCATGATCTGGCTCTCGGTGATCTCCAGTTCCAGCCAGCCGGCGTCGAGCCCCGCTGCAGCGAGCACGGCGGCCACCCTCGACGCGAGATCGGTGCGGCCGAACTGCTGGGCGGAGAGGTTCACGGCCATGCGCAGCGGCGGCAGACCGGCATCCTGCCAGGCGCGTGCCTGGGTGCAGGCGGTGCGCAGCACCCACTCGCCGAGCGGCAGGATCAGGCCGCTCTCCTCGGCGAGCGGGATGAAGCGTTCGGGCGACACGGGCCCGAGCTGCGGATGCGTCCAGCGCAGCAACGCCTCCACGCCGCAGATCCGGCCGCTGGCGCTGTCGATCTTCGGCTGGTAGTGCAGGACGAGCGACTCGCTCTCCACTGCCTCGCGCAGGTCGCCGAGCAGCGTCATCTTCTCCGACAACTCCCGCTGCATCGCCGCTTCGAACAGATGGTACTGGTTCTTGCCGAGGCGCTTCGCCGCATACATCGCCACGTCGGCATTGCGCAGCAGGGCATGGACATCGTTGCCGTCCGCCGGATAGAAAACGATGCCGGCGCTCGCGCTGATCGCGAGATTGTGCTCCGCCAGCAGCAGCGGCCGGGCGATCTCCGCCAGCAGCTTTTGCGTCAGGGCCGCGGCATCCTCGGTATGGCGCAGATCCTCGATCAGCACCACGAACTCGTCGCCGCCGAGGCGCGCTACCGTATCCTCGGCCCGCAGCGCACTGCGGATACGCGTCGCCACCTCGACCAGCAGCTGGTCGCCGACCATGTGGCCGAGCGAATCATTGACGTTCTTGAAGCCGTCGAGATCGATGAACACCACGGCGGCGGAGCTGCCGTTGCGCAGGGCGCGCGACATCGAGTGGCCGAGGCGATCGGTCAGCAGCGTGCGGTTGGGCAGGCCGGTCAGCGCGTCGTGGGTCGCGCTGTGCAGCAGGCGGCGCTCCATCTCGCGCCGGTAGCTGACGTCGCGGACGATCGCCATCGTCCAGTTGCCCTCGTCGGTCGTCATCGGGCTCAGCGCGACCTCGGCGGGAAACTCGGTGCCGTCGGCCCGCCGGCCGGTCAGCTCCCGCCCCTGTCCCATCAGGCGCGGCTGCGGACTGGCGATGAAGGTATCGCGATGCGACACGTGCATGGCATGGAAGCGTTCGGGCAGCAGGATCTCGATCGGCGCCCCGAGCAGGCGGTCGCGCGACAGGCCGAACATGCGTTCGAGCGCGGGATTCCATTGCGTGATCCGGCCGCTGGCGTCGACGATGACGATGCCGTCGTTCGCGGCCTCCATCACCTGGCGGAAATGCCGCTCGCTGCGCGTGATGCGCTGGAAGGGTTCGCGCACGCGCTCGACGAATACCGCCCGGTAGAAGAAGCCGTAGGCGATCACCTTGTAGAGGTGGCCGAACAGGTCGAGCCAGCCGGCGTGAGCCGGGGCGGCGCTCAGACAGGTTTCGCTGGCGACCGCGGCGAAGATGCCGGCCAGCAGGTAGCGCAGGTTGTAGCGCGGATTGCTGCGGCTGCGGCGAATCAGGGCGAAGGCCAGCATCAGCAGCAGGACGACCAATCCGGATTCGATCATCGATTCGCCCAGATGGAGCTCCGTCATCGGCGATAACACGGCTGGTGGGCGCTCGTCGAACACGAGCGTGCCGAGATAGGCGATCATGCCCACGCCGCCGAGAACGGCCGCCAGCATCAGGACGCGCTCCCGCGGCCGCGCCGGACGCCAGGCCGGCAGGATCAGCGCGGCCAGCGCACCGACCATCGCATAGCGCGCCCAGGTCCAGAAATAGAACAGCTGCCCCGGATCGACGGGAATCCGCAGGTGCAGGATATGGAGGTGGATGAAATCGAGCAGGGCGGCGGCCAGGAAGGAGCCGCCGAACCACAGCAGGTTGCGGTTCGGCAATCCGGCGTGCGAGCTCCATCCCAGGACGAACACGACGACGGCGATGGCGATGGTCGCCACCTCGATCAGGCTGGTGACGAGTTCGTGCGCCATCGGTTCGGGGGGGGCGAACTGCTGCGCCGCCAGCAGTGCGGCCGCCAGCGCGAACATGAACAGCAGCCCCTGGCGCACGAGAATGCTTTCCCGCATCCCGGCGTGCCGGATGCTCAGCGACAGTCCGCTCATTCGCCCCTCCTCATGGCCTGCCTGCCGCCGGCCGTCTGATTCAGGCTGCCGTCCGGCCGGCGCCGACTTTTGCGTCGGTATCGCCGACCGTGAAGAACTGCATCAGCTCCTGCAGCTGCGCCGCCTGGCCCCCCATCTCTTCGGCCGTCGCCGCCAGCTCTTCCGAGGCGCTCGCGTTCTGCTGCGTCGCCTGGTTCAGCTGGCCCATCGCGCCGTTGATCTGGCCCACCCCGGCACTTTGCTCGCCGCTCGCCGCCGCAATTTCCTGCACCAGGTCCGAGGTCTTCTTGATCGTCGGCACCATTTCGTCAAGCAAACTCCCCGCCTTTTCCGCCAGCTTGACGCTCGAGCCCGCCACGGCACCAATTTCCTGCGCCGCCACTTGCGCCCGTTCCGCCAGCTTCCGCACTTCGGCCGCCACCACCGCAAATCCCTTGCCGTGCTCTCCCGCTCGCGCCGCTTCGATCGCCGCGTTCAGCGCCAGCAGGTTGGTCTGGTAGGCAATGTCGTCGATGATGCCGATCTTGTCGGCAATCTGCTTCATCGCATCCACCGTCTCCTTCACCGCCGCTCCGCCTTCCGCCGCTTCCGCCGACGCCTTCGTCGCCATGTCGTCCGTCACTTTCGCGTTCTCGGTGTTCTGGTTGATCGACGCCGTCATCTGCTCCATCGACGCCGTCGTCTCTTCCACCGACGCCGCCTGCTCCGACGCCCCCTGCGACAAACTCTGCGCCGTCGCGGAGACCTGCTCGGCCGCATTCACCAGCATATCGGCCGTGCGGGAGACCTCGCCGAGCGTATGCGACAACTTGTCCACCGTATAGGCCATCGAGCTCATCAGCTGGCCCATTTCATCGGTCGAGTCGATGCTGACGTCCATCGTCAGGTCGCCCTCGGCCATGCGCCGCGCCACCTGCATCGTCTCATTGAGGCGACGCAGCATGGCGGTCAGCAGCAGGACGAACAGGACCGCCAGCGTGATCACCGCCAGCGCGATGGCCGCCGCCACCCCGACGCCGTACTTCGCATCGGATTCGTTGCGGTGCACGCGAGCCTGCAGGGCATCGGCCAGCCGGTCCTCGAAGGCTTTCATGCCGTCGATCTTGGCCGTGATGGTGGCGAACCAGTGCGCCGACTCGACACCGAAGTTCCCTTCGAAAGCCTTTGTCATGACCACCTGACGCAGGCGGGCTGTTTCCAGGGCCGGCGGGGCGGCGTAGAGGGCATCGAGCTCCTTCAGGTCGTCGGCGTCGGCGAGGGTGCGGAAGTTCGCCAGATAAATGTCCTGCGCCGTGACCAGCGATTGCAGGCGCTGGAACACCGGCACGGCGAGCGGCACGTTGGCGGCGAAGGCGCCATTGGCCGTGGCGCGTTCGCGGCCCGCCTGCTCCTTGGCCTGCAGGAACATGACGTAGCCCATCATCCGCTTGGCGATATCGGCCTGGTCGGTCACCGATGTCGCCAGGCCGAGCATGGCCATCAGGCGATCGATGGCGTCGGTATAGAAGCCGAAGGATTCCGCACCGCTGAATTGCAGCCCGCTGATCTTCTGCCGCACTTCCTTCAGCCTTTGCAGGTTGGCCATGCCGTCGGCCAGTCGCTGGTGCAGGCTTTCCGGCAGCACGCCGGCTTCCTGTGCACCGACTAGGGCGACGAGCGCCTGATGGCGACCATCGGTGTCGATGCGCTGGCGGTCCACCTCGGCGGCGAATTTCGCCCCCTTGCTGGCGATGAGGCCGGCGGACAGGCCGCGCTCCTTCTGCAGCTCATGAACCACGGCGCTGACCGCGACGGCCGTGCGCTCGATGGCGGCAATCTGCTGCGACTGGCGCAGCAGCCGCCAGTCGCTCGCCAGACTGCCGATGCTGTAGTAGAGCGTACCGGCCAGTACGGCGCCGAACAGCAGCAGCAGCCTGCCACGCAAAGTCGTCAAAATCCTGGGCATCGTGATCCCTCCTTGTCGGTGTTATCGACGTCTCTTGCGGACGCCTGTGGTTTTCAGTATTCCGGCTTCAGCCGGCGTATCCGGCCGTGTCGCCGGCGGCTTCGCCGCCCTGCGCCACGCCGGCCAGCATGGCCATCTCATCGACGGACAGCACGCGGCGGATATCGAGGATGATGACGAAACGGCCATCCACCTTGCCCATGCCTTCGATGAAGTCGGCACGGATCTTCGCGCCGAAGCTGGGCGCCGGCTCGATCTCGCCGGCCGGGATCTCGAGCACCTCCGACACCGCATCCACGACCACGCCGATGTCGTGGCGGGTCCGGCTGCCGTCCTCCTGCTCGTCGCTCACCTCGATGATGACGATGCAGGTACGCCGCCCGATCTCGGTCTGGCGGTTGCCGAAGCGGGCCGACAGGTCGACCACCGGCACCACCGCGCCGCGCAGGTTGATGACGCCCCGGATGAAGCCCGGCATCATCGGGATTTCGGTCAGGCTGCCGTACTCGATGATCTCCTTGACGTTGAGGATGCGCAGTGCATACATCTCGCCGGCCAGCTGGAAGGTCAGGTACTGGCGCGTCTCGGCGCCGCCCACGACCTTGGCGATCACCGCATTGCCGGCCTTGGCCGGCACGGGTTGGGTTTGTGCGTTCATGCGCGCCCTCCTCAGAAGCGTTCGAAGTCGCCGTTGTGCTCGGCGGGCGCGGCCCTGAAGCCGGCCGCAGCCGTCTTGACGGTCGGTTTCTGCGCGCGGACGGCCGGCTTCGCCGTCCGGCCGGCGCCGACTTTTGCGTCGGTATCGCCGACCGTGAAGAACTGCATCAGCTCCTGCAGCTGCGCCGCCTGGCCCCCCATCTCTTCGGCCGTCGCCGCCAGCTCTTCCGAGGCGCTCGCGTTCTGCTGCGTCGCCTGGTTCAGCTGGCCCATCGCGCCGTTGATCTGGCCCACCCCGGCACTTTGCTCGCCGCTCGCCGCCGCAATTTCCTGCACCAGGTCCGAGGTCTTCTTGATCGTCGGCACCATTTCGTCAAGCAAACTCCCCGCCTTTTCCGCCAGCTTGACGCTCGAGCCCGCCACGGCACCAATTTCCTGCGCCGCCACTTGCGCCCGTTCCGCCAGCTTCCGCACTTCGGCCGCCACCACCGCAAATCCCTTGCCGTGCTCTCCCGCTCGCGCCGCTTCGATCGCCGCGTTCAGCGCCAGCAGGTTGGTCTGGTAGGCAATGTCGTCGATGATGCCGATCTTGTCGGCAATCTGCTTCATCGCATCCACCGTCTCCTTCACCGCCGCTCCGCCTTCCGCCGCTTCCGCCGACGCCTTCGTCGCCATGTCGTCCGTCACTTTCGCGTTCTCGGTGTTCTGGTTGATCGACGCCGTCATCTGCTCCATCGACGCCGTCGTCTCTTCCACCGACGCCGCCTGCTCCGACGCCCCCTGCGACAAACTCTGCGCCGTCGCGGAGACCTCTTCCGAAGCCGACGACAGTGCGTCAGCCGCGCCACGCACCTCGCCGATGATGTGCGAGAGCTTGGTGACCATGTTCTGCATCGCCTGCTTGAGCTGGCCGGTTTCGTCCTTGCTATCGACGTCGATCTTCACCGTCAGGTCGCCGTTGGCCAGACTGTTCGCCACCTCGACCGACTCGGCCAGCGGACGGGTGATCGAACGGGTCACCCAGTAGGCGAAGCCGACGGCAATCAGCAGCGAGGCGATGGCCATCAGCAGGATCAGCTGCTGGGCGGCAGCGGCCGCCTTGTCCGCCTCCTCGCCGGTCTTGTTCATCAGGTTGGTCTGGAACACGATCAGGTCATTGACGTTCTTCAGGTAGGCGTTGAACTCCCGGCGCAGATCGCCCATCAGCAGGGTGCTGCCTTCGTCGCGCTTGCCGGCGCGCATCAGCTGGTCGAACTTTTCCTGCAGGGGTACGTAGGCCTGACGGCTGGCGAGCATCCGGCCAAGAATCGCCTTGCCTTCCTCGGACCGGATGGTCGCCGTCAGCTTCTCGAGGCTGTCGCCGATTTTCTTGCGCTGTTCCACCACACGGTCGAGTTGGAGATTCAACTCCTCTTCGGTCCTGGACAGCGCGGCATTGCGCTGGATGCGGCCGATCGCGTTGATGGCATCGATGATGTCGTTCGCCTGCACGGTCTTGACGAACTTGTCCTTCACCAGATCGGATATCTCTTTGTTGAGGTCGCTGAGTCGCTGGTAAGCGAGTCCGGATATGACGGACAGCAGGATCAGCACGATGCCGAAGCCGATGCCGAGGCGGATGCCGATTTTCAGGTTCTTGAACATGGGTCTCTCCTTGGGGAAATGGGTATCTTTTAATGAAGGTCAGGCACGCATGAGATCGGGCGACGCCAGCAGGCTGTTTTCCGCGTTGGCGGCCAGCTTCGCCAGCGCCTGCACGTCGAGGATGAGGGCGACCTCGCCGGAGCCGAGGATGGTCGAGCCACCGATGCCGCGCAGGTGCTTGAACAGGCTGCCGAGCGGCTTGATCACCGTCTGGAACTCGCCCAGCAGCTGGTCGACGACGATGCCCGCCTTCTGCCCGCCGACGGAAATCACCACCACGTTCTCGCGCAGCGGCCGCTGGCTCTCGACATCGAAGAACTCGCGCAGGCGGATGAAGGGCAGCACCTCGCCGCGCAGGTTGAGCATGTGGCCGCGCGTGTCGTCGTCGCG
>JAVEWF010000113.1:0-5473 GCA_034004665.1 Rhodocyclaceae bacterium | reverse complement strand
CGTCGACCTGATAGATGAGATCGCTGCCGAACTCGGCGGCGAACTTGGCGATGCGTTCCTGGAAACGTTCGTTCTGGTAGGTAAACGCCAGTTGGGCGCCTTCGCGGTGGCAGGCTTTCGCGATGCCGTAGGCGATGGACCGGTTGGACAGCAGGCCAGTAATCAGAATGCGTTTGCCGGCGAGAAAGCCCATGGTGAATCCTCCCTTTTCACTTCTTTTGCGAGCGGCGGATTATAGCCGCGATTCCATTACACTTCGGTCATGCGCCGCCTTTCGATACTCATGCTCGTCGCGTTGCTGGCCGGCTGCGGCCAGGCCTGGAACGATCCCTATCCGGCCGGCGACCGCGGCCACAACATCCTCTACACGGCGTTCACCGACCGCCCCAAGCATCTCGATCCGGTGCAGTCCTACAGCGAGGACGAGATCACCTTCACCGCGCAGATCTACGAGCCGCCGCTGCAATACCACTACCTCCGGCGCCCGTACGAGCTGACGCCGGCCACGGCGACGGCCGTGCCGCGGCCACGCTATCTCGACGCGCAGGGCCGGGCGCTGCCGGACGACGCCGACGCGGCGCGCATCGCCTTCACCGATTATGTCATCGAGATCAAGCCGGGCATCCGTTACCAGCCGCACCCGGCCTTCGCGGAGCAGCCGGCCGACATCTCCGGTTTCCACACGCTGGCGGACTTCCCGCAACGCGGCACGCGCGAGCTGGTGGCGGCGGACTACGTCTATGGCATCAAGCGGCTCGCGCATCCGCACCTGCATTCGCCGATCCTCGGCCTGATGAGCGAGTACATCGTCGGTCTCGGCGAACTGGCCGAGACCTTGCGAAAGTCGGCGCCGGCGGGACGGCGCGACGAGTGGCTCGACTTGCGCGAGCATGCGCTGGCCGGCGTCGAGGCGCTCGACGCGCGGCGCTACCGCATCCGCATCAAGGGCAAGTACCCGCAGTTCCTCTACTGGCTGTCGATGCCCTTCTTCGCGCCGATGCCCTGGGAGGCGGACCGCTTCCACAGCCGGCCGGGCATGGCGGAGAAGAACCTGACGCTCGACTGGTATCCGGTCGGCACCGGCCCCTACATGCTGACGGAAAACAACCCGAACGCGCGCATGGTGCTGGAACGCAATCCCAACTTCCGCGGCGAGACCTATCCCTGCGACGGCGAGGCGGAGGACCGCGCGGCCGGCCTGCTGAACGATTGCGGCAAGCCGCTGCCCTTCATCGACAAGGTCGTGTTCACGCGCGAGAAGGAGCAGATTCCCTACTGGAACAAGTTTCTGCAGGGCTATTACGATGCTTCCGGCATCGCCTCGGATTCCTTCGATCAGGCCGTGCAGGTCGGTTCCGGCGGCGAGGTGTCCTTGACGCCGGCGATGCGGGAGCAGGGCATCACGCTGTCCACATCGGTGGCGACCAGCACCTTCTACATGGGTTTCAACATGCTCGATCCGCTCGTTGGCGGCGGCGGCGAGGCGGCGAAAAAACTGCGCCAGGCGATCGCCATCGCCATCGACCAGGAGGAGTTCATCTCGATTTTCATGAACGGGCGCGGCGTCGCGGCGATGAGCCCGATTCCGCCCGGCATCTTCGGCTATCGCGAAGGGCGCGCGGGCATCAATCCGGTCGTGTACGACTGGAACGACGGGGCGCCGAAGCGCAAGGACGTCGCTGCCGCCAAGCGCCTGCTGGCGGAAGCCGGCTGGCCGAACGGCCGCCATGCCCGCAGCGGCGAGCCGCTGGTGGTCAATCTCGACACGACGGCGACGGGTGTCGGCGCGAAGGCGCGCATCGACTGGCTGAACAAGCAGTTCCAGAAGATCGACATCCAGCTGGTGGTGCGCAGCACGGATTACAACCGCTTCCAGGAAAAGATCCGCAAGGGCGCGGTGCAGCTGTTCTATTTCGGCTGGAACGCCGATTATCCCGATCCCGAGAACTTCCTGTTCCTGCTCTATGGCCCGCAGGCGAAGGGCAAGCACGACGGCCAGAACGCGGCGAACTACGCCAATCCCGAATACGACAGGTTGTTCGAGAAAATGCAGGCGATGGAGAACGGTCCGGAACGGCAGGCGCTCATCGACCGCATGCTGGCGATCCTGCACGAGGACACCCCGTGGGTCTGGGGCTTCCATCCGAAGGATTACAGCCTGCGCCACGCCTGGCTGAAGAACCGCAAGCCGAGCAAGGTGGGCAACAACACGCTCAAGTACCAGCGCATCGACGCCGCCGCGCGCGCGGAGATGCGCGACCGCTGGAACCGGCCCGTGCTGTGGCCGGCCCTGCTGCTCGCCGGCGCGCTGGCATTGCTGGCCCTGCCGGCGGTCCTGAGCCACCGTCGCCGCGAGCAGGCGACGGTGCGCTGATTCACGCCGGCCTGACGGCCCGCATCAGGTAGTTGACGCTGGTGTCGCCGCCGAGACGATAGGTGCGCGTCAGCGGGTTGTAGCTCATGCCGACGATCTCCGTCACCTCCAGCCCGGCCTCGCGCGCGCAGCGGGCCAGTTCGGCCGGTCGCAGGAATTTCGCGTAATCGTGCGTGCCCTTGGGCAGCATGTTGAGGATGTATTCCGCGCCGATGACGGCGAACAGGTAGGCCTTGGGGTTGCGGTTGATCGTCGAGAAGAACACCTGCCCGCCGGGCTTGACGAGCGCTGCGCAGGCCGCGACGGTGGAGGCGGGATCGGGCACGTGCTCCAGCATTTCAAGGCAGGTGACGGCGTCGAAGGCGGCCGGCGCCTCGGCGGCGAGGGTCTCGGCCGCGATGTGCCGGTAGTCGATCTGGCGACCGCTTTCCAGCATGTGGAGCTTCGCCACGCCGAGCGCCTTATCCGACATGTCGATGCCGGTGACGGTGGCGCCGCAGCCCGCCATGCCCTCGGTCAGCAATCCGCCGCCGCAGCCGACGTCGAGAACCTTCTTGCCGGCGAGGCCGACGCAGCGGTCGATCCAGCCGAGACGCAGCGGGTTGATGTCATGCAGGGGCTTGAACTCGGAATTCGGGTCCCACCAGCGGTGGGCGAGTTCGCCGAACTTGGCGACTTCCTGCGGATCGACGTTGGCGGCTGTATTCATGCGGACTCCGGGAGCGTAAAGAGAAAAGCCCTGCAAGGCAGGGCTTTTCGGGTATTGCCTGAAACGGAACTTATTTGGCTTCTTGCGTGCCGATCACTTCGATCTCGACGCGGCGATCGGGCTGCAGGCACTCGATCAGCTTCTTGGTCTTCTTCACGCTCTTGCCGCAGGTGTCGCCGGTGACGGGCTGCTTCTCGCCCTTGCCTTCGGAGTAAACGCGGTTGGCTTCGACGCCCTTGCCGACCAGGTAGTCCTTGACGGCGGCGGCGCGGCGCTCGGAGAGGCTCTGGTTGTACTTGTCGGAGCCGATGCGGTCGGCGTGGCCGACGGCGATGATCACTTCGAGCTTGATGCCCTTGATGTCATTGGCCAGCTGGTCGAGCTTGGCCTTGCCTTCGGGGCGCAGCACGGCCTTGTCGAAGTCGAACAGCGCGTCGGCGGCCATGGTGACCTTCTTCGCGGCGGGCTTCGGAGCGGCGGCGGCGGCCGGAGCGGCGGCCGGGGCGGCAGCCGGAGCTTCCTTCTTGACGAGATCCGGATCGCATTCGGCGATGGCCATGGCGGGGGTCCAGTAGCCGGTGCGCCAGCACAGGCCGGTGCCGCTCTTGGCGACGTAGCCGCGCGCGTCGATGACGTATCCGACGGTGCCCTTCAGGTCGATGCCGGGGGTTTGTGCTTGCGCGGCGGCGCCGACGCCGACCAGGACGGAGGCCAGGAGAATGTTCTTTGTGACGAGCTTGATCATGGTTGTCTTCCCTCGTGATTATGCGTTGGAGATGGTTTGCTTGCGGATGGTTGGCGGGCGGTGCTGCGTCGATAACCGGATGGCATACGTTGCAACGCCTTAGGTCCGGCACGTAAGCGCATTCTGCCACATTTTCGTTTTGTCCAGCAACGCCCGGCTGTCGAGGTCGATGGGCATGCCATTGGCGATGCGTTGTTTTCCCGCGACCCAGACATGGCTGACCGCCTCGCGGCCGGCGACGTAGACCAGGTGGGAAACCGGATCGAAGCAGGGCTGGACGAGCCAGTCGTCGAGGCGGACAGCGAGCAGGTCGGCCGCCTTCCCGGGCCGCAGGGAGCCGATTTCCCTGTCCAGCCCGAGCGCGCGCGCGCCTTCCAGCGTGGCCATGCGCAGGGCCTGGTGCGCCGGCAGCAGCGCCGCGTCGTGGCCCGCGACCTTGGCGAGCAGGGCGGCATGGCGCATTTCCTGGAACAGGTCGAGGCGGTTGTTGCTGGCCGCGCCATCCGTGCCGAGTCCCACGGACATGCCCTGCGCGAGCATTTCCCCGACCGGCGCGATGCCGCTGGCCAGTTTCATGTTCGAGGTCGGACAGTGGGCGACATGACAGCCGCTTTCACCCAGCAGGGCGATCTCGTCCGGATTCAAATGCACGGCATGCACGGCGATCAGGCCGGGGCCGAGCAGGCCGAGGCGCCGCAGGCGCGCGACGGGGCGCACGCCATGCTCCTTCAGGCTGCCCGCGATCTCGTCGCCGGTTTCATGGAGGTGAACGTGGATCGGCGCCCGGATCTCGGCGGCGATGGCGGCGACACGCTCGAACGTGGCGTCGGACACGGTATAGGGGGCGTGCGGAGCCAGGCAGAAGGAGATCGTTGCGTCGTCGCGCAGCGCCTCGCGGGCGCGCAGCCCCTTGTCGAGGTAGTCGGTCGGGCCGGTACCGTACGCGCTGGGAAACTCGAAGACCGTGATGCCGAGCACGGCGCGGATGCCGGCGGCGAGGGCGGCGCGGGCGGCGTCCTCCGGAAAGAAATACATGTCGTTGAAGCAGGTGATGCCGCCGCGCAGCATTTCCCAGCAGGCCAGCAGCGTGCCGTCATGGACGAAAGCAGGGGAGACGTGGCGGCTCTCGGCCGGCCAGATGCGCTCCTGTAGCCAGCGCATCAGCGCCATGTCGTCGGCGTAGCCGCGCAGCAGCGCCATCGCGGCGTGGGTGTGCAGGTTGACCAGGCCGGGCGTCAGGACGTGGTTGTCCAGCTGGAGGTGTTCATTTCCCGCGTAGCGTTTGCCGGCTTCGGCCGTCGGCAGCAGGTCGAGGATGCGTCCCTTGTCCGCGATCAGGCTGTGGTTCTCGAGGACGGCTTCGGCGGGCTCGACGGGGACGATCCAGCGTGCGTCGATGACGAGATCGACGGGCTGCGGAAAGGGTGCGGAAAGGCTGGTCATGGGTGATAGAATTTCCCGTTTCGAATCAGCCCATTCTAGCGGGCAAGCCAAACCAGACCATGACTTCTGCCACCGCGTCGGACTTCGCCAAGGAAACCCTGCCCGTCAGCCTCGAAGAGGAAATGCGCCATTCCTACCTCGATTACGCGATGAGCGTGATCGTCGGGCGGGCCCTGCCGGATGCGCGCGACGGCCTGAAGCC
>JAVEWF010000037.1:13110-27046 GCA_034004665.1 Rhodocyclaceae bacterium | reverse complement strand
GCTCGCGGGCGCAGGAACAGCGGCACCATGTGCCAGGCGAAGAGGCCGTAGCCGGTCGTCCACAGCAGGCCCGCGGCGACGAGGAAGGCCGTCGTCTCCACGCCCGGCCACGCGGACAATGCACGCACGAGCGCGGCAACCGCGATCAGCGCGGCGCCGAGCGGGAACCAGCGACGCGCCTCGAACGGCTGTCCGCAGTGGGCGCGGCCGGCGATGCCCATCACGGCATAGATCGCCAGGCCGAGCGCGCCGACGGTGAGCAGATGCCGGCCGGCGCTGAACAGGCCGGTATCGAATATCAGCGCCGTGCCCATCGTCGCATAGCCCGTCGCCATGGCGGCATAGACGGCATAGAGCATCAGCACGCGGGGATGGAAGAGGGCCCGGCCGACATGCCAGTCGCGCATCAGGTTGAACACCGCGAGTGAAGCGGCCAGGGCAAGTCCGCCTGACAGGGGCGTATCCGGCAGGAAGAATTCGGCCGCGGTGTAGAAGCCGATCGCCAGGATTGCCAGCCGGCGCCGCGGCGGACGGGCGAGGTATTCGCCGCCGCCGCCGGCCTCCTCGATGGCGTGATTGACGATGCGCATCGAGACGCGCGACAGCGCGAGGATGATCAGCATCATGAAGATGCCGAGCGTCGCATGCAGCCAGCGGGCCGGATGATGGCCGGCCAGCGCGGCGGCATAAAAACCGGCGACGCAGGCGATGAAGCCGCCGATGGCCCAGAGGAAGGCGAGGTGTCCCCGGCCGGGGTCGCGCCACAGGCGCGGCACGACGAGGCGGGCGAGTCCGCCCAGCAGGGCGAGGTGCAGCAGGCCGGCGAGCGCCACGGCCGGCGTGCCGAGCCAGCCGGAAGTCCAGAAGGCCAGCCGGCCGAGCAGCCAGAGCACGGCCAGTCCCTGCAGCGGTCGCGCGGCGAAATCCGCACCGCCGGCGAAGGAAGGCACGACGGTCAGCAGGAAACCCGTCATCGCCGCGAAGGCGAAACCGAACAGCAATTCATGCGCATGCCAGACGAAGGGGCCGCCGGGCACGGCCGGCAGCGGCAGGCCGGCCGCGAGAAACAGGCTCCACGCCGCCATCAGCAACAGCGCGGAAAGCGCGGCGAACAGGAAAAACGGCCGCAGGCCGCAACTCCAGAGCGGATGATTCAAACGCATCGATTCAGCCCGAAACTGGTATGCACCCCGGCATGGCGCAGGAAGTCCGCCGGGGTGCGATGAACGAAACAGTCGTCGTGCATCGCCCGCGGGCTTGACCCATGCACGGCCAATGCCGGCCCGAGCCTGTCACATTACCAGCTTCAGAACCGGCCTGGTCGTCCTGTCCGGCGGCTAGCCCATCGGGATCCAGTGATTGTCGAGGGCCATCGGCTGCGGCCAGGGGATCAGGATCGGCGGCGCAGCGGGATGCCAGCGGCCGAGGCCGAGCGCCGTGGCGACCAGCACGCCGCCGACAGCGTCGTCGTCCTGCCAGGGGGCGAGCGCGTAGGCTTCCTTCATCCTGACCACCGGCACGAGCTGGTCGGGACTCGCCGGATGCCACCACTGGGCCAGCCCGGCCTGATTGCTCGACAAGACGAAGCCGCCGCGATGGGCGGCCGCGATATCGCCGCTGTAGCCGACCCCATCGTTGGCCCGTGTCGGCACGAACAATCGATCGCCGTCGAAGACGGCCAGAATCGGCGCAGCGGCGCGTTCCCCGGCAGCGCCGTGTTCGGCCTGCATCGCCAGGCCGAGCAGCGCCCCGGCCTCTGCCGGATCGCGGTTCCACGCCATGTGGCGCAGGGAAAGGCGCGGGTCTTCGAGCCGCCACTGGCCAAGCAGGCGGCCGCTCCCGGCATCGAGCCGCACCAGCGAAGAGTCCATCCGCTGCAGGTCGACCTTTTTGTCCTCGCGCGTGCGCGGCACGCCGCCGTTGGCGACGACCAGCGCACCCCGGCCGTCCGGCAGCAGCTGGTGCGGATCGATGCCGTGCGTCGCCCATGCGTCGATCTTTTTCAGGCTGGCGCGGTCCCGCACGCCGATGCGTCCCCGGCCGTCGGCATAGTCGGTCTCGGTGGTGTAAAGCCGCTCGCCGTCGGCGGACACGATTGCATGGCCCGCCAGCCGGCTTTCGCCCTCATCGTCGAGGCGAACCTGGCGCACGACCTTGCCATCGCCGTCGCACCGCAGGATCCAGTCGCCCGGACGAACGCCGCAGACCGTCAGGCCGCCGTCGGGTTCGGCGACCAGGCCGTGCGGCCGGGTCGGCAAGGGGACGGCATAGCGAATCGCGAGCGTGCGCGTTTCCCAGTCGGCGACGAGCGCCCCCGCGAAATACGGGTCGGTCGGCCTGGGGCCGCGCCAGGCGGCGCCGATGGTCGCCTGGCGTTGCATCGAGGCCGACAGGGCCAGCCGCGGTACGGCGGCCAGCATGAGGCTGGCCGCCATGCTTTTCAGAATGTCGCGACGCCGCATGATCAGAACCTCATCTCGGCGGTCAGGACCGCCATGCGCCGCGGCCCGGGAATGGCAAAGCCGCCGTTGTCGTAAACGCTTTCCCAGTACAGCTTGTCGAACAGGTTCTTGATGTTCAGGCGTATCGCCCACTTCGCCTGTTCGTAGGCGAGCATGGCATCCCAGCGTTCGTAGGCGGGGGCCGTGTTCGGGTGATAGCTGCCGTCGAGCGTCGGCACCGCGCCGGCGCCGCTGGGGTTGACCGCCTGCCGGTCTCCCTTGGCTTCGACGCCGGCACCGAGCTTCCAGCCGCCGCCCAGCTTGTAGGTGGTCCACACATTGAGGGTGTACTTCGGCGTGTTGCGCGCCCGCTTGCCGATGTATTCGGGATTGCCCTTCGTGACGACGCCCGTGGTGGCGTTGATGTTCTCCGCCGTGTCGAGAATCCTCGCATCCATCAGCGCAATGCCGGCGAATACTTCCCAGGCATCGGTGACGCGCCCTGCGGCTTCGAGCTCCAGCCCGTCCGTGCGGCGTTTCCTGGTCAGGATCGAAGCCGTCGATTCCAGGTCGGTGCTGCGCTCCCAGTGTTTGGTGGCACGGTACAGCGCTGCGCGCAAGGCGAGATCGCCGTCCATGAGCAGCCACTTGGCGCCGAGCTCGACGACTGCGCTGCGCTCCGGCGGTTGGGGCGCGACCGTCAGCTGGTAGAGATCCGCCGTGGGACTGAAGGAATCGCTCCAGCCCAGGTAATAGTGGGTATCCGCGGACGGATGAAACGAAAGCGCCGTCCGGTAGCTGTTTTCGTCGAACCTCAGCCTGGGCGATGTCGCGCTGCTGTATGCGGCATCCATCCGGTCGCGGCGCACCCCCATCGTCGCCTTCCATTGCGGCAGGAACTCGACCGTGTCCTGCGCATAGACAGCGTAGGAATCCGACGCGAACCGGTTCGGGGCGGCGGCAGATGCGCCGTCAGGGAGGTACCAGGGCGGATTGCCGGCGGTCGTGCCTCCCTGGTTCTGGAGGCCGCTGCGGAAACTGTTTTCCTTCAGGTATTCGAACCCGGCCAGCAGTTCGTGCTTCATGCGGCCGGTCGCGAACTTCGTGCTGTAGTCCGACTGCAGGGTGATGGTCTCGTAGTCGGCCGTGCGGGTCTTGCCGCTGTTGGCGCTCCCCGTCCAGCCATCCGCGGCAGGCGGGGTCGTCAGGCTGGGGGCGATCGCCCAGTAGCTGCGCTCGTAATCGGCCATGCGCAACTGCGTGCGCAGTTCGCTCACCGGCGAGAGGCGGTGTTCGTTGACCAGCGTGGTGATGCTGGTTTCGCTCTTGTCGAACGTCCGGTCCGTCCCCCAGAACAGGCTGGCCGTCTCGCGGCCGGGCACCAGATCGCGTTCGCTGGGCCGTCGCGTCGCCGCGTCGAACGACACGCCGTAATCGGGGTTGTCGTTGGTCCGGATGTAGTAATGGTTCAGCCAGAAGCGGTTGTGGGAATCGCGATTGAGCGCGAGGCTGAATGCGGCGCCCTTGCGGTGAATTTCCGGTTCGCTGCCGGTGGCGGGATTGCTGCGCCAGCTGCCTTCGTCGCGCTGCATCAGGTTGACGCGCAATGCCGTGCCGGCATTGATCGGCTTGCTGAGATCGGCCGTCACTTCGCGATAGTCGTCATTGCCGAGGCTGGCCGTCAGCCTGTATTGCTCGATGGACAGCGGCGTCTTGCTGACCATATTGACCACGCCGCCGGCCTGGCCGCGGCCGAACAGCATGGCGCCGGCGCCGCGCAGCACGTCGATCTGCTCGAAATTGAAGGTTTCGCGGTTGTACTGGGCCGTATCCCGGATGCCGTCCAGATACAGGTCGCCGAAGGTGTAGAAGCCGCGCAGATTCATGTTGTCGCCCGAGCGTCCTCCCTCGGCGGCATTGAACGACAGGCCGGAGATGTTGCGCATCGCCTCCTTGAGGCTGCCGACCTGCTGTTCTTCGAGCAATGCGCTGGTCAGCGTGGTGACCGCCTGCGGAATATCGTGCGGGTCCTGCAATACCTTGCCGACGCGGGTCGCGGTGGCGCGATAGCCATCCTGCTGTTCGGCCTCGGCTTCGACCTTCACGGTCGACAGGGTGGTTTCCTGCGCCAGCGCCGGATCGGCGGCCAGCAGCAGTGCCGCGAACAGCGGCAGGGGGTGGCGATGCGCGTTCATCTTGTCTCCTTGCGTGAAATGTTGCTGGCTCGCGCAAGGACGCGCTGGCTGGCTGTGGGGGGTTGTAAAGGTTCTGGTTTACTGGCTGTCCGGTTCGGTGACGAAGCCGATGCGCACCAGGCCCGCACGCGCCGCGGCCGACATGACGGCGGCGACCTTTTCATAGGGAGTGGTGCGTTCGGCGCGCAGGTGCAGCTCGGGCTGCGGATCGCGGGTTGCCGCGTCGGCAAGCAGGGCGTCGAACTCGTCCTGCGTCACGGCCCGGCCGTTCCAGAACACCTGTGCCGCCGCGTCGATGGCGAGCTGCACGTTTTCCGGCCGGGTCAGGTTGGGCGCCGAGCTTGCCCGGGGCAGATCGACCTTGACCGCGTGCGTGAGCAGGGGCGCGGTCACGATGAAGATCACCAGCAGCACGAGCATGACGTCGATCAGCGGGATCATGTTGATCTCGGCGAGATCGCCCGCGTCGCCATCGTCGGCGAAGGATGCGAAGGCCATGTATTTCCCCTAGGCGGCGCGCGCCGCCATGCGCGCGATGATGCGGTCGGAGGTGGCCGCCACGTCGCCCGCCTGCGGGGCGGCCTTGAAGCCGGTGGCGAGGAAGGTGAACACGTCGTGGGCGAAGGAGTTGAGCTCGGCCAGCGTGTTGCGGTTGGCGCGCGCGAAGGCGTTGTAGGCGACGGCGGCGGGAATCGCCACGGCGAGGCCCAGCGCCGTCATGATCAGCGCCTCGCCTACGGGCCCCGCGACCTTGTCGAGCGTGCCCTGCCCGCTCATGCCGATGGCGACCAGGGCATGGTAGATGCCCCATACCGTGCCGAACAGGCCGACGAAGGGCGCCGACGAGGCGACGGTGGCGAGGAAGGTCTGGCCGTATTCCATGCGCGACTTGTCCTGCGCGATGGCGCGCTTGAGCGCGCGCGTGAGGAATTCGTCCGGCGTGCCGGCGTCGATCAGGCCGCGCCTCGTTTCGCTTCCTTCCTCGCCGGAGCGATGCTGTTCGATGGCGGTGAAGCCGTGATGCACCAGATGCGAGAAGGCGTCGGTAACGCCCTGTTCGCGCAGGCGCAACGCCACGGCATCGAGGCTGCCGGCCTGCCAGAAGGCGCGCAGGAAGGCGGCGCCCTTTTGTTGCGCCTGCCACAGGCGCACGCCTTTCGTGACGATGAGGTACCAGGTGCCGATGGACATGAGCGCCATCAGCGCGAGGATGAAGCGCGCCACGCCATCGGCATGGGCGAGGAAGTGGGCGAATCCGACAGTTGCCAGGGTGTTCTCCATGATCAGTCCTTCAACGAAAAAACGATGGGTACCAGCACGCTGGCGGCGACGGCTTCGTCACCGATCCTGGCCGGCATGAATTTCCAGCGGCGCACGGTTTCGAGCGCCGCCCGGTCGAGCCGATCCGAGCCGCTGCCCGCATGCAGCGCAACCTCGGTCGGCAGGCCGTTCGCGGCCACCTGAACGCGCAGCACGACGCGCCCTTCTTCGCGCATGCGCCGCGAGAGCGGCGGATAGGCGGGCGTCGGGTTGTCCAGGTAATCCGCATCGAAGCGCGGCTTGCTCGCGGCTACCGGAGGGGCCGGAGGCGCGGGCGGGACGGACCGGGCAAAAGTCGGCGCGGGCGGGACGGCGGGAATGTCGATAGCGGGCGCGGCCGCCGGGGCTTCGGCAGGCGGGGCGAGCGGTGCGGGTTCCTGCACCGGACGCGGCACGGGGCGCTGCTCGACGGGGCGCGGCTTGGGCGGCGCGATCGCCGGTCCGGGCAAGTCAGGCGCGGGCGGCTTCAGCAGATCGACCGTCAGCACCGGCAGCTCGGCCGGCAGGCGGATCGCGTTCATCCGCAGCAGCGCGAACAGCGCGGCGCCGTGCAGCGCGATCACGATCGCGAGGCCGGTCGGCGAAATGCGTTGTGCGGCGTGGCCGCGCCCGGACGGGGTCATGCGGGGCAGTCTCCAAAAGTGATTCTGGCTGGCTGCCTCGACGCCCGGATGCGGGGCCTGGGTGGCTGGCGGAAATTAAATGCCGGCGCCGGAAAAGTCGGCGCCGGCAGGACGGCGTCAATCAGGCATGGGGCACTGGCGGCAGTGATTGATCTCGATGGTGACGTGGTCGAGGCCGGGAATGCCGGCCAGTTTCTGGCGGTAGCTTTCGAGCGCCTGCGGCGCATGCGTCACGAGCGACAGGATGCAGGCGCGGCTGGATGGTCCGACGCGCCAGACGTGCAGGTCGGCGATCTCGTGGTCCGGCTCGGCGGCGATGATGCGGCGGATGTCGCCGGCGACCCGGCCATGGTCCTCGGCATCGAGCAGCATGCCGGCCGAATCGCGCGCGAGGCCGATCGCCCAGCGGCCGACGACGATGGCGCCGACGATGCCCATCACGGGATCGAGGAAGGACCAGCCGAACAGCATTCCGCCGCCGAGCGCCACGATGGCGAGCACCGAGGTCAGCGCATCGGCCAGCACGTGCAGATAGGCGGCGCGCAGGTTGTGGTCGACGTGGTCGTGATCATGAGCGTGATGGTGGTGTTCGTGTTCGTCATGGTGACGGGCATGGCCGTGATCGTGGTCGTGGCCGTGCGCGTGGTCATGGTCGAGCAGCCAGGCCGAGGCGAGGTTCACGAACAGGCCGAAGGCGGCGACGATCATCGCCTCGCCGTAGTGGATGGCGACCGGCGTGAACAGCCGGAACACCGATTCCCACGCCATCCAGGCGGCCACCGCCCCGAGGAACAGCGCGCTCGAATAGCCGGCGAGCGCCGTGACCTTGCCGGTGCCGAAGGTGTAGCGCGCATCGTTGGCATGCCGGCGTGCGAAGCGGTAGGCGTAGGCGGCAATGCCGAGCGCGCCGACATGGCTCGCCATGTGCCAGCCGTCGGCCAGCAGCGCCATCGAGCCGGTGAGCCAGCCGGCGGCGAGCTCGACGAGCATCGCCGCGAAGGTGAGGCCGACCACCCAGCGGGTGCGGCGTTCGGCATGATCCTCGGCGGCCGTGCCGAAATCGTGGTCGTGCTGCCAGCTGGCCAGGTCGTGGGTGGTCATCGATTGTCCTTTCAGCGTCCGCAACTGCCCGACCGGCTGCAACCGCCGCAGCCGCCCGATGTCTCGACCAGGCCGACCGTGGCGACCGCCGGCGTCAGCGTCATGACGAACCGGTCCTCCCGCTCGCCATGACGGCGCATGGCGATGAAGGCGGTGACGAGCCCGGCGCCGACGATGCCGGCCCAGATCAGCGCGGTGAGCGGATCGCGGGCGAAATTGGCGAACTGGTACCACAGCGTCGCCAGGCCGTAGGCCAGGCCGCTGGTCCAGGCGCCGACGAACAGCGTCCAGCGCATGCCGCTTTCCTGGTAGACCGCGGCGATCGCGGCCGTGCAGGGAAAATAGAGCAGGATGAACAGCAGGTAGGCGAAGGCGCCCGCCGCGCCGTCGAAGCGCGCCGCCATGGCGCCGAAGGTGCCGGCGGACACTTCCTGCTTTTCTGCGGCGGCCGCCTGGTCGGAAAGATCGCCGACCGCCAGGCCGAGCGGGTCGCGCCAGCTGCCCAGCGCCTCGTCCAGCTTGGCCGGGATGGTCGCCACCGCGGCCGACAGGGCGTCGGCGAGGTTGAAGGCCGCCGTTTCTTCCGGCGTTTCGCCGGCCGCGGCGGCATCGCTTTCAGCCAGCGCGGTGTAGGCGGCATCGAGCGTGCCGACCACGGCTTCCTTGGCCAGCACGCCGGTGAAGATGCCGACGGCGGCCGGCCAGTTGTCGGCGTTCAGGCCGAGCGGCGAGAAGGCCGGCGCGAGGGTGCGGCCGACTTCGGCCAGCATGGATTTGTCGCTGTCTTCGTTGCCAAACGTAAACCTGGTGCCATCCGTGCCGATGGCGTTGAGGAAGTTCAGCACCAGCACCATCGGCACGATGATGCGGCCGGCCCCGACGATGAAGCCCTTCAGGCGGTCCCAGCTGTGGATCAGGATGCCCTTGAGGGTCGGCACGTGGTAGGGCGGCAGCTCCATGACGAAGGGCGTCGGCCTGCCCTTGAGCAGCGAATGCTTGAGCATCAGGCCGGTGCCGATGGCGGCGAGGATGCCGATCAGGTAGAGGCCGAACACCACGTTCTGCGCGTTGTTCGGGAAGAAGGCGGCGGCGAACAGCACATACACCGGCAGTCGTGCGCCGCAGGACATGAAGGGCGCCATGGCGATGGTCATCAGGCGGTCGCGGCGGCGCTCCAGCGTGCGCGTCGCCATGATCGCCGGCACGTTGCAGCCGAAGCCGACGATGAGCGGCACGAAGGACTTGCCCGGCAGGCCGATGCCGCGCATCAGGCGATCCATGACGAAGGCGGCGCGCGCCATGTAGCCGGAATCCTCCAGCACCGACAGGAACAGGTAGAGGAAGCCGATCACCGGGATGAAGGTGGCGACGGTCTGGATGCCGCCGCCGATGCCCTTGGCGAGCAGCACGGTCAGCCACTCGGGCGAGCCCAGGCTGCCGAGCAGTGCGGCGAAGCCATTCACGAACAGCGCTTCGGCGGCCTGGTCGAAGAAGTCGATGAAGGCGCCGCCGAAGTTGATGGTGAACATGAACATCAGGTACATCAGCAGCAGGAAGATGGGCACGCCGAGCCAGCGATGCAGCACCACGCCGTCGATGCGTTCGGTGAGCGGATGCACGGCGGGCGCCGCAGGTGCGGCAGCGCTCAGTACCGCATCGGCGAGGCGGCTGGCCTGGGCATAGCGCGCCGTCGCCACGGCGACGTCATCCCGGTCCGCAGCGACCACGGGGGCGATGCTCGCCCGCGGCTTGCGTGCGGCCGCTTCATGGACGGCGGCCCTGAGCACGTCGACACCCACCCCCTTCGCCGCCACGATGGGCACGACGGGGCAGCCGAGCTGCACCGACAATGCAGCGGCATCGACCGGCCGGCCCTTGACCGCCGCGACGTCGACCATGTTGAGCGCCAGCATCATCGGCACGTCCATCGCCGCCAGCTGCGTGGTGAGATACAGATTGCGTTCGAGGTTGGACGCATCGACGATGTTGACGATCAGGTCGGCCTCGCCGCTGGCGATGGCATCGTGGGCGACGCGCTCGTCGAGCGACACCTGGCCGGCTTCGAGCGAATAGGTGCCGGGCAGGTCGATCACCTCGATGGTCGCGCCGTCATGCACGTATTCGCCCGTCTTCTTCTCGACGGTCACGCCCGGCCAGTTGCCGACGCGGTGGCGCGCACCGGTCAGCGCGTTGAACAGGGTGGTCTTGCCGCAGTTCGGGTTGCCGACCAGGGCGATGCGATAGGCAGGGTTCATCACAGTTTCTCCACGCTGATGACGGCGGCATCGGCCTTGCGCAGGAACAGCGCCGAGCCGCGCACGCGGATTTCCATCGGATCGCCGAGCGGCGCGAAGCGCACGACCTCGAGCCGTGCGCCCGGCGTCAGCCCGAGTGCCAGCAGCTGCTGACGGTAGCCCGCATCGTCGATCGCGAAGCCGCTGACGCGGGCGCTGTCGCCCGCCTTGAGTTCACCCAGTGTCGTCATTGCCATTTTCCCTGTGCCGGAGTTGCCGCGCCGTCCTGCCGGCGCCGACTTTTGCGCCTGTTCAGAATTCCCAGGCGATGCCGAGGTTGCCGAAGCTGCGGTCGTTGCCATGGCCGACTGCACCGTAGGCCTTGAGGCCCTCGGCGATCTCGTACCGCAGGCCGATCGCCTGGTCGGGCCGCGTACGCTCCTGGCCGAAGGTCTCGACGGTGAGCTGCAACCCGTCAATCAACGGGAACTCGACGCCGACGCTCCAGTTGCCGACGTCGTCGCTCGCGCCCTGCGACTTGGTGCGGGCCGTCCCGAGGTTCATGTGCAGCACCTGGCCGTTCTGCAGCCGATAGGTCGCGAGGCCGGTGAAGGCGTATTCCTTCTCCGTGAACCGGTCGGGCGTCGACCGCGCGTCGACGCGGGTGCGGCCATAGCCGAAACTGGCGCCAAGCGACCATCCCTTCTCGCTCTGGATCGGCACCCACTTGATGCCGATGCCGGTGCCGCGCATCCTGGTCGAAGGATCCTCGCTCCTGTCGTCGGCGCGGGCGAAGGTCACGGCGACCTCGACGTTCTCGACCGGTCCGTAGCCGATCGCCATCTCGGCGCCCCGCGCCCTGTCGTCGCGGCTCAGGACGCCTTCGATCTTGACGCCGCCCCTGTCGAGCGTACCGGCATCGTCGGTATTCATCGGCCCTTCGGCCCGGACCGGCACGGCAACGAAAAGACTGGCCGCCGCGACGATCGCGAGCCGGCCGGACAATGCTGCATTCATGTGTTGCACCCCTTTGGCTAATCTGTCGCAAAAAAAAGGATCAGGAGGCGGAACCCATTTGCGTCTGCAGGTAGTTCTGCAGGCCGACCTTTTCGATCAGGTCGAGCTGGGTTTCCAGGTAGTCGATGTGCTCCTCGGTGTCGTCGAGAATCTCCTGAAGGATGTCGCGTGAAACGTAGTCCTTCGCCTCCTCGCAGCAGGCGAGCGCAGCTTTCGTGTCGGCATGCGCACCATGCTCGAGCTTCAGGTCGCCGGCCAGGCATTCGGGCACAGTCTCGCCGATCAGCAGCTTGTTGAGCGCCTGCAGGTTCGGCAGCCCCTCGAGGAACAACACGCGCCCGATCAGCTTGTCGGCATGATGCATTTCCTCGATCGACTCCTCGTACTCGTGCTTGCCGAGCGCCCCGAAGCCCCAGTTCCCGTACATGCGCGCATGCAGAAAATACTGGTTGATCGCGGTCAGCTCGTTGACCAGGCACTTGTTGAGCAGCTGGATGACTTGTTTGTCGCCCTTCATCATGGTTCCTTTCTCAGGCCGCCGCGAACTGCGGCATTGACGATGTGGAAATCGCCCGCGTATGCAGCGAATCCCTGAGCTTCTCACGCGCACACCCGGTACAGCGCCCGCAGCAGTTGCCGACGCCAAGGGTATCGCGCAGCTGGCGCAGCGAACAGCAGCCTGCGGCGATCGCACCGTCGATATCGCGTTCGGTCACTCCATTGCAGACACAGACATACATGAACGACTCTCCTATTTCGTCAGGATCAGGCGGTTTTGCCGCGTCAGCCGCAAGCGGTAGATCTCGGCGCCATGCGTGATGACGACCTCGCTGGTGCCGGCGAACAGCACGCCCGTATCCAGCGCATGGGACGCAAGCTGCCGGGTCGCGAGCTTTGCCTGCGCCTTGTTCATGTCCAGCGTAGCGGCACGCCGCAAGATTGATGTGGCCATCGATCATCCGATAATTTGAGAAGCGTTCTCATCATATATGAGAATGTTTCTCAAAATCAATATATATTTTTCATCCGCGCCCAACCCTTACCGATACTGCCATTAATGGCACATAAGATGGCAGTTATTCATGCCTTCCTTGACACAAATCCACCCACGAATGGCGCATAGATTAAATTATTAATATATATCAGCTAGTTAATAATTTCTCGCCACTCGCCGGCATTGGCACGTTCCTTGTGTATGTCAGTCCACCCGACCCGACAGAATCGCTTGGACAAAAAGATGACCGCCTGTACTGCCTCCTGCCAATGCGGTAGCGAACCCGATCCCAAACGCCGACAGTTGCTGTTCGCGACCAGTGCGGCTGCCGCTGCCGCGGGCATGGCGGTCGCCGTCCCGTTCGTGACGAGCCTTTCGCCCTCCGAACGTGCCCGCGCCGCAGGCGCACCGGTGGAGGTCGATATTTCGGCGCTGGCGCCCGGCGAAATGCTGACCGTCGAGTGGCGCGGCAAGCCGGTATGGATCGTCAATCGCACGCCGGAAATGATGGCCACTCTGAAAAAGGTCGAGCCCAAACTGGCCGACCCCGCCTCCGAAAAGCCTCAGCAACCGGGCTACGCGACGAATGCACACCGTTCGATCAAGCCGGAAATCTTCGTCGCCATCGGCATCTGCACCCACCTCGGCTGCTCGCCGACCGGGAAGTTCCAGCCCGGGGCGGTGCAGGGCATGTCGCCGGACTGGGATGGCGGCTTCTTCTGCCCCTGCCACGGTTCGCAGTTCGATCTCGCCGGCCGCGTGCTGAAGAACATGCCCGCCCCGACCAACCTCGAGATCCCGCCGCACCAGTACCTCGCCGAATCGCGCCTGCTGATCGGCGAAGACAAATCCACCCCCTGAAGGAGACTGCCATGAGCGTCCTGCCCCATTCCGACCAGATCCTGCATGTCGCCGAGATCGCCGCCGCCACGCCGCTGCTCGGCGCCCTGCTGATCGTCAGTACGCCGGCGCTCCTCCTGCTGGCCATGGTTCGTTTCATCAAGGGCGAGGCGGCCGGCCACGACGGAGGTTGACATGTGGCTGATCTATTCGCTGGCCGGCCTCGCGCTTGTCTGGATCATCATCAGTCCGCTGACCTGTTGCCGGCAGGAGTGACCACCGACCGGATCAAGTCCGACGACAGAACAAGCATTGCAGATGCATCATTTTCGCCAAATGCGCGACGAGGCCACGGGTGCGTTTTCGTACCTGGCCGGTTGTGCACGCACGGGTGCCGCACTGCTCATCGATCCGGTGGTCAGCCAGACGCCCCTCTACCTCGGCATGCTCGCCGAGCTCGGCCTCCACCTCGAATGGGTACTCGAAACCCATCTGCACGCCGATCACATCACCGCCGCGGACTCGCTGCGCGAATGGACGCATGCCCGCATCGCCGTCGGCGGCCGCTCGGGTATCAGCGATGCCGACCGCCTGCTCGACGATGGCGACGAAGTCGCCTGCGGCGACATCCGTCTCCGCGTGCTGGCCACGCCGGGACACACGCCGGGGTGCCTCAGCTTTCTCTGGGATGACCGCCTGTTCTCGGGCGACAGCCTGCTGATCGGGGCCTGCGGGCGGACCGACGAACCCGGCAGCAACGGCGCGTGTCTCTATGACAGCGTGGTCCGCCGCCTGTTCGTCCTCGCCGACGAGACACTGGTCTATCCCGGCCATTGCCTGTCCGGGCGGCGCGTCAGCAGCATCGGCGAGGAGCGCGAGTCAAATCCGCTATTTCAGGATGCCAGCCGCGACAGCTTCGCGACGCTCAAGACCAACCAGGCCCTGCCGGCCATCCTGCCGCTCGCGCTGGAGGCCAATCGTCATTGCGGCCGACTGATGAAGCCGGAGACGCCGGGGCGGCGCCGCGCGCCGACACGCCTGCAGCCCTGCGCCACCGCCAGGGAATCCCGCACGCAGCCGACGCAACACTGAACATCTCAACACAGGGGGAAACGCAACATGTCGAAGCTCATCGGTGGCCTGCTCGCCGGACTGGCACTGGGAATCGCCG
>JAVEWF010000037.1:0-13010 GCA_034004665.1 Rhodocyclaceae bacterium | reverse complement strand
GTTCAAGGAGTTGCAGCAGGACTTCAAATCCGGCCCGGAAGTGACGAAGGCCTGCCTCGTGTGCCATACCGAGGCGGCCAAACAGGTCCAGCACACCAAGCACTGGACCTGGGAGGTCGAAGATCCCCGGTCGGGCAAAAAGCTGGGCAAGAAGAACATCATCAACAATTTCTGCACCAGCACGATCTCGAACGAGAAGGACTGCATGGCCTGCCACGCCGGCTACGGCTGGGAAGACAAGGGATTCGACTTCGCGAAGGAAGAGAACGTCGACTGCCTGATCTGCCACGACGCCACCGGCATCTACCGCAAGCTGCCGGGCGACGCCGGCCATCCGATCTACGAACGCAAGGAATTTCCGCACGGTTCCGGCAAGTTCGTCGAGCCCGTCGATCTCAAGAAGGTGGCGCAGAACGTCGCGATGCCGAGCCGTGCCAACTGCGGCTCCTGCCACTTCTACGGCGCCGGCGGCGACGGCACCAAGCACGGCGACCTCGACAGTTCCTTGCGCAATCCGCAGAAGTATCTCGACGTGCACATGGATGCGAAGGGGCTGAATTTCTCCTGCGTCACCTGCCACAAGACGAGCCAGCATCAGGTGGCCGGCAGTCGCTATGCCTTCAGCGCCTCGCGCGCGGGCCCCCCGCAATCACATGGCAAGCATGACGAAAACCCTGCCACCTGCCAGAGTTGCCATGGCGACAAGCCGCACAAGGAAAGCCTGCTGGATGCCGGGCGCCTCAACGCGCATACCGGCACGCTGGCCTGCCAGACCTGCCACATCCCCGAGTTCGCCCGCGGCAGCGTCGGTACGGAAAAAGTCTGGGACTGGTCGACGGCGACGCAGATGGGTCCGGACGGCAAGCCCCGCTTCGTCAAGGACAGCGTCGGCCGGCGCGCCTTCGATTCGAAGAAGGGTCATTTCGAGTGGGATGCCTACCTGCAGCCGGAATATCGCTGGTTCAACGGCCAGGTCACTTTCAAGACCGTCGGCGAGAAGATCGATCCGACGCGCATCGTCGAGATCAACCGTCCCGAAGGCAACCCGGGCGAAACGGGCGCGCGCATCTGGCCCTTCAAGGTGCATCGCGGCAGGCAGGCCTACGATCCGGAGCTCAAAAATCTCCTCGTCGTCCATACCGCCGGCGAGGACCACACCGCCCTGTGGCACAACTACGACTGGCCGAAGGCCATCGAGACCGGCATGCGGACCGCCGGCCTGCCGTGGAGCGGCAAGTACGATTTCGTCGCGACGGAAATGAGCTGGCCGATCACGCACATGGTCGCCCCCAGGGCGGATGCCGTTCCGTGTGCGCAATGCCATGGCGCCGCGAGCCGCCTGAAGGGCATCGACGGCATCTGGCTGCCCGGACTGCACCGGAACGAATGGCTCGACCTGGCCGGCTGGTCGGCCGCGCTCCTCGCCCTGGTCGGGGTCCTGATTCACGGCGGCCTGCGCATCTGCGTGCTGTGCCGCAAACCGAGGAAAACATCATGAACACGCCCGTCCGCCCCGGCTACATCTATCTCTACAAGCGTTACGAACGTTTCTGGCACTGGTCGCAGGCGGCGCTGATCGTCTTCATGCTGATCACCGGCTTCGAGATCCACGGCACCTACGAGAATTTCGGCTTCCAGCGCGCCGTCGAATATCACACCCTGACCGCCTGGACGCTGCTGACGCTGTGGGCCTTCACCATCTTCTGGCAATTCACCACGGGCGAATGGCAGCAATACATCCCGACCTTCAGGAAGGTCGGCGCCATGGTGCGCTACTACACGGTGGGCATCTTCACCCATGCGCCGCACCCCTTCAGGAAGACCAGCTCGAAGAAACACAATCCCCTGCAGCGGCTCGCCTACCTCGCGCTGCTGTCGATGGTCTCGCCGATCATCTGGGGCTCGGGACTGTTCTACCTCTTCTATGCCTACTGGAAGGATTTCGGCATAGATCGCTGGCTGACGCTCGAAACCGTCGCGCTGGTCCATACCGCGGGCGCCTTCATGATGCTGGTGTTCTTCATCGCCCACGTATACCTGACCACGACCGGCCACACCCCCTTCGCCCACATCAGGACCATGATCACGGGCTGGGAGGAAGATGACCCGCACTGAAAGTCGGCGCTCGCAGGACGGCGCGGTGTTTCCGCAGCGTCCGGATTCGACGTCCTTATGTGTCGATAGAAACAATTCCCCGTCGAAACAGGTCATCAAGGTCGTCTGCGTTGACTCGGATCAACTACCCCTTTCCCGAGGCATGGCAGCATCGCGCGCTCGATTCAGGTGACTCATCCCCTACAGGAGAACAACTGTGGCCATCAACAAGAATTCCACTGCCGGTCCGGCCAAGGAGCCAGCATCCAGTTGCCCGGTCCAGCCGGCATCGGCAGATCCTTCCCGGGCAGTTTTGAAAACGACGCGTCGTGACTTTCTGAAGACCGGCGGCATGCTGAGCATGTCGTCGCTGATGGGTACCGCCGCGCTGATGACCCAGTCCGACGACGCGCATGCGGCCGTCGAATGGGCCGAGCACTTCCAGAAGAACTACCGGCTGATGACGGCCGAGGAGAAGGCCGAGGCGAAAGCGCGCCTCGAACGGCGCTATTCCGCGGAATACGGCAAGCAGGTCAGCGTCGATACCACCGACGCGCAGCCCGGCGTCCTGATGGGCTACGCCCTCAACATCCGCAAGTGCATCGGCTGCCGCCGCTGCGTCCATGCCTGCGTTGCCGAGAACAACCAGTCGCGCGGCAAGGAACGCGCCGGCGAGAAGATCGAGTGGATCCAGGTGCTGCGCATGGAGCGCGGCAAGTTCGAGGCCGAGAAGATGAATCACGGCTATCCGGAAGGCCTCGGCATCCAGGTCGGCGGCAACGCCTACACCCCGGCCGGCCAGGTGCTCGAGGGCCAGTACCATTACAACCCCGAGAAGGTGCCGGAAGAGGATGCCACCTACATGCCGATCGCCTGCATGCAGTGCGAGAAGCCGCCCTGCGTCAAGGTCTGCCCGGTGCGCACCACCTACCGCGAGCCGGACGGCGTGGTGGTCATCGACTACAACTGGTGCATCGGCTGCCGCATGTGCATGGGCGCCTGCCCCTACTGGGCGCGCCGCCTCAACGTCACCAACCCGGTCCTGCCCAAGGAAGAGATGAATCCGGTGACCCACTATCTGGGCAACCGGCCGCGCATGCGCGGCGTCGTCGAGAAGTGCCACTGGTGCCTGCAGCGCACCCGCCATGGCCGCTACCCGGCCTGTGTCGAGGTCTGCCCGGTCGGCGCCCGCAAGTTCGGCAACCTGCTCGACCCGGAAAGCGAAGTGAGCAAGATCCTGCAGCGGAAGAACGTGTTCCGCCTCAAGGCCGAGCTCAACACCTTCCCGAAATTCTTCTACTTCTACGATTGAGGAGCGGACCGTGCTGACCAGTTTCCTGACCGACTACACGCGCTACGTCCTCAAGGGCGGCACCAAGTTCTATGCCTGGATGGGCACGCTGTCCGTGTTCATCCTCGGCATGCTGTATGTCTATTACCTGCAGAACACCGATGGCCTGATCGTCACCGGCATGACCAGCCAGATCCACGACGGCCTGTACTTCGCCAACCTCGTCTTCCTCGTCGGCGTGGCGGCCGGGGCGGTGACCATCGTCTTCCCGGCCTACGTCTATCACCACGAGGGCATGCACAAGGTCACGGTGCTCGGCGAGATGCTGGCGATCGCCGCCGTGATCATGGTGATGATGTTCGTATTCGCCCACATGGGCCGGCCCGACCGTCTGTGGCACATGATCCCGATCATCGGCATCTACAACTTCCCGCATTCGATGCTGGGCTGGGACGTGCTGGTGCTGAACGGCTACCTGATCCTGAACCTCATCTGCGGCTTTTACTATCTGTGGGTGAAATACACGGGCGGCAAGGTCAACAACAAGTGGTTCCTGCCGGTCGTCTATGTCTCGATCATCTGGGCGTTCTCGATCCACACCGTCACGGCCTTCCTGATCTCGACCCTGCCGGCGCGTCCGATGTGGTTCCACAGCATGATGCCGATCCGCTTCATCGTCACCGCCTTCGCCGCCGGTCCCGCGCTGATCATCCTGGCCTTCATGATCATCCGCAAGAACACCAGGTTCTGGATCGACGACAGCGCGATCAACCTGCTCTCCACCATCGTCACCTACTGCCTCGGCATCGCGATCTTCCTGACCATGTCGGAAGTCGTCGTCGAGCTCTACGCCCGCACCGAGCACGCCAACGGCCTCTACTACCTGATGTTCGGCCTGCACGGGCTGACCAAGCTGGTGCCGTGGTTCTGGTCTTCGGTGATCCTGATGGTCGGCTCTTTCCTGTTCCTGATCTTCCCGAAGTTCCGCAAGAACTACAAAGTGCTGCCGATCCTCTGCGCCACGACCTTCGCCGGCATCTGGATCGAGAAAGGCATGGGCCTGGTCGTTCCCGGCTTCATCCCCTCCCCGATCGGTGAAGTGACCGAGTATTACCCCAGCTTCGTCGAATGGCTGCTGACCCTCGGCATCTGGGCCTTCGGCTTCTTCATCCTGACCATCCTGCTCAAGGGCGCCATCGGCATCCTGCTGGGCGAAATCAAATACGGCGGCGCCAAGGCCGTCGCGGCGAAGTGAGGCGACGATCATGAAAAAGATTGCTATCTACGCGACGATCCTCGCCCTCTCCGGCGGCGGTCTCTACTCCGTCGTCGCAGCCGAAAAGACAGCCGAACCGGCGGCAGCCGCGGCAACCGAGGCAGCTACGGCAGCCCCCACGGAGCCCCTGGTCTGCTTCGAAAGCCGCAAGGGCGCTTCGGAAATCACCCAGCAGGACATCAAGCCCGGCTGGCCCAACGTCAAGTGCTCGCCCACTACCGGCGCGGCGCTCTGGTACGGCGACCCCTTCGAAGGTACCGTGCCGATGGGCAAGATGCCGGGACTGGAGAAGCTCCCCGAGGGACATGCGCTCGTCAAGCCGCGTTCCGAGAAGCTTGCCATCCTGCCGATGTGCGGCACCGCCTGCCACAATGGTGTCGGCCCCCAGTTCAATCCGCCGACGCTGCCGAAGGACAAGAAGCCGACGGCGATCCCGACCATGGAAGGGCTGGTGCCCGATCTGGCCACTTTCCAGCACGGTCGCGGCCGCATCTGGTGCCTCGACTGCCACCACACCACCCAGCGCAACAAGCTCGTCGACAACTTCGGCGATCCGGTCAGCTTCGACCAGCCCCAGTTGCTCTGCGGCAAGTGCCACGGCGACAAGCTGCGCGACTGGCGGGACGGCATTCACGGCAAGCGCATCGGCGAGTTCGCCAGCAACGGCAAGAAGCGCTGGTTCACCTGCACCGAATGCCACAATCCGCACAACGTGCAGGACGGCGTCCGCAACCGCGGCTTCATCCAGCTGCAGCCCGAGCCATCGCCCCAGCTGCCGAAAGGCATGGCGAACGCCGACCACGAAAAAGTGCATCCCATTCCGCACTGATGTCGGATTCACCTGACAAGCCCGCGCCGATCCGGGGCGACCCCACCTGGGTCGCCCCCGCGCTGACGCGCGAGGAAAAAACCCGCAATGTCGGCAAGACGCCGGTCTTCTTCGGCCCGCCGCTGGCGATCCTCACCGACGGCCAGAAGAACACCATGGAGCTCAGCGGCGTGCTCAACCGCACGGCCGAACGCTATCTCGAAATCCGGCGCCATCACGGCATCGCGCTCACCGAGCCGGAACGCCAGTGCATCGCCCACATTTGCAACATCGGCTTCATGTCGCCGCTGGAAATTACCGAACTGCCTTTCGAAGTGGGCCTGACCCGCTTCGAATGCGAAGGCCTCGACAAGGCCGCCCTGAAACGTAAACTCGAAGCCGCCAGCTTCGCCGACCTTGTCGTGATGGTCGAATCGCTCGGCTTTTGAGAACCAACCGACAGAACACATGACCCCCAACCGCGTGCACTGGGACCCGGGTTTCACGGTCGGGCACCCGGCCATCGACGAACAGCACCGCCACCTCCTCGAACAGTGCAACGCACTGGCCGACCTGTGCGCCGTCGACGGCGGCAACGCGCCCGCCGACGCGGGCTTCACGGCAACCTATGACCAACTGATGGCGGCGGCACGCGCCCATTTCGCCGCCGAGGAGGCGCTGCTGATCGCCGGCGCCCATCCCGGACTCGACGATTACCGCTGCGAGATCGAGGAATACGAATTCCTCGCCGCCGAAATCGCCACCACGGAAAATTTCGACAAGATCGAACTGCAGCGCTTTCTGGCGCTGTGGTGGCTCGGCCACATCCTTGGCGACGCCAGGAGGGCGCGCGGCGAGGCGGTGCCTAGCTAGGTTCCAGCCGCAGTTCGCAGCCGCATGCAGCGCACTGGCTGACGTAGTAAGCCGTGATGTTCGGGGAGGCGACGTGGTTTTTCGCCTGGCACGCCGGGCAATCGAAATCGGCGGCCATGCTCTTCGCCGCCCCCTTGCGGGTCTTGTAAACGTAAACGCCGACCAGTGGCGACGCCAGGATGCCCAGCGGAACGCTGACGAAGTGCACGCCCGGCAGGACGACAGAAACGATCGCGGCCGCCAGCGTCACCAGACACATCTTGACGCCCTTCTTGCGGGCTTCCTGCGGCGTGTAGTACGCCAGCCGGTAGCTGCCGACGGTTTCCTTGTCCCCCGCTTTCACCTGCATGGAATGAGCAGTTGCTTCCATTTGCACGCGCTCCCTGATCCAGACCGAGATTGCCTCGTAGCGGCAGGATTTTAAGGGAAGCCCGAACCCCGTCCCGCCAGCGCCGACTTTGATAGCGCAAGGCAATCACCTTGATCCTGATTATCAATTGGCTTCATAAGCACCCGCCGCTTAGGATCGATCCCGCTCCCTGACGGTCAGGGAACTGCAATGGAGGAGACCATGCAAAACGACGATCTCATCGAAATGCTGGCCCTGTTCGCCCAATGTCATTGAACGATCGCCGCCGCCCGAAAACCCCGATGGCCTGCAGGCGAAAAAAATGCCCCGGCACGCCGGGGCACTCTCTCCAAGGGGGTAGGTACGGAGAGTTACTTCGAGAACGGCGTCGGCTTCGGCGTGTTGTCGCGCGACGGCGGCAGGATCGGCAGACGGAAGATCGGCTGGTCGCCGGTCAGGGTCTTCAGGAAGGCGACGATCTGGGCGTTTTCCTTGTCGTTGAACTTCTTGCCGAGCTGCAGGCGGCCCATGACGTCCACCGCTTCCTTCAGGGTCCAGTAGGCGCCGTCATGGAAGTAGGGGTAGGTCATTTCGATGTTGCGCAGGGTCGGGACCTTGAACATCATGCGATCGGCGTCCTTGCCGGTCACGTCGGCACGGCCCTTGGCGGCCGCCGTGGTCTTGTAGGCCTCGAACAGACCCATCTTCTGGAAGGAGGCGCCGCCGAGCGCCTCGCCGTTGTGGCAGGCGACGCAACCGCTGTCCTGGAACAGCTTCCAGCCGGCCTGTTCGTCGGCGGTCAACGCGTCCTTCTTGCCGAGCAGGAACTGGTCGAAGCGCGAGTTCGGCGTCACCAGGGTCTTCTCGAATTCGGCGATCGCCAACGTCACCTGCTCGATGTCGATCTTGTCCTTGCCGAAGACCATCTTGAATTCGCGCACATACTCGGGGATGGTCTCGAGCACGCCGACGGCCAGCTGGTGGGTGAAGCCCATTTCGCCCGGGTTGGCGATCGGGCCGCCGGCCTGTTCCTTCAGGTCGGCCGCACGGCCATCCCAGAACTGGGCGAGGTTGAGGCTGGAGTTCAGCACGGTGGGGGCGTTGATCGGGCCCTGCTGCCACTTGTCGCCGATCGAGGTCGGAATGTTGTCGGTGCCGCCCATCGACAGGTTGTGGCAGCTGTTGCAGCTGATGAAGCCGGACTTCGACAGGCGCGGGTCGAAATAGAGCTTCTTGCCGAGCTCGACCATGCCGAGGTTGATGTTGGCCGCCGGCTTGATCGGCTTGACCAGATCCTGTGCGTTGGCGACGGCAGCGCCGGCGACGGCACCGATGACCGCCAGGGAAGCGACGAGGGTACGGATTTTCATTTGGGACTCCCTTTACAAGTAAAAAAATTGGGGGCAAAGCATCTTGCGCAGTGCCGCAAGATACCCCTACAATGCTTAAGGATGTTGACGTAAGTCAATGATTTTTAAGATAAAATATAGCTTTTGCCTATTTGCTGCATAGCCATTTCCTATACGCACAGACATGAAACTTTCCGCACTGCGATACCTGGTCGCCTTCGCCGACGAAGGCTCCTTCAGCAAGGCTGCCGAGCGCTGCCATGTCAGCCAGCCCACACTCAGCGTGGCGCTGCAGAATCTCGAAACCGAACTCGGCGTGTCGCTCATCGAACGCAACAAGGGCCATGTCGCGCTGACCGAACTCGGCTGGCAGGTCGTCGGCCAGGCACGCAAGGCGCTCGACGAGACGCGCCGCATCGAGCAGGTCGCCCAGCTTGGCAAGGATCCGCTGCACGGCAATTTCCGGCTCGGCGTCATCCACACCATCGGCCCCTACCTGCTGCCCGAACTGATCGCCGCGATGAAGAAGGTCGCGCCGGACACCCATCTGTTCATCGAGGAAAGCATGACCGCGCTGCTCGCCGACTATCTCAAGTACGGCACGGTGGATGCGGCCATCATCGCGCTGCCCTTCGACATCCCCGGCATCAAGACGCATGCGCTCTACGACGAGCCGTTCGAAGTGGTCGTGCCGAAGGGGCATCCGTTCGCCAAGCGCAAGCAGATTCCCTCCTGCGACGTGCGCGGTGACGACGTCCTCGTGCTCAAGGCCGGCAACTGCTTCCGCGAGCAGGTACTCGACGCCTGCCCGGAGATCAGCCACGCCGAAGGCTCGACGCACGAAGGACATTCCATCGAGACGGTGCGCTGCATGGTGGCCTCGGGCTATGGCATTTCGGTGCTGCCGGCGGCCTCGCTGGGCGGCATCTACCGGAACGACCTGGTCGTGTCGATTCCCTTCGAGACGCCGGCCCCGTCGCGGCGCGTCGCCCTCGCCTGGCGCCAGGGCTTCACCCGCCCGCAGGCCATCGAGGCGATCATCCAGGCGGTCGGCATGATCGAGAATCCGAGCTATCTGCACCTCTGACCCGCCGTCCTGCCACGGCCGACTTTTGTTCCGCGGGTGCTAAAGTGCGCGCTTCGCCTGATGCCCTGATGCCGTGCGCCTTTTCCGCCTTGCCAAGATTGCCCGCGTCGGCCTGAAGTTCGGCCTCGACCGCCTCATTCTCGAACACGATCCGAGCGGCCGGCTCGCGCTGCCGCTGGGCCTCGTCAACACGCTGTGCTTCTGGCGCAGCCGCACCGACCTCGAAGCGCCGCGCGGCCAGCGCCTGCGCGAGGCGCTCGAAGCGCTCGGGCCGATCTTCGTCAAGTTCGGCCAGGTGCTGTCCACACGCCGCGACCTGCTGCCGGCCGACCTCGCCGACGAACTGGCGCTGCTGCAGGACCGCGTCCCGCCCTTCCCGCCCGATCAGGCCATCGCCGAAATCGAGGCGAGCTTCGGCCGCCCGCTGGCCGAGATCTACGCGAGCTTCGACCGCGCTCCGATCGCCTCGGCTTCCGTCGCGCAGGTGCACTTCGCCACCCTGCATGACGGCAAGGAAGTCGCCGTCAAGGTGCTGCGTCCCGGCATCGCGCCGGTGATCGGGCACGACCTCGCGCTGCTCGATACCTTCGCCGGCCTGCTGGAGCGCTTCTGGTCCGACGGCAAGCGCCTCAAGCCGCGCGAGGTGGTGGCCGAATTCGCCAAGCACCTCGGCGACGAACTCGACCTGATGCGCGAAGCGGCCAACTGCTCGCAGCTGCGGCGCAACTTCGCCGCCTCGAAGCTGCTCTTGGTGCCCGAGGTGCATTGGGACTGGTGCACCCACGAAGTAATGACGATGGAGCGCATGCACGGCATCCCCATCGGCCAGATGGAGCGCCTGCGTGCCGCGGGCATCGACCTGAAGGCGCTTTCACGCGCCGGCGTCGAGATCTTCTTCACCCAGGTGTTCCGCGACGGCTTCTTCCATGCCGACATGCACCCCGGCAACATTCTCGTTTCCGACGCTTCCGCCACCTTCAACCGTTATGTCGCGCTCGACTTCGGCATCGTCGGCACGCTGACCGAGACCGACAAGAACTACCTCGCGATCAACTTCCTCGCCTTCTTCCAGCGCGACTACAAGCGCGTCGCCGAGGCGCACATCGAATCGGGCTGGGCGCCGCGCGACACCCGCGTCGACGAACTGGAAGCCGCCGTACGCGCCGTCTGCGAGCCGATCTTCGACCGGCCGCTCAAGGAAATCTCCTTCGGCAAGGTGCTGCTGCGCCTGTTCCAGACCTCGCGCCGCTTCAACGTCGAGATCCAGCCGCAGCTCGTGCTGCTGCAGAAGACCCTGCTCAACATCGAGGGCCTCGGCCGCATGCTCGACCCCGACCTCGACCTGTGGGATACCGCCAAGCCCTTCCTCGAACGCTGGATGCGCGAGCAGCTCGGCTGGCGCGGCCTCGTCAACCACGTGAAGAAGGAAGGCCCGCAGTGGGCGACCCTGCTGCCGCAGCTGCCGCGCCTCGCGCATCAGGCGCTGGTGCAGGCCGATGCGCGCAGCGATACCGCGCAGCTGGTCGCCCAGCTGCGGGAAGACGCGGCGGCGAGCCGCCGGCTGGCACGGGCGGCACTGCTGCTGGCTGCCGCCGCACTGCTGCTCGCGGCGCTGCCCTTCGTCTGAAAAGTCGGCGCCGGCAGGACGGCACCTTCTTTATAATCGCGCGCCATTCCAGCTTCCGCCGGGTGGCGGGCTTCGCGGGGGTCGCTCATGCTCTTGTGGTTCGTCATCCTCTACCTGGTGGTGTCGGTCGGCATCGGCCTGTTCGCCGCGACGCGCGTGCATAACGCGCGCGACTACATCGTCGCCGGCCGCCACCTGCCCTTCCACATGGTACTGGCGATGGTGTTCGCCACCTGGTTCGGCGCCGAGACGGTGCTGGGCATCTCGGCCACCTTCATCGAGAAGGGTTTCCGCGGACTGATCTCCGATCCGCTCGGCGCCTCGCTGTGCCTGATCCTGTTCGGCCTCGTCTTCGCCCGCCCGCTCTACCGCATGAACCTGCTGACGCTGGGCGACTTCTTCCGCATCCGCTACAACCGCCAGACCGAGCTCATCCTGTCCATCTGCATCGTGCTGTCCTACCTCGGCTGGGTCGGTGCGCAGATGACGGCGCTCGGGCTCGTCTTCAACGTCCTGTCGGCCGGGGCGATCTCGACGCAGCAGGGCGTGCTGATCGGCGCCGGCGTGGTGCTCGTCTACACGCTCTTCGGCGGCATGTGGTCGGTGGCGCTCACCACCTTCGTGCAGATGATCGTCATCGTGCTGGGCCTGCTCTACGTCACCTGGATCGCCGGCGACATGGCCGGCGGCATCGGCACCGTGATCGCGCATGCCCAGGCCGCCGGCAAGTTCGAGTTCCTGCCGAAACTGGAGCCGCTCGACATGCTGGCCTGGATCGCCGCGCTGTTCACCATGATGCTCGGCTCGATCCCGCAGCAGGACGTGTTCCAGCGCGTCAATTCGTCGCGGGACGAACGCACCGCCATCTGGGGCACCACCCTCGGCGGCGTCAGCTATTTCTTCTTCGCCGCGATCCCGCTGTTCCTCGCCTACACCGCCACGCTGATCGACCCCGCGCTGGTCGAAAAGCTGATGGCCGAGGATTCGCAGCTGATCCTGCCCAACCTGATCATCGGCTACATGCCGGTCGCCGCGCAGATCATCTTCTTCGGCGCCCTGCTCTCGGTCATCATGTCCACCGCCTCGGGCACGCTGCTCGCCCCGTCGGTCACCTTTTCAGAGAACGTGCTCAAGGGCTTCTGGAAGCACATGAGCGACCGCCAGCTGCTGCTGGCCACGCGCATCACGGTCGCCGCATTCACCGGACTGGTCACGCTGTACGCCCTCTCATCCGACACCAGCATCCACGGCATGGTCGAGAACGCCTACCGCATCACGCTGGCCGGCGCCTTCGTGCCGCTCGCCGCCGGCCTGTTCTGGAAGCGCGCCAACAACCTCGGCGCGACGCTCGCCATCGTGCTCGGCCTCGGCACCTGGCTGCTGTTCGAACTGTTCGTGCCGGAAGGGGACATCGAGCCGCAGCTGTTCGGCTTCATCGCCAGCGCGCTGGGCATGCTCGCCGGCGGCCTGCTCGGCCCGCGCAACCCGCATCCGCTACATGCCGGCCACGGCCGCGCCGCCGCGGAAACGCACCACGTGGCATCGCATTAGCATATACACTGATGCGCTTCGCAACCCGTCAAGGAGCCATCATGAAGAAACTGCTCGCCGTCCTCGCCACCACCGTCCTCGCCGGTCAGTTCGCATTCGCCCCGGCCGCCTTCGCCGCGGACGACAAGAAACCCACCCCCCAGCAGCAGCGCATGAAAGACTGCAATGCCGAGGCCAAGGGCATGAAGGGCCAGGAACGCAAGGATTTCATGAAGGGCTGCCTGTCCGGCAGGCAGGCCGAAAACAAGGCCGCGCGCGAAGAGCGCCGCGCCGAGAATCAGGCCGCCCGCCAGACCCAGCAGGACAAGATGAAGACCTGCAATGCGGATGCCAAGACCAAGGGCCTCACGGGTGACGCCCGCAAGGCCTTCATGAGCGACTGCCTGAAAAACTGATCGTCGCGACGGGCGGCGGGTCTTCGGCGTCGAAGGCCGTGTCGCCGTCCGGATCGGGCACGCCGGTCGCCTTCAGGCCGGCGAAGCCGTACAGCTTCGCATCCATCAGGTGGGACGGCACGACGTTGGCAAGGCTGCGGGCCATCGTCTCGATGCGCCCCGGGAAACGCCGGTCCCAGTCGCGCAGCATCTCGGCCACCTGCTGACGCTGCAAATTCGGCTGGCTGCCACAGAGGTTGCAGGGAATGATCGGAAACTCCCTGAGCTTCGCCCATTCGACCAGATCGGCCTCGCGGCAGTAGGCGAGCGG